>JAODMH010000110.1 GCA_025465035.1 Microbacteriaceae bacterium | reverse complement strand
TGGTGCAACGGGCACCGGCAAATCGGCTCTCTCCCTCGACCTCGCCGAGGCGCTTGGGCTGCGAGACCGCGCGGCCGAGATCGTCAACGCCGACGCCATGCAGCTCTATCGCGGCATGGACATCGGCACCGCGAAGTTACCCGTCGGCGACCGCCGCGGCATCCCACACCACATGCTCGATGTGCTGGATCCGACGGAAGAAGCGAGCGTCGCCGGGTACCAGACGGATGCGCGAGCGGCGATCAGGGACATCCAGACTCGCGGCGCCGTCCCTATCCTGGTCGGAGGCTCCGGGCTCTACGTCTCTTCCGTGATCTACGACTTCCAGTTTCCGGGAACCGACTCCGCGATCCGCGATCGGCTCGAGGCGGAGCTCGCCGAATCGGGCCCCGGAATCCTATATCGACGGCTGCGCGAGCTCGACCCCCCTGCTGCCGCTGCCATCGGGCCGCATAACGCCCGCCGCATCGTGCGCGCCCTCGAGGTCATCGAGATGACGGGGAAGCCATTCGGTTCTGGGCTGCCCGACGAGACGATGTATTGGACGCCGACGACCGTGATCGGGCTCAGGGCGCCGCGCGCGGAGCTGGTGCAACGGCTCGATGGGCGTGTCCGGGGAATGTGGCGAGAGGGGCTTGTCGATGAGGCACTGTCGCTCAGGAACGCCGGACTCGGTGCCACGGCCGCGCGGGCGATCGGCTACGCACAGGCGATCGCCCAGATCGATGGCGAGGTCACCGAGGCAGAAGCCATCGAGGGGACGGCGGTTCTGACCAGGAGATATGCGCGTCGGCAGGTCGGCTGGTTCAGGCGCTATCCGCATACCGCCTGGCTGGACTACGACGACCCCGGTCGGTCGCCTGCCGCGCTGCAACTACTGTTGGATCATGCCTGAATTGCACTTCACCAAGGGACAGGGAACCGGCAACGACTTCGTGTTCTTCGCCGATCCTGACGGTGAGATCGATCTCACCACCGCACAGCTCGCCGCGATCGCCGACCGGCACTTCGGCGTTGGCGGCGACGGGGTCATTCGTGCCGTTCGCTCGAAGAACCTGCCGGAGGGTGCCGCCGCCCTCGCAGAGGACGAGTCGGCCGAGTGGTTCATGGACTACCACAATGCCGACGGCTCGCCGTCGGAGATGTGCGGGAACGGCATCCGAGTGTACGCGAAGTACCTGATCGAGAATGGGCTCGCCAAACTCGGCGATGGGGAGACGCTCGCGATCGGTACCCGCGGGGGAGTGCGAGACCTGCAGCGGAACGCCTCCGGCTTCCAGGTGGACCTCGGGCGCTGGTCGCTCGACGGCGGCGAGCCGCTCGTTCGGGCCAAGAATCTCCAGGTGGCTCGCCCGGGGCTTGGGATCACCATCGCCAATCCGCACGTCGTCGTCGCCCTCTCTAGCGATGACGAACTCGAAGCAGCCGATCTCAGTTTCATCCCCGTGCTCGACCCTGAGCCGCCGCTCGGCGCCAACATCGAGTTCGTCGTACCAGCCGATCCGCTGGTGAAGGATGGCATCGGACGCATCCGCATGCGCGTTCATGAGCGAGGAAGCGGCGAGACCCTCTCCTGCGGTACCGGAGCGGCGGCGGCGGCCCTGGCCACACGCTACTGGGCCGGCGCCGGTGCACCGAACCAGTGGAGGGTCGAGGTGCCTGGCGGGTCTCTCGGAGTGCGGATGTGGGCGGCAGAAGACGGCGAGCACGTCTCGCTGAGCGGCCCTGCCGACCTCGTCTTCGAGGGCGAGCTGACGATCTAGCGCCACTGCCCTGATCTGGCGTCACCGTACCGACCGCGGGTCCAACGTCGCCAAATTGCCCCATCGCGCCGCCAATGAGGGCCATTTGGCGACTTTCGTGGTGCGAGGAGCTTAGGGCTCAGTGCCGCTTGACCCTGAGCACGCGATAGCCCCTGTTGGTCGCAGCACGGCTCACCGTGTACTCGTGAGCCAGCGCCCCCTCGAGCCAGCGCTGCAGGGAGTCGGAGCCGAGGTTCCGCTGCACGACGAGCCAGGCATCCGAGCCGGGCTCAAGGCGCGGAATCCAGTGAGCGAGCATGTTGTGCAGTTCGTCCTTGCCCACCCTGATGGGCGGATTGGACCGGATGCTCACGAACTCGATGTCTGCGGGAACATCCGCGGGCCGGCAGGCGTTGATGTTGTCGAGGCCGAGAGTGCGAGCATTCCGGCGGACCAATTCGAGCGCTCGTTCGTTGACATCGACAGCCCACACGGTGGCGTGGGGAGATTCGATGGCCAAGGTGAGCGCGATCGGTCCCCAGCCGCAGCCAAGGTCGAGCAAGTCCCCTCCGGGAGGAGCCGGCGGGGTGTGGGCCAGGAGCACCTGAGTTCCGGCGTCGATTCGCTCGGGGCTGAAGATGCCGTTGGAGGTGACCAGGTCATAGGTCTGGCCCCCGAGCGGCACGCTGATGGTGCGGAATCTGAGCTGACTCTCGGGGATTTCTGAGAAGTAATGCTCATTGGCCATAAGGACGAACTTATCGAAATACGAGGAGCTAGGGTTAACCCAATGATTGAGACTGAACCGTTGGAACCGCAGGACGGGGACCTCATCGACCGCGTGCTGGCGAGGGCGGCCACGCGGTCGTCCGGCTATGCCATTTTCACCAGTGGGAGCGCTCAGGCACTCCAGACCGAAGCGGTGGACACGCGGTCGACCAGCGACGGCGACCAGTTCGATCGCGACGACCGTCAGGCGCTGAGACGGGTCGCGGGTCTGTCGACGGAGCTCGAGGATGTCACAGAGGTCGAGTATCGGCAGCTGCGACTCGAACGGGTAGTGCTCATCGGCATCTACAGCCAGGGCAACTCGGTCGACGCCGAGAATTCGATGCGCGAGCTTTCCGCTCTCGCCGAGACAGCCGGGGCCGTGGTTCTCGATGGTCTGATGCAGCGGCGCGCGCATCCCGACCCGAGCACGTATTTCGGCAAGGGCAAGGCTATCGAGCTTCGGGATGTCGTCGCCGCATCTGGCGCGGACACCGTGATCGTCGACAGCGAGCTGGCTCCGAGCCAGCGACGCGCTCTGGAGGACGTGGTGAAGGTCAAGGTGATCGACCGTACGGCCGTCATCCTCGACATCTTCAGCCAACATGCCAAGAGCCGCGAGGGCAAAGCCCAGGTGGAACTCGCCCAGCTCGAATACCTCCTCCCTCGTCTTCGTGGTTGGGGCGAGTCGATGTCCCGCCAGGCCGGTGGCCAGGTGGGCGCGGGCAACGGCATGGGAAGCCGTGGTCCGGGTGAGACGAAGATCGAGCTCGACCGGCGCCGCATCCACACTAGGATGTCCAGGCTGCGCAAGCAGATCCTCGGATTCAAGCCCGCTCGTCAGGCGAAGCGCGCGAACCGTGATCGCAATTCCGTGCCGTCCGTCGCTATTGCCGGGTACACCAACGCCGGCAAGTCGTCCCTGCTCAACCGCATCACGCAGGCGGGTGCCCTCGTCGAGAACGCGCTCTTCGCCACGCTGGACACCGCCGTACGCAAGAACCTGACGGAGGACGGCCAGGCGTACACGCTCACCGACACCGTCGGTTTCGTGCGCAACCTGCCGCACCAGCTCGTCGAGGCGTTCCGCTCGACCTTCGAGGAGATAGCCGATTCCGACGTGATCCTCCATGTGGTCGATGGCTCTCATCCGGATCCGGCGAACCAGCTGGCCACGGTGCGCAACGTCATCGGCGAGGTCGAGGCGCGGCACATCCCCGAGATCGTGGTGTTCAACAAGAGCGACCTCGTCGATCCGGACCAGCGCCTAGTGCTGCGCGGACTCGAGCCGAACGCGATCTTCGTGTCGGCCCGCACCGGCGAGGGTGTCGAGGAGCTTCTCGCGGCGATCGCGGCGGCGCTTCCGGTTCCGTCGGTCGAACTCGACCTGCTCATTCCCTATGAGCGCGGCGACCTCGTCGCGTCGCTGCACGAGCACGGCAGGATCTTGACGACCTCGTACGAAGAGTCGGGCACCCGGGTTTCTGCGCTGGTGAATGAGGAACACGCCGCGGCACTTCGGCCCTTCACCTCCGTGCTCGTCAATGCGGCCCGGTGACCGGGACTCGTAAACACGCGTAACACTTGACCTCTGTCAGAGGGCGCTTGGTAGTCTGAGTTTCCAGTCGTCCGGTGTTCGAGGTCGACGGTGCGACCGCCGAGCCCGGCACCCGCCCACAGGAGCCTTTCTGGCCCGCATCCGATAATTTGGGTGCTCTGTGGGGCTTTCGAGGCTCGCAGGACACTCGCCCGTCGCAGGATTGGACCCGACCGTGTCGCAGGAACACACTCGAACCCCGAGAACCCCGTTCTCGTTCGAGCTGTTTCCGCCGCGCTCGCAGGCCGCGCAGGATTCACTGCCCGATACCATCCAGAAGCTCGCCAGGGCGGGCCCCGAGTTCATCTCTGTGACGTTTGGCGCGGGCGGTTCGTCGCGGGAGAGTTCGCTGGACGTGCTGCGGTACATCCTCGAGCGCACCAGTGTGCAGCCGATGGCACACCTGACCTGTGTCGGATCCTCGCACCATGAGGCCAATCGACTGGTGCGGGAGTTCCTCGACGCGGGTGTCACGAGCTTTCTCGCGGTGCGTGGGGATCCGCCGCGCGGTTCGGTCGAGGGTGACCACTTTCTCGGCGACCTTGGCACAGCATCCGAACTCGTCCAGCTCATCCATCGGGTGCAGACGGAGCGTGCGCAGTATGCGACAGTTCCCTCGCGCACGTCCGCGGGGCTGGGCCAGATCCGTTCGGCCCGACCCAAGGTCAGAGTCGCCGTCGCCGCCTTCCCGAACGGTCATCCGCGATCGCACCGGCCCGACCAGGACATCGACGTGCTGCTGGCGAAGCAGACCTCCGGCGCCACGCTCGCCATCACCCAGCTGTTCTTCCATGCAGACGACTATCTCGACTTCGTTGCGGCGGCCAGGTCGGCGGGCGTGACGATTCCGATCATTCCCGGGCTGATGCCGGTGACATCCCCCACCCGTCTGACCCGCGTCCTCGAGCTGAGTGGAGAACGCGAACCGGTCGAGCTGGCCAGGCAGCTTGAGACCGCGGAGTCTCTCGAGGAGCAGTTCGCGATCGGGGTCGAGCACTCCATCCGTCTCGCGAACGAACTCCTCGCCGGCGATGCGCCAGCGCTGCATCTCTACACGCACAACACGCATCGGGCGGTGCTCTCCGTGCTGGAGGGCGTCGGCCTGAGTGAAACACCCTCCGCAGCACTAACGAACAGCAAGGAATCCGCATGACCGCGCCATCATTCCCCACCGGAAGCATCCTGGGTTATCCCCGGATCGGCCGCCGACGCGAGTTGAAGAAGGCCGTCGAGTCCTTCTGGGCCGGCACGATCACCGCCGAGGAACTCGAGGCGAAAGCCGCCGACCTCCGCGCGGTCACGCGTGAGCGCCTTGTGTCGCTCGGCCTCGGCGCGACCGATTCCTCGATTCCGGAGGCCTTCTCCTACTACGACCAGGTACTGGATGCCGCCATCACTGTCGGTGCCGTCCCCAGCCGTTTCGCCTCGCTCGTCGGGGCCGACGGCACGATCGATCTCGCGGGATACTTCACCATCGCCCGTGGGGAGGGTCAGAACACCCCCGCTGAGATGACCAAGTGGTTCGACTCGAACTACCACTATCTCGTGCCGGAGATCGGTCCGGAGACCGAGTTCCACCTCGCCTCCGACCGTCTCGTGCGCGAGGTCGCCGAGGCCACGACGAGTGGGTATCGCACCCGTCCCGTCATCGTCGGCCCGGTCACCTTCCTGCTGCTCAGCAAGCCGAGTGAGGGGGCGCAGGAGGGCTACCAGCCCCTCGACCGGCTCGACGACCTGCTTCCGGTCTATGCGGAGCTCCTGGCCGCGCTGACTGCCGTCGGGGCCGAGTGGGTGCAGTTGGATGAACCCGGCCTGGTGAGCGAGAGTATCGAGGTCCCCCGCGAGCAGGTGCTCGCTGCCACCAAGCGCGCCTACGATGCGCTGAGTGCCGTTCCCGTTCGCCCGCAGATCTTCGTCGCCGCGCCGTACGGCAGCCTCGACGATGCCCTTTCGGTGCTCGATTCGACGCCGATCGAGGCGATAGGGCTCGACCTGGTGCGCGGGTCCATTCCGGAGGGCTTCCGCACCGAGAAGACCCTCGTCGGTGGCGTCATCGACGGCCACAACATCTGGCGCAGCGACCTCGCCGGGGCTTTCGGTACCCTCGAGGACCTGCGCTCGCTGTCGCCGAGTGTCGCGGTCACGACCTCGACCTCGCTATTCCATGTTCCGCATGACGTCGACGACGAGCCGCTGTTGGGTGCACAGCTCACGAGCTGGCTGGCATTCGCCGACCAGAAGGTCGGGCAGGTCGCCACTCTTGCGCAGGGGCTGACCGAGGGCAGGGCGGCGATCCAGGACGAGCTGGATGCGGCATCCGCAGCTCTTGAGGACCGGCACCATGCCGCCGGCGTGCGCGACGGTGCCGTGCGCGCCCGCGCCGCTTCGCTGAGCGCCGAGGACTTCTCGCGCGGGGACTACGCCACCCGGCTCGCCGCGCAGGACGCCGCGCTTGGTCTGCCCTTCCTGCCGACCACGACCATCGGATCGTTCCCGCAGACCGGCGATATTCGCAAGTCGCGCGCTGCCTTTGCGAAGGGCACGATCACGGAGGAACAGTACAAGGAGGCGATGCGGGCCGAGATCCGCAATGTCGTCGAACTGCAGGAATCCATCGGCCTCGACGTGATCGTGCACGGCGAGCCGGAGCGCAACGACATGGTGCAGTACTTCGCCGAGAACCTCGACGGTTTCGCGGTTACGCAGAACGGCTGGGTGCAGTCATACGGCAGCCGCTGTACGCGCCCGTCGATCCTCTGGGGCGATGTCTCACGCCCAGCACCGATCACCGTCGAATGGTCGACATACACGCAGAGCCTCACCTCGAAGCCCGTCAAAGGGATGCTCACCGGGCCGGTGACCATCCTGGCCTGGTCCTTCGTTCGCGATGACCAGCCGCTCGGTGACACCGCCAACCAGGTGGCCCTCGCCCTGCGCGACGAAATCGCCGATCTCGAAGCCGCCGGTATCGGCATCATCCAGGTAGATGAGCCGGCGCTGCGGGAGCTGCTGCCGCTCAAGAAGAAGGACCACGCCGACTACCTCGACTGGTCGGTCGGTTCCTTCCGCCTCGCGACGGCGGGCGTCGAGGACAAGACGCAGATCCACACCCACCTCTGCTACTCGGAGTTCGGCGTCGTCATCGACGCGATCAACAATCTGGATGCGGATGTCACGTCGATCGAGGCCGCCCGCTCGAAGATGGAGGTGGTCCCCGACATCCAGCGCAGCGGGTTCGGCCGCGGCATCGGACCGGGTGTCTACGACATCCATTCTCCCCGCGTCCCGTCCATCGAAGAGGTCACCGACCTGATCGAGATCGCCCTGGGTTCCATCCCGGAGCGTCAGGTCTGGGTCAACCCGGACTGCGGCCTGAAGACCCGTGGGTACGACGAGACGGTGGAGTCACTCACCAACGTGCTGGCAGCAACCCGTGCGGTTCGCGGGTCGCACGTCCACGCCTGATCGCCGACGGCCCTGTTCGACCCCGGCGACTCCTGTGCGGCGTAGCTCGACCTCGGCGGAGTCACAACGTGTGGCGGCGGACTAACAGCCCGGCGGCGGAGAAACTGCGTGCGGCGGCGGGGATACTGCGTCGCGGAGGGCGGCAGGTCTCCGCCGCGATGCAGTAACTCCGCCGCGACGTGGCCGCGACGCCGCGACGTGGATGCGACGTGGGCCCTGAGCTGTCGATACCGGGTCAGACGGACCGGAGTACCGCGACCACCTTGCCGAGCAACTCGGCGAAGTCGCCGAGGATCGGCGCGAAAGCGCTGTTGCGGGGGAGCAGCCAGGTGTGGCCGTCGCGCTGCTGGAAGACCTTGACGGTCGCCTCGTCATCGAGCATCGCGGCGACGATGTCGCCGTTCTCCGCGGTCTTCTGCTGACGCACGACGATCCAATCGCCGTCGCAGATGGCGGCGTCGATCATCGAGTCGCCGACGACCTTGAGCATGAAGAGTTCGCCCCTCCCGACGAGCTGGCGGGGGAGCGGAAAGACCTCGTCCACCTGCTGCTCCGCGGTGATCGGGATGCCGGCCGCGATACGTCCGACCAGTGGCACCATTGCCGCGTCTCCGATGGGGGTCGGGTTGTCGGAGACGACACCGCCGTCCTCCTGCTGCAGATCGATGAGTACCTCGAGCGCGCGCGGGCGGTTCGGATCGCGGCGCAGATAACCGCTCAACTCGAGCTGGTTGAGCTGATGGGTGACGCTCGACAGCGAAGAGAGGCCGACGGCGTCTCCGATCTCCCGCATGCTCGGCGGATAGCCGCGTGTAGCCACGGCACGCTGGATCACATCGAGAATCGCGAGCTGCTTGTCGCTCAAACTCTTGCGTCGGCGAGTGCCGGGCTTCTCCTGTACGGGGCCAGCCTCCCGCGGTTCGCTCGCGTCGTCCATGTCTCTCCCGCTCGTCGTGGCGACCTTGCCATCAGCAATGTCGGTGGTGCCTGGTTACCTGATCACCAGACAATCGAAACTGTATCCACATTCTGGCCAGAAACATACCTGTGTTCGAGTGTGTCGTATGGATTGGTCACAGAAAATCGAATATCGGGCTTGAATTTTCCCATAATCGAAGATATGTTCGGAACAAAGCTTCGTATCCGGCGCTCCCGGCCGAGCGTCGGATACGAAAACCCTCCGCTGAACCTCGCAGAAGAAAGGTCGCAACTATGAGCACAGCAGTGATGGACACCATGCCGGTATCGCCTCGCTTGCACCTGACGAAGCGCGGGCGTGTGGTTCTCACCACCCTTGCGGCGCTTCCTCTCGTGATCGCGGCTTTCTACTTCGCGACCAACGGCGGCGGTGCGACGGCGTCCGGCGAGGTCGGCTCGGTCTCATTCCAGCACGTCACCGTGCAGCCAGGTGAGACGCTCTGGCAGCTTGCCGGCGACATCGCCCCATCGGCCGACCCACGCGATGTCGTCGCCGACATCGTGCATCTGAATCAGCTGGCGGGTGCCGACATCCAGGCCGGGCAGAAGCTCGCGATCCCCCAGCAGTATTCGCGCTGATCGGGTCTCGCCGCGCTCTAGCATTGACGGGTGGCCAGTCTCAGTGATCTCCCCATTCGCGACGACCTCCGAGGTCTGAAGCCCTACGGAGCTCCGCAGGAGCACGTCAGGATACGGCTCAACGTCAACGAGAACACGCATCCGATTCCCGAGGACGTCGCTACCGACATCGTCAGAGCGGTCGCCGAGGCCGTGCTCAGCGTCAACCGCTATCCCGACCGGGAATTCACCGTCCTTCGGGACAGCCTCGCCGGTTACCTCGGCAACGGACTCACCAGGGAGAACCTCTGGGCCGCGAACGGCTCGAACGAGGTTCTGCAGCAGATCCTGCAGGCGTTCGGTGGGCCGGGCCGCAGTGTTCTCGGCTTTCCGCCCACCTATTCGATGCACTCGATCATCGCAGCGGGCACGGGCACCCGCTGGATACCGGGTGAGCGCTATGCGAACTTCGAGATCTCGCCCGAAACGGCCGTGAGCTGGATCGAGAACACCAAGCCCGACCTCGTGTTCTTCTGTTCACCCAATAACCCGACGGGCACGCCTCTCTCCGTGGAAACGATCGCGGCGGCGTACGACGCCACCGACGGCGTCGTCGTCGTCGATGAGGCCTACGCCGAGTTCGCGCCATCGGGGTCGCCGACGGCCCTCAGCCTCCTCGACGGTCGCGAGCGCCTCATCGTTTCGCGCACCATGAGCAAGGCCTTCGCCTTTGCCGGTGCTCGCCTCGGTTACCTCGCCGCGGACCCGGCGGTCGCGGACGCCCTGCGTCTCGTTCGGCTCCCGTACCACCTGTCCGCGCTGACCCAGGCTGCGGCAATCGCCGCCCTCGCCCACAGCGCCGAAATGCTCGCGATGGTGGACGACATCAAGGGTCAGCGGGACCGGATACTGGAGGAACTGCCGAGGCTCGGATTCCCTGTCTGGCCGAGCTGGTCCAACTTCGTACTGTTCGGAGGTGTCGCCGACCCACACGCCGTCTTCGAGGCCCTTCTGGAACAGGACATCATCATCCGGGATCTCAATATTCCGAACCACCTGCGCGTCACGGCGGGGACCGCGGGCGAGACCACGGCCTTCCTCGACGCCATGGCCGGCCTACCCACGATCGCTAGGATTGGCTCATGAGTACGCACCGGGTGGCACGGCTCCAGCGGGAGACCAGCGAGTCGAGCATCGAGCTGGCGATCGATCTCGATGGCACGGGAAAATCCGAGATCCACAGTTCCGTGCCCTTTTTCGATCACATGCTCACCGCGTTCTCCAAGCACTCGCTCATCGACCTCGAGGTGCGGGCGAACGGCGACACCGAGATCGACGTGCACCACACGGTCGAGGACATCGGCATCGTCCTCGGCATGGCCCTGCGCGAGGCTCTCGGCGACAAGACGGGCATCGCGCGCTTCGGCGACGCCATGGTGCCGCTGGACGAGGCCCTCGTTCAGGCGGTCGTCGACATTTCCGGGCGTCCCTATCTCGTGCACTCCGGCGAGCCCGCCGGGTTCGAATATCACCTCATCGGCGGACACTTCACGGGGTCAATGGTCCGCCACGTCTTCGAGGCGATCACTTTCAACGCCGGCCTCACCGTCCACCTGACGGTGCTCGCCGGCCGCGACCCGCACCACATCGCGGAGGCGGAGTTCAAGGCCTTTGCACGAGCGTTGCGGCAGGCCGTCTCTCCGGATCCTCGGGTCAGCGGCATCCCATCGACCAAGGGTGCGCTGTAATCGTGCGCCAGCCATCCGTCGTCGTTCTGGACTACGGCAGCGGCAATGTCCACTCGGCGGCCAAGGCACTGGAGGCCGCCGGAGCCAGGGTGGAGCTCACCGCCGACCGCAAGAAGGTTCTCGCTGCCGATGGCCTCGTCGTGCCAGGAGTCGGCGCGTTCTCGGCCGTCGTCGATGCCCTCAAGACGGTTGACGGCGCCGAGCTCGTCGACCGCCGATTGGCGGGAGGGCTGCCGGTCCTCGGCATCTGTGTCGGCATGCAGGTGCTCTTCGCCCGCGGCGTCGAACGCGGCGTCGAGACGGAGGGCCTCGGCGAGTGGCCCGGCACCGTGACGGAATTGGATGCCCCGATCCTTCCGCACATGGGCTGGAACACGGTCGAGGCGCCGGATGACTCGGTGCTCTTCGAAGGAATTGCCGACGAACGCTTCTATTTCGTTCACTCCTACGCCGCCAGCGACTGGAGCCTCGAGGCGACGCCGCCGTTTCCGCGCCCACACCTGACCTGGGCGGAACACGGCACCCGCTTCCTCGCGGCGGTCGAGAACGGACCGCTGTCGGCGACACAATTCCATCCCGAGAAATCGGGCGCGCCCGGCATCCGGCTGCTGTCCAATTGGATTGCGGCGCTCCGGAGTGAGTAGCAGTTACACGCCCATTCGCCGGTTCTGCGCGGTCCAGCGGCCAGGAAGCCGAGAAGAGAGATCATGAGCGAGCTCACCAACACCCCGCCACTCACGCTTTTCCCCGCGGTCGACGTCGCGGGGGGCAAGGCCGTGCGCCTCACCCAGGGCGAGGCGGGCAGCGAGACCAACTACGGCGACCCGATGGATGCCGCTATCGACTGGGCGTCGCAGGGTGCGGAGTGGATCCACCTCGTCGACCTCGATGCAGCGTTCGGGCGCGGCAACAACCACGCCGTGATTAAGAAGGTCATCCGCCAGGTTCGCGGCGACGTGCAGATCGAACTCTCCGGAGGCATCCGGGATGATGCCAGCCTCGAAGACGCGCTTGCGACGGGTGCCAGACGCATCAACCTCGGCACCGCCGCGCTCGAGAACCCCGAGTGGGCCGCCCACGTCATCGGTGAGTTCGGTGAGACCATAGCGGTCGGCCTCGACGTCCGTGGAACAGTTCTGGCTGCCCGCGGCTGGACGAAGGAGGGTGGCGACCTCTTCCAGGTCCTCGAACGACTCGAGGCGGCGGGATGCAGTCGGTACGTCGTCACGGACGTCACGAAAGACGGCACGCTGCAGGGCCCGAACCTCGAGCTGCTGCGCTCCGTCGCTGACCGCACGGACAAGCCCGTCATCGCTTCCGGCGGCATCTCGACTCTCGACGACATCGCCGACCTCCGTGCGCTCGTGCCCTACGGCATCGAGGGCGCGATCGTCGGCAAGGCGCTCTATGCCAAGGCCTTCACCCTGGCCCAGGCGCTGGACGTCGCCGGAGCCTGATGAGCGGAAGCGATTCTGCGGGAACGCCATGGGAGGGCCGGCACTTCGATCACAACGCCTTCTCCAGCGATGACGGGTCCGCCCCGGAGCGGCTCATCGAGGCGCTGCGGCGATTCGGTGCTCGTGAGGCTGGCGAGGTCGACGTCGTCGATGCCTTCCGTGCATCCAGACTGCTCGTCCCGCTCGTCGCGCGACTGGGGGAGTCCGACCTCGGCGACCACGGTCAACTCGTCGATAAGAGCGCGGAACTCTCGATCGTGACGGTGGCCGGTCCAGACGGTCGTGACGTGATGCCGGTCTTCAGCTCGGTCGAGACGATGCAGCACTGGAATCCGACGGCGAGGCCCGTGCCGGCGGACGCCGTACGGGTGGCGCTTGCCGCGGCGAGCGACGACACCGAACTCGTGGTTCTCGATGCGACCTCGGCGACGGAGTTCATCATCCGTCGCCCGGCACTGTGGGCCATCGCGCAGTCGCAGCCCTGGATGCCGAGTTACCTCGACGGGGCGGTTCTGCGCGAGTTCCTGGTGGCCGCGGAGTCCGAGAACGCCGTGTCCGCGGTGGTACTGGACACAGGGGATCCGGATGCCCGGCTCGCCGGCCCCGAACTCCTCGTACGCCTCGCCATCGTCGCGGGTCTCGCGCAGGCAGAGCTCGATGCGCTTCTCGGCCGTCTCCGGGAACGCTGGTCCACGAGCCCGATCATCACAGCCCGTGTCGATTCGATGCGCGTGCTGCTTACCGCAGCGGCCTGAACTCGCAGGCCGCTGGTCTACGCTGGCAGCCATGAGCGGCAATGGATCGGAGCGTGACCCGAGCGGATGGCTGTTCAAGGACGAGCCCGAGGGGCACCGGACCCCGCCACCTCGCCGCCCGTTCTCCCTGCGGAACCGTTCGATCTACTGGTGGCTCAACGTGATCTTCGTGGTCGTGCTCCTCGGGCTGGTCTTCGGCGCGGCGTCCCAGCCGTGGTTCTTCGTCGTGGCCGTCGTCTGGGTCGCACTCGGGGTGTTCGTCACGATTCGGTCACGCAGAAACCAGCCGCCACCGCCGAAGCTGTTCGACGACGAGCGCTAGTTGACCGGGCCGGTCCACTTCTCGCCGGCGCCGAATCCGGGAGCATCCGGCATGGCCGATGCTTCGCGGAATGCGAGTTGCACCGAACGGAGCCCGTCGCGAAGGGCTCGAGCGTGCTGGTCGCCGAGGTCGGGCGCGCTGGCGGTCACGAGTCCAGCGAGCGCGTTGATGAGCTTGCGGGCCTCATCGAGGTCGAGCTGATTCTCCGGGTCATCCGCCAGTCCGCATTTGACGGCGGCGGCACTCAGCAGGTGCACTGCGACGGTGTTGATGACCTCGATCGCCGGCACCTCCGCGATGTCGCGAGCGGCATCATTCTCATCAAAGGCGTGGATATGCTCTGTATCGCTCATGGGGGAAGATCCTCTGTTACACTGGACGCTGGCTTCGAGACTCTAAAGTCTCGGAACGAAAGTGGAGATTCTCCCACCCGCGCTTGACCGCTTGCGTGTTTATTCAACACATTAAGGTTACCGGGTTGTTGGTGCCCCCTCCGCTTGCCGTTATGGCGAGCGGAGAGTCCAGGGCGCTGTGCCTGGTGACCGAGCTTCGGGCGCCGGAGCGCAAATCTTCTCCTTCGTCCCGAGTGTCGGCATTCCGCCGTCGCTCTCTGGTCACCAGAACCGACTAAGGAGTTACGCATCAGCGATCCCCGTACCAATGACCGAATCCGCGTGCCGGAGGTCCGACTTGTTGGCCCCAACGGCGAGCAGGTCGGTGTAGTGCGCATTGAAGACGCAATCCGTCTTGCCCAGGAGGCCGACCTGGATTTGGTTGAGGTTGCTCCCAATTCCAAGCCTCCCGTTGCCAAGATCATGGATTTCGGCAAGTTCAAGTACGAAACCGCGCAGAAGGCGAAAGAAGCCAAGCGCAACCAGTCGAACACGATCCTCAAAGAGGTTCGCTTCCGGCTCAAGATCGATGTCCACGACTACGAGACCAAGCGCAAGCGCGCGGAGGGCTTCCTGAAGACGGGTGACAAGGTGAAGGCCATGATCCTGTTCCGGGGTCGTGAGCAGTCACGCCCAGAGCAGGGCGTTCGCCTGCTGCAGCGCTTTGCCGAGGATGTGGCCGAGTTCGGCACCGTCGAGTCGACCCCGACCATCGACGGCCGCAACATGGTCATGGTCATCGGTCCGCTCAAGACGAAGGCCGAGGTCAAGGCAGAGCACGACGCGAAGCGTCCGGCGACGAAGGCCGCCCGGGTCGAGCGCCCGGCCACCGCCGCGCCTGCGCCTGCTGCCGATGGCGTACCCGTAGTGGCACCCGTGCAGGCGGCACCGGTGGTCCCCGCGGTCTCCGAAGCACCTGCTCCGGCCGCCGCGAAGGCCGCCCCCGCTCGCGTTGCCGAGCCCGCCGAGGACGCAGCATCGGCGGAGGCGAAAACCACTGCTGCTCCGAAGCCGCCTACCCCCAAAGCGACCCCGGCTGCAGCATCCAAGCCGACCCCCACCCCCGGCGCCGTGCCGAAGCCCCGCGCCGCGGCACCCAAGACTGCACCAGCAGATGTGACGACGGATTAGTCCACTAATCCCGTCGAATGGCACGAACAAGGAGAGAAATGCCCAAGCAGAAGACGCACTCCGGCACCAAGAAGCGATTCAAGGTCACCGGTAGCGGAAAGATCATGAAGCAGCAGGCTGGCATGCGCCACAACCTGGAGTCGAAGTCGGGCCAGCGCAAGCGTCGCCTGAACCAGGACGAGGTCATCGCTCCGGCGAACGTCAAGGCCATCAAGAAGCTTCTCGGCAAGTAACGCCGACTACGAATAAGGACTAGGAAATGGCAAGAGTAAAGAGGGCCGTCAACGCCCACAAGAAGCGTCGGGTCATCCTCGAGCGCGCATCCGGTTACCGTGGCCAGCGTTCGCGCCTGTACCGCAAGGCCAAGGAGCAGGTCACCCACTCCCTCGTCTACGCGTACCGTGACCGTCGTGCCCGCAAGGGTGACTTCCGTCGCCTGTGGATCCAGCGCATCAATGCGGCCTCCCGCGCCAACGGCCTCACCTACAACCGCCTTATCCAGGGTCTGAACCTGGCCGGTGTCGGTGTCGACCGTCGTATTCTCGCCGATCTTGCCGTGACCGAGCCCGCCACGTTTGCCGCGCTCGTCGCGACCGCGAAGGCCGCGCTGCCCGCCGACACGTCCGCGCCGAAGGTCAGTGCCGCGTAAGTACGACCTCGAGGAGCCCGGCTACCAGGTGGTGGCCGGGCTCCCTCTTTGTGCCGAGAAGCTGTGGGAGTCGGCCTACGCCGTGTACACGCCGGAGGAGCGCTAGGTCAGCCCGTATTCGGCATGCCCGAATAGGATGGGCGCGTGCTCGATAACCCCCGCTCACCCCGCGTGAGAAGCGTCGCCAAGCTCGCCAAGCGCGAAGCTCGGGCGACCACGGGACTGTTCCTCCTTGAGGGGCCCCAGGCCGTCGCCGAGGCGATGACCTTCCGCCCGGAGCTGGTGGTCGAGCTCTATGCCACCCCCACGGCGATCGAGCGATACACCGATATCGCGCAGGCGGCCGTGGACGGCGGTGTCGATGTCGAGTTCGTCACAGAGCATGTGCTCGACGCGATGGCCGACACTGTCACACCCCAGGGCATCGTCGCCGTGTGCCACCAGTTCCCGACCTCGGTCAAAGACCTCCTGCGCTCTCAGCCCAAGCTGATCGCCATCCTCGAGGAGGTTCGCGACCCAGGAAATGCCGGCACCATCATCAGGGCAGCGGATGCCGCTGGGGCTGACGGCGTGATCTTCACGGGTCGCAGCGTCGACCTCTACAACCCGAAGGTCGTGCGGGCCTCCACCGGCTCGATCTTCCACCTTCCGGTGGCCGTCGGGGCAGAGCTCGAGAGCGTGCTCGAGAAGGCACGCGAGGCCGGTCTCACCGTACTCGCCGCCGATATCAAGGGCGACGATCTGCTCGAAGTCCGCCGGGAAGGCGTGTTGGCGAATCCGACGGCGTGGCTCTTCGGCAACGAGGCGCGCGGCCTCTCCCACGAACATTTCGCCCTCGCCGATCGCGCGATCACGGTGCCGATCTACGGCCATGCCGAGTCCATGAACCTGGCGACCGCAGCATCCGTCTGCCTCTACGAAAGCGCCTTCGCCCAGCGCGACGCATAGCCTCGCGTCCGGGCAGGGTACCGGCGCAGAACAACCGCCGACCCCCTGGAGGAGATCGGCGGCTGTCGGCGGAATCCCTACTTCGCGGCCTTCACGAACTGATCGGTGTACGTCGACTTCAGATCGATCGTCTTGCCCTGGACGTTCTTGTTGAACAGACTCAGCACCTTGAGGTTGGTCGGCGGCCCGTTCGGCGGCATGATTCCGGTCGGGTTGTAGATACCCTTCTCGGAGTCGAACGCCTTCACGTAGGCGGCCAGCCCCGCGCCGGCGTAGTAGTCCGCCGGCATTTTCGCCGCGATCTGAGCGCCGTCATGAGCTTGGATGTACGCGAGGGTCTTGACGTAGGCGTTGACCAGCTTCTGTACCGTGATGGGGTTCTGCTTGACGTAGGACGTCTTCATATACAGCGACGTCGCCGGATACTCGCCGCCCAGTGCTTTGGACGTTCCGGCCGCGGTTCGCATGTCGAGAAGAATGTAGGCGTCACCCGTTGCCAGAAGCTGGGACACCGTCGGTTCCGTCGTCATGGCGCAGTCGACGTTCTTGTGCTGGATCGCGCCGATGAGGGTCGCTCCCGACTGGACGCCGATGCGCGTGGTCGTCGCTGGATCGACGCCTGCGTTCTTGGTCAGGTACTGGGTGAGGAAGTCCGTCGACGATCCGACATCGGTGATTCCCAGGTTGAGACCCTTGAAGTCGGCGGCCGACTTGACGGTGCTCTTGAGGTCCGTGCGGCACAACTCCACTTCTCCCGGCGTGGTCAGCATGTTGACGACCGATTCGACCTGCTGGCCGAGACCGGCGAGGTCGATCGTGTGGTCATAGAAACCGCCGACCCCGTCAACCTTGCCGGCGAGCATGTTGGTCGTCGCGTCGACACCGGCGGGCTCGTCGGACAGGGTGACCGTCAGGCCCTGCTCCTTGTAGTAGCCGAGTTGCTCGGCCAGCTTGAACGGCAGGTAGATCTGCTTGTTCAGGCCGCCCACCATGATGCTGACCGTTCCGTTCGCCGAGTCCGCGGTCGCACCCGCGGTGGGTGCGGCACCGCCACCGGAGCTGCATCCGGTGAGGGCTAGTGCGGCGGCGATGCCGGCACCGGCCAGCATCCTCAGGCGCGGGGATCGTGGATTGTTCTTCATTGGACTCTCCTTGGTGTGGTGGTGATTGTTGCGGATGGGTCGGGAAAGAATCGAGTGCTCACAGGCCGGAACCCTGCGGGTCGAGGCCTCCGAGCTGCGGTGGACGCCAGCGGAGCAGCCTGTTCTCGAGCTTTCCGATGAGATATTCGGCAATGAGCGCGACGATCCCGAGGATCAACATCGCCGCCCAGACGCCGTTGGCGTTGAAAGTGCCCTGCGATTGCCGGATGAGGTAGCCGAGGCCCTGCTGCGCACCCAGGAACTCGCCGACGATGGCGCCGATGAGGGCGAACCCGAAGCTCACGTGGAGGCTCGCGATGATCCAGGTGAAGGCGGAGGGGAGAACAACGTGCCAGGTGACCTCCCAGGAGGACGCGCCCAAAATCGTGGCGTTGGCGATGAAGTTCCTGTCGACCTCTCGCACGCCCTGGAAGGCGTTGAAGAACACCCCGAAGAACACCAGGACGATCACCAGCAGCACCTTCGACTCGATGCCGAGGCCGAGCGCGAGCACGAACACCGCTCCGAGCACGATGCGCGGTATCGAGTTGAGCACCTTGATGAATGGGCCGAGAATCTCTGCGAGGTAGTGCACCCGGCCGAGGGCGATTCCGAAGACGATGCCGAGCGCTGAGCCGATGACGAATCCGATGAGTGCCTCTTCGAGCGTGACGACGATCTGCAGCCAGAGCGGGCCGAGCGCGGTCCCCTGGGTGAGCCAGGTGATCAGTTGCGCGACAATGCCGTTCGGCACTCCGTAGAGGATGATCTTCGTCGAGTCGCTGCCGACGAAGAGCTGCCAGCCCCCGATGACGACCACGAGAATTCCGACCTGCCAGAGATGCACGATGAACCGGTGTCGGCGACGGCGAGAACGCAGGTCTCTCGGGCCTCGCGGGGCCGCCGCGGTGTGGCCGATATCGGATTCGGCGCCGGCGATTGCGGTCATGGTCACGCCACCTTTCCGTTGGCACGGGTGGTCTGGGAGTATGCGATGTCGACCTCGGAACGGAGGGCCTCCCAGATCTGCTGGTAGAGGTCGACGAACCGCTGCTGAAAGCGGATCTCCTGCACGACCCGGGGCCGGGGCAGGTCGATGTCGAACGTCGCCTTGACGGTGCCTCCAGGGCCGGCCGTCATGACGACGACCTTGTCCGCCAGGGCGATCGCCTCCTCGAGGTCATGGGTGACGAAGACCACGGCGGGCCTGGTGTCATCCCAGAGCGTGAGCAGTTCGTTGGACATGATCGCCCGGGTCTGCACGTCGAGCGCGCTGAAGGGTTCGTCCATCAGGAGGATGCCAGGTTCGTTGATGAGGCTCTGGGCGAGGGCGACCCGTTTGCGCATTCCGCCGGAGAGCTGATGGGGAAAGCGATCTTCGAAGCCGGCGAGGCCGACGCGACGGATCCAGTCCTTTGCTCGAGTCTCGGCGGCCCGGCGATCGGTCCCGCGGAAGCGAGGGCCCATGGCCACGTTGTCGAGGACCGACTTCCAGGGCAGGATCGCGTCGGTCTGGAACATGAATCCGACCCCAGGGGTGATGCTCTTGACGACCTGGCCGTGGACTTCGACGGTACCGGCCGTTGGTCGTTCGAGCCCGGAGATGAGGGTGAGAGAGGTGGACTTGCCGCAGCCCGTCGGCCCGACGATGGCGCAGAACTCGCCGGGCTCCACCCGCAGGTCCATCTCCTTGATCGCGGTGTACGCCGATCCATCCGGCGTGGTGAATTGTTTGGTAACGCTGCGCAACTCGATGGCGGGCTCGACGTCCGTGAGCCGAGTTTCGAAGAGGCGCGGGGATGATTCGGACATGGTCTAGACCTCCCCGGTGAGAATCGGGGTAGCTGGCGCTGATGTCATGGCGTCTCCTTTGACGATCGAGCTCACGGCTTGAGCAGTGCGATGGGAGTGATCGTATAGTTGGCCCTAAGCCCGCAGCGCTTTAGGTCACTTGCCCACAAAAGAATGCGTTTACCGCGTTTTTCCCGTTGTGCTCGCGCGGTTTCGCCGAGGTTCGGCGAGTTCTGTTTTGCTACGAGGAGGTGGCATGCGCTGGGGTACCACCATCGGGCGACCGGGCAGGATGCGGCGACGGCTCACGTTCTCCACCCAGACATTTCTTCTGCAGATGGGGGTGTTGTTGCTCGTCGTTCTCTCGACCGCCGCCCTCTACGTGTGGCTCACCTATCAACGCCTCACCACCGAGACGGAATCTCGTGCTCTTGCCGTCGCGCAGAGTGTCGCGGCGGATACCGACGTGCGCGTCGAGGTCGCGAAGCTCAGCGGCGCGGCGAGCCTGCCGTCGAACTCCGTGCTTCGACAGGGACCGCTTCAGGAGATCGGCGAGGCGATTCGGATGCGCACGCATGCGCTCTTCGTCGTGATCACCGACGACGACGGGATGCGACTGTCGCACCCGACGGCGTCCCTTCTCGGCCAGAGGGTGAGCACCAGCCCATCCGGTGCGCTCTCCGGCAAAGAGGTCGTCGAGGAGCAGAGCGGCACGCTCGGTCCTTCCGCGCGCGCCAAGGTGCCCATCTGGAACTCCGGTCACAACGCCATCGTCGGGGAGGTCAGCGTCGGCTTCTCCACTCAGGACGTGCTCGCGAGTGCCGGGGCCGCCATCAGCCCGATCCTGCTCACGGTCGCCGGAGCCCTTGTTGCCGGCGCGCTCGCCTCGACCTTCCTCGTGCGCAGGCTTCGTCACCTGACCCTCGGCCTCGAACCGGAGGAGATCTCCACACTCGTCCAGGATCAGGAGGTGGTGCTGTACGGCGTCGCCGAGGGGGTCATCGGGATCGCCCCCGACGGACGAGTCACGGTCTGCAATGCGAAGGCGCGCCGCCTGCTCCGGCTGGGGGATGTCGCGGGCCGCCAGATCCGCTCGCTCAGCATTCCCGCTCCGATCATCGGGCTGCTCGACGATGCCGGCGTGGGCGGTGCCGCCACGGTGCAGGTCGTCGTCGGTCCGTCGGTGCTGCTCGTCGCGGCGCGCAAAGTGATTCGCGGTAACAGTGATCTCGGCTGGGTGCTCACCGTGCTCGATCGGACCCAGGTCGAAGAGCTCAGCCGACAACTCGACGCGGTCGGCGCCCTCTCCACGGCGCTCCGCATCCAGAGACACGAATTCGCGAACCGGCTGCACACCGCCTCCGGCCTGCTGAACATCGGCGAGGTCGAGGAAGCCGCCCTCTATCTGCGTCAGACACTCGAAACCGGCCCGCTGAAGTACCCGGTCGAGCACGGCGATCGGTTGCAGGATTCCTACCTGCAGGCCTTCGTGGGCGCGAAGGGATTTCAAGCGTCCGAGCGAGGGGTCCTGCTGCGCATCGGCGCCGGCACGCTCATCAGGGGGACCGTCGCCGATCCGCAGGACATCACGACCGTCCTCGGCAACCTCATCGACAACGCGATCGAGGCATCGGTCCGCGGCAGTTCGACGCCGCGAGGGGTGGAGCTCGAACTGCTCAGCGAGGACGATACCCTGCATATCGTCGTGGCCGACTCGGGGAATGGCGTCAGCGGCGACCTCGACCTCCCGTTCGTCGAGGGGCATACCACGCGGGAGGAGAGAGAGGACTCGGCTCACGGTCAGGGCCTCGGCTTGCCTCTGTCGCGCCGCATCGCGCGCAATCGTGGCGGGGATGTCTGGCTCGCGTCGCCGGGACGTTCCGGCGGTCCCGGCGCGGTGTTCTGTGCTCGGTTGCCCGGCGTCCTCGAGGAAGCGGAGAAGTCGATGCCCGCCACCGCCGGCCATCGCGGCGAGGGAAAGCGAGGCCGACCGAGTGGATGAGTTGAGGGTGTTGATCGTCGACGACGATTTTCATGTGGCGCGGCTGCACGTGGCGTACGTGAACGCGGTGCCGGGCTTCGTCGCGTTTCCGCCCGTCGGCTCGGGGGATGCCGCGGTGCGCGCGGTCAATGCGCTCAAGCCGGACCTTGTGCTCATCGACATCTATCTCCCCGATGCGAACGGCCTCGACATCCTGCGCGGTCTCGACGTCGACGCCTTCGTCATCAGCGCGGCATCCGATTCCCGCTCGGTACTGAGAGCGCTTCGCCGGGGTGCGTTGTGCTATCTCATCAAGCCGTTCCCGGAGGATCTACTCGCGCAGCGTCTTCGCTCATACGCCCGCTACCGCAGAGTGCTCGGTGACGGCCAGGATGTCGACCAGGAGATGGTCGAGCGAGCATTTCGGATCCTGCATCCCGGCGACAAGAGCGTCGGCCGTCCCCGCGCCGTCACGGAACTCTCCGTCCTGGAGGTGCTGAGAACGAGGGCGACCCCGACCCCGGCGGCCGACGT
Organism: Microbacteriaceae bacterium; assembly: GCA_025465035.1. Classification (GTDB taxonomy): domain Bacteria; phylum Actinomycetota; class Actinomycetes; order Actinomycetales; family Microbacteriaceae; genus Lacisediminihabitans. The sequence goes on along the minus strand of JAODMH010000110.1, from coordinate 2,939 downwards.
GGCGACGGAGGTCGGCATCTCGCGAGCGACAGCTCAGCGCTATCTCTCCGGCCTCGTCGACGACGGTGCGATCTCCGTGCAGTTGCGCTACGGCACCACCGGGCGACCGGAGCATCGCTACAGCATCCGGCAGGACGTGATCTAGGGATTTCGCCCGCGGATACGCAATAAGCTTGTGACCCGTGTCAGAACCCATCACCGAGGTCGCCGTAGCCGATGCTGTCGACCGGGCGCTCGCCGCCATCGAGTCCGCCGCAGATCTGGCGAGTCTCAAGGCCGTCAAGTCGGCCCATCTTGGCGAAGCGTCGACGCTCGCCACCCTCAACGCGAGCATGCGCGCCGTCGCTCCCGACCAGAAGGCCGCGGCGGGCAAGCTACTCGGCGAGGCCCGCGCTCGTGTCAATCAGGCGTTCACCGGGCGGGAGGCCGAGCTGTTCGCCGCAGAAGAAACCGCCAGGCTCGCGGCCGAGACTGTGGATGTCACGGCACTCGCCTCGCGCTGGACTCCCGGTGCGCGGCATCCGCTCAGTCTCCTGCAGGAACTGATCGGCGATGTCTTCGTCGGCATGGGCTGGGAGATCGCGGAAGGCCCTGAGCTCGAGAACGAGTGGTTCAACTTCGACGCCCTCAACTTCGACGAGGATCACCCGGCGCGTGCCATGCAGGACACCTTCTTCGTCGAGCCCCTCGACTCGCACCTCGTGCTTCGCACTCAGACGAGCCCGGTGCAGATCCGCTCGCTGCTCACCCGCGAGCTGCCGGTCTACGTGATCTCGCCAGGCAAGGTGTTCCGCACCGACGAGCTGGACGCGACGCACACGCCGGTCTTCCATCAGGTGGAGGGAATCGCGATCGACCGTGGCCTCACCATGGCACACCTGCGCGGCACCCTCGAGCACTTCGCCCGCATCATGTTCGGAGCGGAGGCGAAGATCCGCCTGCGTCCCAACTACTTCCCGTTCACCGAGCCGAGCGCCGAGATGGACGTCTGGCAGCCCAACGCCAAGGGTGGCGCGCGCTGGGTCGAGTGGGGCGGATGCGGGATGGTCAACCGCAACGTGCTGCGCGCGGCCGGCATCGACCCAGACGAATACCAGGGGTTCGCCTTCGGCATGGGGGTCGAGCGCACCTTGCAGTTCCGCAACGACCTCAACGACATGCGAGACATGGTCGAGGGCGATATCCGGTTCAGCCAGCAGTTCGGGATGGTGGTCTGATGCGCGTCCCCATCAGCTGGCTCAGCGAGTTTGTGGACGTGCCCGCCGACGTGACCCCGGAGGACGTTCACGCCGCCCTCGTCAGGGTCGGCCTCGAAGAGGAGGCCGTCCACACCTTCGAGGTGACTGGACCGGTCGTCGTCGGGCAGGTGCTGGAGTTCACCCCGGAGCCGCAGAGCAACGGCAAGACCATCAACTGGTGCCAGGTCGACGTCGGAGAGGCACAGCCCCGCGGCATCGTCTGCGGCGCCCATAACTTCGTGGTCGGCGACAAGGTGGTTGTGTCGTTGCCCGGTGCCGTGCTGCCGGGGCCATTCCCGATCTCCGCGCGCACCACTTACGGTCATGTCTCCGACGGCATGATCGCATCGGTGCGCGAACTCGGTCTCGGCGAAGAACACGACGGCATCCTGCGTCTCGCCTCGCTCGGCCTCGATCCTGAGGTCGGCACGGATGCGATCGCCCTGCTCGGACTGGATGACTGGGCGGTCGAGGTCAACATCACCCCCGATCGCGGCTACGCCTTCTCGATCCGGGGGATCGCACGGGAGTACTCTCACGCTACCGGCGCCGCATTCCGCGATCCAGCGCTCGCTCCCGCTCTGATCCAACTCATCGAGACCCCGGCGTCGGGTTTTCCGGTGACCATCGACGACCGCGGGCCTGTGCGTGGTCAGATCGGCGCCTCCGTTTTCGTGGCGCGCGTGGTCAGGGGCATCGATGCGAGCCGACCATCGCCCGCCTGGCTGGTGGCGCGCCTCAAGCTCGCCGGTATCCGCTCGATCTCCCTGGTCGTCGACGTGACGAACTATGTGATGCTCGAGCTCGGTCAGCCGATTCACGGCTACGACCTCGACACGCTGAGCGGCGGCATCACCGTGCGCCGTGCGGCTCAGGGTGAGGAACTCGTCACGCTCGACGGGCAGCGACGGACACTTCATCCGCAGGATCTCGTGATTGCCGACGAGTCCGGGGCGATCGGACTCGCCGGCGTAATGGGCGGCGAAACGACCGAGATCGGTGCGGCGACCTCTGCGGTGCTCATCGAGGCCGCGAACTTCGATCCCGTGTCGATCGCACGCACCGCACGACGGCACAGACTGCCGAGCGAGGCCTCCCGACGTTTCGAGCGTGGTGTTGACCCGGCTGTCGCCGACGCGGCAGCGGCGCGTGTCGTCCAGCTGCTCGAGCAGCTCGCCGGAGGGAAGGCGGATGCACTCGGCTCGCGTCTCTCTACCGCGACGGCCCCGAAGGCCATCGAACTGCGTGACGGTTACGTGAATTCGATAGTCGGAGCGGACTACTCCGACCGGGAGATCCTCTCGGCGCTCGGCGACATCGGGGGAGTGATCGAGTCGGTCGCCGGCGCGCTCCTCGTGACGCCGCCGACCTGGCGTCCCGACCTCACCGACAAGGCGACCCTCGCCGAGGAGGTCGCCCGCATCATCGGGTACGACCGCATCCCGGCCGTGCTCCCCGTCGCGCCTCCCGGGCGCGGGCTGACGCGCGAGCAGCGCCTCCGTCGATCCGTCGCTCACATCCTCGCGGCCAACGGCCTCACCGAGGTGCTGGCCTATCCGTTCGTCGGCAGCACCTCGAACGACACTTTCGGGTCGGCCGTCGCCGACCCCGTTCCCGCGATGAAGCTCGCCAATCCGCTGGACGGGGAGGCGCCGTTCCTCCGCACCTCGCTCATCCCCGGTCTGGTGGACATCGCACATC
>JAODMH010000034.1 GCA_025465035.1 Microbacteriaceae bacterium | reverse complement strand
GCTCCGCGAGCTGATCGACATCGAACTCGTCGCGCTAGCGGGTCCTGACGCCCCCGACTCCATCATCGACCAGGCGCTGGACCTCGGCATCGACCTCGTCGGGGGCGCACCGCATCTCGCCCCTGAACCGCACGCCGACCTCGTGAGACTCCTCGCCATTGCCGAGCGTCGCGGCATCGGGATCGACCTGCACACCGACGAGGGGCTCGCCGGCGAGCCGACGCTCATCGAGTTCGCCCGCAGCGTGCGGGGCTGGAGCCAGCCCGTTTCGGCCGGCCACTGCGTTCGCCTCGGGACCCTGGATCCGGATGCCCTGCAAGAGGTGATCACCGAAGTGCTCGCGAGCGACATCGGCATCATCTCCTTACCGATCACCAACCTCTACCTGCAGGGCTGGGAGCATCCGGTCTCCACGCCGCGCGGCCTGACTGCACTGCGCGCGCTCCTCGACGCGGGCGTGCGGCTCGGCGCCGGCGCCGACAACGTGCGCGACCCCTTCAACCCGGTCGGGCGCAGCGACGCGCTGGAGACCGCATCCCTGCTCGTCACCGCCGGCCACCTCACCCTCGATGAGGCCTACCACGCGGTGAGCAACGGCGCGCGGTCCGTGATGTCGCTTCCGGAGGCCGGCGTCGCCGTCGGCTCGGCAGCAGAACTCCTCGCGGTGCGTGGTGTCAGCCTCTCCGATGTCATCGCGAACGCCTCAGCCGATCGTTTCGTGATCCACGCCGGCAACCTCGTTGCCCAGAGTTCCGTGACCTACGACATCGCGGCGCCCACGCTCTCCCGCCAGCCCTCTCTCCTGGAAACGAGGTGATGCTGCCATGTCCGTCACAGCATCCGCACGACGCTCGACACCCGTGTCGAGCGACAGCACGCTGCTCGACTTCCGCAATGTCGCAATGCAGTTCCCCAACGGCACCGTGGCCCTGACGGGCGTCGATCTGACGGTGAATCGTGGGGAATTCGTCACGGTCGTCGGGCCATCAGGATGCGGCAAGAGCACGCTCCTGAGAATCGCCTCCGGTCTCGAGACCGCCTCAGAGGGCACCGCCAGCGTCGCCACGAACCGCATCGGTTACGTGTTCCAGGACGCGACGCTGTTGCCATGGCGCACCGTGACCGACAACGTCGAACTCCTCGCCGAGCTCAACGGTGTGAAGGCGAAGGCACGCGCGGCGCTGGCGCAGGAGGCCATCGACCTGGTCGGCCTGACCGGCTTCGAGAAGAATCTTCCGAAGGAACTCTCCGGCGGCATGAAGATGCGCACCTCTCTCGCTCGATCGCTCACCCTCGAGCCAGAACTCTTCCTCTTCGACGAGCCATTCGGCGCCCTCGACGAGATTACGCGCGAACGCCTCAACGACGAGCTGCTCAAGCTCTTCGTCGAAAAACAGTTCGCCGGGCTCTTCATCACCCACTCGGTGTCGGAAGCCGTCTACCTCTCGACGAAGGTCATCGTGATGTCCGGTCGGCCGGGGTCGATCGTCGGGGCGTTCGACGTTCCGTTCGCCATGCCACGTGATCCGGACATCCGGTTCACCGCCGAGTTCGCCGAACTCGTCGGCGAGGTATCGCACGCCCTGAGAGGGGGGCATCGCTGATGGCCGACATCGCAGAGCTACCGACCCAGCGGGCGTCACGCGCGTCACGACAGGCCAGAATCGGACGCGCCTACGCGCGACGAGGCGCCCAATTGTGGCCCCCGGTGGTCGTTTTCTTCCTGCTCGTGGGCCTGTGGTACCTGGTCGCCTGGTACTACGACAAGGTGCAGGGGCTTGCGTTCCTCGTGCCGTACCCGCACCTGGTCATCACCAAGGGCGTCGCGGATCCCTTTTTCGCGCCACAACTTCTCGCCGACCTGGGCAATTCAACGCAGGTCGCACTCACCGGACTCGCGTTCGCGATCGTGATCGGGATCGGGTGGGCGACTCTGATGTCGCTGGCGAAGTGGGTCGAGCGCTCCCTCTACCCCTATGCGGTGATCCTGCAGTGCATCCCGATCCTCGCCCTCGTGCCGCTCATCGGAGCGCTGTTCGGCTACGAGTTTCTCTCCCGCGTGATCGTCACGACGATGATCTCGCTGTTCCCGATGGTCTCGAACACGCTGTTCGGCCTGCAGTCGGCGGATCGGGCCCAGCGCGAACTCTTCCAACTGCAGGGTGCGAGCAGGCTGACCACGCTGAGGAAGCTGCAATTCCCGGCGGCGATGCCGTCCATCTTCCTCGGGCTGCGCAATGCGGCTGGCCTCTCTGTGATCGGCGCGATCGTGGGCGATCAGTTCTTCCAGCGGGGCACGCCGGGTCTCGGGGTGCTCATCCAGGTCGCCACCTCCCGCGTCAACGGCCCTGGCACGTTCGCGGCGATCATCACCGCCTCGCTGCTCGGGGTCGCGGTCTTCCTGTTCTTCGGCTGGCTCGCGCGCGCCGTAGTCGGCAAGTGGTACGACTTCGGCTAAATCCAGACTCTCCCTTCGCAGCACCCTTCGCACCCCACCAATAAATGAGGAGTACCAATGCATAAAACAGCAGCACGCTCCGCCATCGCCGTCGGCATGGTGTTCGCCGCCGGAATCGCGCTCACGGCGTGTTCCGGCAGTTCGGCCGGATCCACTACCACGCCGACCGCAGCAGCCGGCGGCGTCGATCTGTCGGGCGTCTGCCCGGCGACGGTCACCATCCAGACCGACTGGAACCCGGAGGCCGACCACGGCCACCTCTACCAGTTGCTCGGGCCGAACCCGGTGATCAACGCCAGCAAGAAGTCGGTCTCCGGCGATCTCTACTCCGGGGGCAAGTCGACCGGCGTCAAGGTCGAGATCCGCTCCGGTGGTCCGGCCATCGGCTACCAGACGGTGAGTTCCGAGCTCTATAAGGACAAGAGCATCACTCTCGCCTACGTCTCCACCGACGAAGCGGTTCAGCTCTCGGCGAGCCTGCCGACCACAGCGGTCTTCGCCGAGAACAACATCTCACCGCAGATGATCATGTGGGACCCGGCCACCTACCCGAAGGTCAAGACCATCAAGGATCTCGCCACGGCCCTCAAGGCGAGCGGCGGAATCGTGCGCTACTTCCAGGGTGCGGCGTATATGGGATACCTGCAGGGCTCCGCCATCCTCCCGGCCGACCTCACCGACGGCAGCTACGACGGCACCCCCGCGAAGTTCGTGACCGCAAAGGGCAAGGACGGCCAGCAGGGCTTCGCCACGGCCGAGCCATACATCTACCAGAACCAGGTGACAGCCTGGGGCAAGCCGGTCAACTTCCAGCTCATCAACGACACCGGATACCCGATCTATCCAGAGGCGATGTCGGTGCGCAGCGGCGACCTCACGACGCTCAGCCCGTGCCTCAAGAAGCTGGTGCCGGTACTGCAGCAGGCCGACGTCAACTACATCAAGAGCCCCGGTGCGACGAACAAGCTCATCGCTGACCTGGTCACCGCCTATAACAACGGCTGGGTCTACGACGCGAGCGTCGCCGACTACGCGGTCACGGAGATGAAGAAGCTCAACATCGTCTCGAACGGCACCAACGGCTACGTTGGCGACTTCGAGCAGGCTCGCGTGCAGAAGATCATCGACATCGATACCCCGCTCTTCACCAAGACGGGCTCGACGCCGAAGGCCGGCCTCACGGCGACCGACCTCTTCACCAACGAATTCCTCGACAAGACGATCGGATTCTAAGAGCACGATGAGCAACCCATCGATGGCGACGACGGTGACGGGCACGGCGCGGTTTGCCGGCAAGCGCGTCGTCGTCGTCGGTGGGGCTCGAGGTATCGGCGGTGCGATCGCCGGCCGCTTCTCCGCCGAGGGTGCTCGCGTGAGCATCCTCGACCGACTCGTCGACGAGGGCTCCCGCCAGGCGAGGCTCATCGACGGGCACTTTCACGAGGTCGACCTGATCGATCCCACCGACACCGAGGCCGTCGCCGGAGAGGCGATCCGGACGCTCGGCGGGGTGGACATCCTCGTCAACAGCGCCGGCATCCTGCGCCTCGGTCCGCTGCTCGAGGTCACTGTCGCCGACTGGAACACGATTTTCTCGATCAACGCCCGAGCGATGCTCACGACCATGCAGGTTGCGGCACGTTCGATGATCGCGGGGGGCAGCGGAGGCAAGATGATCAACGTCGCGAGCATGGCCGCCAAGAAGGGCGGTGCGAACGAGGGTGCCTACGCCGCGTCCAAGGCCGCGGTGATCGCGCTCACCAGGGTCGCGGCCCTCGAGTGGGGCGAATTCGGCATCACCGCCAACTCGCTCTGCCCCGGATACGTGCTCACCGAGATGGGGGCGGAGACGAGAACGGACGAGGACGTGAAGAAGTGGTCGGGGTACTCTCCGCTCGGCCGTCTCGGCGAGACGGGCGACGTCGCCGGCGTGGCCGCCTTCCTCGCGTCAACCGACGCCGATTACCTCACCGGACAGGCGATCAACGTCACCGGCGGCATGGTCATGCACTAGTCGTGCACGACGAATCCAGAGAGAAAGAACCACCAACCATGAACGACACCCCCATCGCCGCTCTCGCGGCCGAACTTCGCGAACTCCTCGGCGAGCGCGGCATCAGCGTCGAGCTGCCCGCCCTCGAGAGAGCATCGGCCGACGGTTCGTACCTGTCGCCGGTGATCCGCGAGCAGCTGCCGCTCGGCGTCGCCGAGATCGTCGCCTGGCCGACCAGCGCAGAGCTGATCGCGCTGACGGTGGCCGCCGCCGTTCGCCATGGGGTGCCGATCACCCCGCGCGGCAAGGGGACGGGCAACTACGGCCAGGCCATCCCGATGAGCGGCGGCCTCGTGCTCGACCTGTCGAAAGCACGCACGATCGCCGAGGTCGGCGACGGCTTCGTCACGGCAGACGCCGGGGCGTCGCTCTCCGCGATCGAACAGGCAGCCAACAGGGCCGGACAGCAGGTGCTGATGTATCCATCCACGGCTAATTCCACCATCGGCGGGTTCCTCTCCGGGGGCTCCGGTGGCACCGGCTCGATCAAGCACGGCTCGAACAGCGACGGTTTCGTGCTCGCGCTCGACGTGGTGCACGCGGTCCCGGATGCGCAGCTCGTGCACGTCGACGGCGAGGCCGCACAGCCCTACGTGCATAACTACGGCACCGCCGGCATCATCGCTCGGGCGACAGTCGCGCTGGAACCGCTCCAGGACTGGCGCGGTTTCTATGCGAGCTTCGACAACTTCGAGCAGGCCCTCTCGCTCATCCGTCCCTTCGCCGATCTCGAGCCCACGCCGCGGCTCGTCTCCGCCGACCAACCCATGCTCGCCAACGCGCTGCCGCGGGAGCCAGGCATCCCCGCAGATCGGTCCAGCCTCCGCGCGATCCTGGATGCCGCGACCGTCGCCGAGGCGACGAGACTCGTCGAGGCGGCTGGCGGTCGCGTCGAGGCAGTGCTCGAGGGTGCCCAGGCGACCATGAAGATCAGCATGATGTCCTACAACCATCCGATCGAATGGCTGCAGAAGTCATACCCGGACACCTATTTTCACATCGAGGTTTCCGGCGATGCCCTCGTCGACCGCATCGAAGAACTCCAGGCGGTCTACCCCGGAGGCATGCTGCACATCGAGTCGCAGCACGGTCGGCCGATCGGCATGCTCGCCGGTGTCTATTCGAGCGCCGAGGAGGTCTATGCGGGCTTCGACGAGCTCACCGCCCTCGGCGTCAGCTTCCACAATCCGCACCAGTGGTACGTCGACTTCCACCCGGAACGCACGGCGGCCCTCGCTGCAACCACCGACCCGCTGGGGCTGCTCAATCCGGGAAAGCTCCGGCAGCCGACCGTCGCAACCGGGAGGAAGGTCTCATGACCTCACGCGACCTCGTCCACCTCAGCGGCCCGGCGGCCGCAGCCGCGCTCACCGGGGACTCGATCCTCGTGCTACCGACGGGTGCCATCGAGCATCACGGGCCGCATCTCCCGCTCTCGACTGACTACCTCATGGCGGACATGATCGGTCGCGCCGTCGTTGAGGCCGCGGCATCCGGGGGCCAGGATGTCTGGCTGCTGCCGTCGCTGGCCTATACGAAATCGGACGAGCACCACTGGGCACCGGGAACGATGTGGCTGAACGCCGACACTCTTCTGCAGACCGTTGTCGACATTGGTCGCTCGATCGCCGCGACCCCGGCGAGGACTCTCATCTTCTACAACGGTCACGGCGGCAATATCGCACTGCTCCAGGTCGCGCTCCGTGAGCTGCGGCGGCGATTCGGCCTGCGCACCTTCCTGATGGGAACGGGGATGACGGCCGGTGACGGCACGAACGGTCCGGACGAACGCGGCTTCGGCATCCACGGCGGGCACAGCGAGACCTCGATGATCCTGCATCTCCGGCCGGACCTCGTCGACACGTCGAAGGCCGATCGCTGGATCCCGGACCACATGGCCGACCTCGACTACATCAAATTCAACGGCGGTCCCGTGCATTTCGGCTGGCTCAGCAACGACTTCGGCCCTGCCGGCGTCGTCGGCGATGCAACCGGAGCGAGCGCGGAATGGGGTGCGGAACTCTACGCGAACGCCCTGCGTCACGGCGTCGCCGCCCTCGCCGAGATCGCGGCTTTCCGACACGAGGGACCATGAACGAGCCGACGAACCCCTGGGACCTCGTTATCGAATGGCTTCCCGCCAACGACGATCCCGAGCGGCCGCAGATGACCCTCTCCACGGTCACCGTGTCGGGAGAGGCCGACGCACGCACCGTGCTCCTCACCGAGTACAGCAGCGACGGATTCTTCTTCCACACCGACGCGATGTCGCGCAAGGTCGACAACATCGTCAAGAACTCCGCCGTCGCCCTCACTTTCCTCTGGCCGGGATTCACGCGCCAGCTCGTGGTTCAGGGCCGCGCCGAGCTCGCACCGGCGGATGAGATCATGGCCGCATATCGCCGCCGCTCGCCCTACCTCCAGCAGCTCGCCTGGCAGAACACCTTCGAGTTCTCGCAGCTTCCGCTCGAGGAACGCCGAACACGCTGGGCGGCCTTCGCGCAGGAACACGCGAACGGTTTCGGACAGCCGGAGAACTGGGTGGGATTCCTCGTGCGGCCCACCCGCATGACCTTCTGGACCAGCGATCCGGATGCCGCGAGCCGCCGCGTCGAGTACCGCGCGAGTTCAGGCGGCTGGACGATCGCGCACCTTCCAGGCTAGCTGCTCGCGTTACCCTGCTCGCGTTGCCCTGCTCGCGTTGCCTCCCCGCCGAGCGCTGGGGTTTGGCGCGAGCGCCATGTGCCGCGCGCCGCGGTCGGGCAAAACCTCTGCGTTCGGCCGACTCGACCGGTCGCCGTGGACACGGTCCACTCCCTCACCGGGGTGGATCGCGCGCGAAAGACCACGGATCGGCGCCACCGCGGCGGTCGATCGCTGCACTGCGAGAAGCTCAGGCATGTCGTTCCTGCCGTTCTCCGCAGAGATCTGGCGTGATGAATTCGTGCTCGCGCGCGACGCACGCGCGCTCGGCCGACGCGCCAACGTCGAGCGGATGTTGCACTCCGGCGAGCTCATTCCACTGGCTCGAGGTGTCTATCGACGCCGCGCTCTCGTCCGCCTGGGGGATCCCGATGACACCTTCCTCGCGCGGGTGCGCGCCATTCAATTGGGCTCGTCAGCGCCGATCGCGTTCTCCGGTCTGACGGCGGCGGCCGTTTGGGGACTTCCACTCGTGGGCCCGGCACCTGAGCGCATCACGGTGGCCTCGGCATCCGCCGGTGGCGGGCGGTCCAACCAGTCGTTCAGTCGGTCCGCCGCTGGATCTCCCGCGCCTGTCGAGTGGCGGAACGGTCTGCTCGTCACCTCCCTCGCTCGCACGATCGCGGACGTCGCTCGCACCTGCGACTTCGCCCAGGCGGTCGCGATCTGCGATGCCGGCCTTCGTGGACAGAAGCCCACTAAGTGGAGGGACTTTCGCGCCCCGCCATCCCGATCCGACGTCGCCGACCAACTGATCGCGTTCGGGCACGGCCGAGGTGTCGTCGCGGCTCGTGCGGTCGTCGAGTTCGCGGATGGGGCGTCCGGATCCGCTGGCGAGTCGGTGAGCCGTGCGCTGATCCGACAGCTCGGATTTCCCGCGCCGCGCCTGCAGATGCCGTTCTTCGACCGGCGGGGTCACATCGGCGACGTGGACTTCTGGTGGCCAGAGTTCAACCTGATCGGCGAATTCGACGGCAACGGGAAATACCTCCGCGAGGAGTTCACCAATGGGCGATCGCCCGGCGAGATCGTCATCGCAGAGAAACGTCGCGAAGACCGGCTTCGTGCCCTCGGACCGCAGGTGACCAGATGGGACTGGTCGATCGCCCGCTCGGCGTTCCGGTTAAGAGCCCACCTCGCCGATGCCGGGCTGTCGTGATGGTCGGCGAGCGCGGCGATTTGGCGCCGATGCTGCCCGCCGCGCGGAGCACTCGCACCAAACCTGCGCGCTCGGCGGATCCTGGCTGTCAGGCAGCAGGCAGAGTCTCAGAGTTCGTCAGAGATCCTGGCGACCGCCTCCGCGAACCAGGCTTCCCGGCCCGGTCCGGCCCCACCGGAAAGATTCACGCCTCGCACGCCGTCCATGCCCAAGAACTCCTGACCGAGTTCGACCGCTGCCGCAACGCCCTCGGCAAATGGGTCGACCGCCGCGAGAATCCGGTCGAGATAGCCGTCGGGCAGCACGAGGGTCGTGAAACTCCGCAGCAGCTCGGCGCTCTGCCGGTCGACGACGACGGGCACGCAGGGGATGAACGCCACGGTCGCACCGAGGTTCTGCGAGCGCTCGATGAACTCGCGAACCGGCCCAGCTCCCCCGGCATGGTTGACGAAGCAGACCTCGGCTCCGGCGCGCATCTTCTCGACCAGCCGCTCCGGCCTGCGCGAGACCGGAGGACTCGCCGGCGCTTCGCCGACCGAGACGAGATGCCCGGCCGCCCTGGCCAGGGATGCCGCCTCTGTCGAGTCCAGATCGAAGACGGGCATCGCGTCCGGTCTGCTCCCCGTTGCGGTGTGATCGCCGGTGACGCAGTGCACCGCCGCAACACCCACGTGGGACAGGCCGGCGAGCTCACCCTCTATTGCGACACGATTGCGATCGCGGCAGGTGAATCCCGCCCACACGGCGAGGCCGGCGGACTGGATGAGGTGGGCACGATACGAGGGAGGGAACTGCACGCGCGCTGTGCCTGCGTCGCCCGTGAGCACCGCGTCGACGCGGCCGCGGAGGATGTCGGCACACTCGGCTATCGAGCCGGCGTCGAGAGCGCGCGCCGGGAAGTCGGCGACGACGATCGGGCGAGTCGCCATGAGCTCGCGCATGGGTCGTGCCCCGGCGGACGGGACGGGCTCCGGATCGGAGGGGCGCGCCGCGGTCGATTCGATGCCATACCAGCCAACTGTCGGCAGATCGACGAAGACGCAGCGCAGGGGCGACACTTCGCAACTGCCGTCGAGGTTCACGCCCCCACAGGGCCCGTACTCCATGCGCTTGGGGCATTCGAGGAGCTGTGCGGGCATCGCGTCCCCTCCGTGATCGGAGGCCAGTGGGCGCCCGATATGCAGATTCTACCGAGCGGTGGTCGAGCCGGCGGCCACGCGCGGATCGGAGACGTGGCCGGTCCTGAATAATGAGGGGACACCCTGATGCCGAGCGGAGCCGCGATGACTAAGCGATTCGAACTGGTCGTGCGCGCGGCATCCGCGCTCATCGACGGGGTCTTCCGACCGGCGGAGATCGGCATCGCCCATGGTCGCATCGCCGCCATCGTCGACGGTCCGCTGGAGGGCGACCAGTTCGTCGAACTCGCCGCGGACGAGGTGCTCATCCCCGGGCTCGTCGACTCGCACGTGCACATCAACGAGCCGGGTCGCACCGAGTGGGAGGGCTTCTCGAGCGCGACGCGCGCGGCGGCGGCCGGCGGAGTGACGATGGTGATCGACATGCCGCTCAACAGCATCCCGCCGACGACGACCCGGGACGCCCTCCGCGTGAAGCGCGCCGCCGCCGCCGCGAAGGCGATCGTCGACGTCGGGTTCTGGGGCGGCGCCGTTCCCGAGAATCTCGGTCACCTGCGCGAACTGTACGACGCCGGCGTCTTCGGCTTCAAGTCGTTCCTCGCGCCGTCCGGCGTCGACGAGTTCGGACACCTCGACCCAGAACAGCTCGACCGGGCACTGGACGAGATCGCCGGCTTCGGTGGGCTGCTCATCGTGCACGCGGAAGATCCTGGCGTGCTCGATGCTCACGCCAACGAGGGCGGAACGGACTACCACCGGTTCGTCGAATCCCGGCCCGACGAGGCCGAGACCACGGCGATCGACCGGGTCATCGCGGGGGTGAGGCGCACCGGGGCCCGTGCGCACATCCTGCACCTCTCCTCGGCGAAGGCCCTGCCCGCCCTGCGGGAGGCGCGTGCGGAAGGGCTTCCGATCACGGTCGAGACCTGCCCGCACTACCTGAGTTTCGACGAGGAGCACATTCCCGACGGTGCGACCCAGTTCAAATGCTGCCCGCCGATCCGCTCGGAAGCCAACCGCGACGAACTCTGGCAGGCGCTCATCGACGGGGACATCGACATCGTGGTCACCG
>JAODMH010000092.1 GCA_025465035.1 Microbacteriaceae bacterium | reverse complement strand
GATCGCGCGCGTGGATCAAAATCAAGCACCATCGCACTCAGGAGGTGGTGATCGGCGGGTGGCGCACCGGCAATGGTCGGCGCAGTGACAGCGTCGGCTCGCTGCTCATGGGCATCCCCGATGGCGGTGGTCTTCGCTACGTCGGACGCGTCGGCACCGGTTTCGGCGACAGAGAGCTGGATGAACTCCGCACCGTGCTCGCACGGCGAGCACGCGCGACGTCGCCCCTCATTGACGTGCCGGCCGCCGACGCGAGGGACGCGCACTGGGTCACCGCGGACCTTGTCGGCGAGGTGGAATTCGCCGAATGGACCTCAACTCGGCGCCTGCGGCAACCGTCCTGGCGCGGTTGGCGCCCAGACAAGTCGCCCGCGGACGTCCATCCGGAGTAAACCAGTTGTAGCCTTCAGCCGCACCAGGGAGGGAAGCACCTCTCGAACCAGGAAAGCAGGAAACACCCGTGGGAAAATTACTGTACGGTCCGACAATCGAGATCATCTTCGATGACCGGGTTCTCGCGCATCTGCAGTTGGTGATCGGTGCGAAACTTCGCCGAGGTGAGAGCTTCTTCTTCTCCTGGCGCGATGAGCAGAGTGTCGGCGACGGGCGAAGCACCATCTGGCTCGATCCCGCTATCCCGATGGTCTTCCGCTATAACGGCGGCCGCATGCCCAAGATCAACCGTGAGTGGCTCGAGCTCCTCACTCATTCGTCAAACAGCGCATCCGGCTTGCAACTGACCGAAGAGGTGGGGGCCCTCGGCAAGACCAGCGAAGAGTGACTACACGCGATAAGGGTGGCGTCAAGGTCTTGAGACTCGGCCACCTCGCGCATACCGTCTAGTGTGCCGATGGCACATATGACGTCTCGGAGCACGAGAGGGGAATTCCCTGCTATGTCAGAAAATCGAGATCGGTACCACGAACACACGAGTGTCGGAGCCGAAGACGAAAAGGCGAAGGAGGACCACGAAGAGCACGTTGACCCGGAGGCCGTCGTCTCCGAGACGCCGCCGCCCGAGGGCGACGACGTCTCCTTCGAGCAGGCACAGAAGGAGCAGGAGAACCCCGGGCTGACCGACTGAGGTCAGCCCGCTCGCTCAGGCGAGGTACGACCTCAGATCGGGGCAGCGAAGCCGTTTGAGACTCCGGGTCTCTAGCTGGCGCACCCGCTCCCGGGTGATGCCGTACAGTTCCCCGACCTCGTCGAGCGTATGAGTTCGGCGACCTTCCAGGCCGAACCTCAGGCGAATGACCGTGGCATCGCGAGGCGGAAGGGCATCGAGTCGCCGCCGGATGTCGTCATATCGCAGACCGAGTTCAACAGTCTCGAATGGCTCCGGGGTATCGGTGTCTTCGATCAGGTCGCCCAGCTCCGTGCTTCCGTCGTCGCCGATGGGAATGCCCAGCGAGATGGTGTCGTGATCGGTCTGCTCGAGCCTGAGCACTTCCTCGACGGCCACCTGTGCGGCCTCCGCCACTTCGGTGACCGTCGGGGTACGCCCAAGCTCCGCCCCGAGGTCGCGCCGTACCCGGTCGAGCTTGTCCATCTTCTCGACCGTGTGCACCGGGATCCGGATGAGGCGGCTCGAGTCGGCGATCCCGCGCAGTATCGACTGCCGAATCCACCAGGTCGCATAGGTCGAGAACTTGTTGCCGATCGTGTAGTCGAACTTCTCGACAGCGCGCACTAACCCGAGGTTGCCCTCCTGGATCACATCCATGATGGGAAGCCCTCGCCCTGCATAGCGCTTCGCGATGCTCACAACGAGTCGTAGGTTCGAGCAGATGAAGATGTTGTATGCGCGATCTCCGTCGCGAACCAGCCACTGCAACTCACGCTGCAACTTCGGTTCGAGGTCGGGCTCGCGAGCGAGCCGTTCGCCGGCCAGTACACCGATTTCGATGCGACGAGCCAGCGAGACCTCTTCGTCGGCCGTCAGAAGAGGCGTGCGCCCGATCTGCTGCAAATAGTCGCGGAGCGGATCGGCCGAGACCTGCGCACTACCACGCTCTTCTGCACTATTTCCTTCAGAGACTTCGTATGCGGTGATACTCATTGAGACCCCCAAAGTGGTTACATACCAACCTATTAGACCCAAATCCCTCGACGCGAGGGGTTGACAATCACCTGCAGAATTAGCTAAGGGACCCCCCTTCCGGCTGCGGACTGAGTCTCAGCGTTCCGCCAAGCTCCTCTCCCGAGTTGGCGGCAAATGAGCCGAGCGCGGCATCCCATCGCTGGAACACCTCATCACGGCCCATGGCCGACATATTGAGTACTTCGAAGCCACCCTCGCGCTCCTGGATGTATCCGAGCACCTTCTCGGGCGACTGCTCGTCCCGTCGGCCATCGCCGACGCGCCACTCGTGATCCGAGATCTTGCGGACCTCCAATTTGTCTACCGGGCACGGCCCATACAGTTCGTACAACGGTCACCTCCTGACATCGCGTCACGAGACCACGTCGTCTCATGACTGAATCCGAGGCAAGGCTAAATCAAGGCCGCGAGAAAAAAAGGGGATTGACATCTGGACGGAAGCGCCCACAGGATGCCGGATGGCCCAACCGTCTGAGGAGCGGCCGCGCGCGAGCGAATGACCGGAAGGCGCGAAATCCGCGTCGGCTGTGCGACCATCGAGCGCATGGGATTCTTCGATGTGTTCAAGAGCAGGCCCAAGACCGCCGCCGAAGATCGGGCTGCGGAGTTCCGCGGTAGACACTATCTGGAGTGGGTGCCGGAGCTGGATGAACTCCGCCGCGAGAAACGCGACGACGAGCTGCTCGAGCTCCTGATCGGCATACTGGACGCGACTGACCGTCATGCGAAGGCGACCGGCCGAGAACCGGCGGCCGGCTACTACAAGCAGGCGGCGATCCTGTACCGCCGACGCGGTGAGATTTTGGCTGAAATCGAGGTGATCGAGCGCTGGGAGAACGCCTGCCCTCCCGGCCGTCGCCCCGGAGCCGACAGCTGGTCGACGCTGAGGAAGGCCCGCGCCAGGGAGCTGCTCGCGAAGAATCAGCCGTAGCCGCTGCCGCCGTTACCACATGCGCAGACGAGTGTCGCTCTATCTCGCCATGTGACGCTCCTTTACCGACTGTGACTGAGGCCCGAGACGCAACGATCACACGGTATCTACGGTTCCACGAGACACAGCACGTCATCCGTATCTCGAGGAGCCACCCCATGCCCACCATGAAGTCCATCACCGCCACGTCGATCGCGCTCGGACTCGCCATCGCCGTCACGCTTTCCGGCTGCGCCGGAGGAGGCCAGGCACCCGCGACCGATGCGAAACGGGTGTCGGGCGGAACTATCGTGTACGGCCATCAGCAGGAGCCGGCCTGCGTGTTCGGAGGCTGGATCGAGCAGGCCTACCTGTCTTACCAGGTCATCGACAACCTGGTCTCTCTCGACGCCAACCACAAGGTAGTCCCCTGGCTGGCGGAGACCTGGAAGCCGTCCGACGATCAGTTGAGTTGGACCTTCACACTGAAAAAGGGCGTAACGTTCACCGACGGGACGCCGGTGGATGCCGCAGCGGTCGCCTACAACTTCGACTACTGGCTGCAGGGCGGCAACAGCACCGCCGAGGTCTGGCTGCAGGGTTACTACAGGTCGGCGGAGGTGGTCGATGCCACCACGGTACGCATCAACCTGCTGAAGCCGTATCCGCGGCTCGCCGACAATCTGACCCAAAGCTACTTCGGCATCCAGTCGGAGAAGGCGCTCACGACGAGGTCGAAGGAGGAGAACTGCGCGGCACCCATCGGTTCCGGCGCCTTCATCGTCGAGAAGTGGAATCGCGGAGAGGACATCATCCTCAAGCGCAACAAGAATTACACGTCGCCGCCCGCCAATGCCAAGCACACCGGGGCCGCCTACGTTGACACGATCGACTGGAAGTTCATCTCCGACCCGACGACACGGGTTGCGACGCTGCGCTCGGGCGAGACCAACGCGATCTACGACGTGCCGGCCATCGAATGGAAGAACCTCGAGGGCCAGAAGTATCAGCTGCTCAAATACGTGACGCCGGGCCGCCCACAGCAGATCTCGTTCAACACAGCGCAGGGACCGTTCACGGACGAGAAGGTGCGCCAGGCATTCGCGTACAGCCTCAACCGCAGGCAGATCGTCGAGACGATCGGACGCGGCGTGATTCCCTACGAGGGGAACGGCGGCGTGAGCCAGACCACGCCCGGCTACAGCACGAAGGCCGCCGACCTCTACAGCTACGACCCCAAGAAGGCCAATTCCCTGCTCGACGCAGCGGGATGGAACCAGAAGGACAGCAGCGGTTACCGCGTCAAGGATGGCAAGACGCTCGAGGTCGTCCTGCCATACGGGGCCGGCTCGATCATCAATGCCGACGGGGCATCGATCCTCCAGGGAGTACAGGAACAGGCCAAGGCCGTCGGGTTCAAGGTGAAGCTCGTGCCAGTGCCGCAGAGTGCATTCTTCGGGGGCGCCTACTCGAAGCCGGCGGAGCGCGACCTCGCCGTCGGTTACTGGACGGCAGTGAACGCCGGCATCCTGTACATCAACTGGAGGCAGAGCCTCCCCGACGACCCGAACTACAACAACGCGGCCTTCCTCAACGATCCAACGCTGGAGAGCTACATCCTGCAGGCAAACTCGACGTCGGACGTCGCGGAGCAGAACGCGCTGTACCAGAAGGCGCAGGACTACATCGCGGAGCATGCCCTCGCGATCGGGGTGTACGACAGGTTGAGTACCCTCGCCGTGTCGCCCTCTCTGAAGGGCGTCTGGCAGGAGACGGCACAGGGAGGACCGGTCTTCTATGACGCATACTTCGTCAAGTAGACCGCCGGCGGAGACCGTGCGGGTGGCCGCGGCCACCCGCACGGCACGGGTCGGCGCGGCGCGGCTCGGTCTCGTCGGCCGCAAACTCCTGAGCGCGGTGATCGTGCTGTGGGGCTCTGCCACCGCGGCATTCGTCGCGCAGGCATCGCTCCCCGGGGACAGGGCGACGGTCATCCTGAACATCCGTGCCGGTCAGGCGGTCGAGCGCACCTCGACAGAACTCGCGCAGATCAACGCGCAATACGGCCTCCAGGATCCGCTGGTGCAGCAGTACTTCCGTTACCTCCGAGGACTGTTGGTGGGTGATCTCGGTGTTTCCTACCAGCAGTATCGCCCGGTCACCCAGATCATCGGCGAGCAGCTCGCGCCGACCATCATCCTGACGCTGACCACCATCGTCCTCGCGTGGATCATCATGATCTTCTGGGTCACGCTGACGGCGGGGCGGGGTCGCAGGATCAGCGGGATCGGCTCATTCGTGGACACGGTCACCGCCGGCCTTCCGCACTACTGGCTGGGCATCATCCTGCTCCTGGTGTTCGCGCTGGGACTCGGCTGGTTCCCGGTGATCGGCGGCAGCGGCATCCAGGGACTGTTCCTGCCGGCGTTGACGCTCGCGATTCCCCTCGCCGGGTTCATGGGCCAGGCCACCAGAACGGAATTCGAGAACTCGCTGGAACAGCCATTCGTGCTCTCGGCGAGAATGCGGGGAATGGGCGACCTCGGGGTGCGGCTCCGACACGTTCTGCGCCACTCCGCCCTGCCCGCCGTCACGCTATCCGGGTGGGCTCTCGGTGCGACGATCTCCGGCGCGGTGATCGTCGAGACGGTGTTCACCCGCGCGGGCATCGGCAAGGTGCTGACCACGGCGGTGAATACGCAGGATCTGCCCGTCGTCACCGGGGTGGTCGTGCTCATCGCGGCACTGTACGTGATCGCGAATCTGGTGGTCGACGCGATCTACATCCTGATCGATCCGAGGCTGACCAGCGCATGACATCCCTCAGAACTGTCCTTCCCGCTGGCGCTGCCAGCCGAAGCATCCTCCGCGCGGCGGCCACCGGACTGTACCTGTCGATCACCGTGCTCGCCTTCTTCGCCGTGGCCGCAATCGTGCCGGGCCTGCTCGCCACTCACAGCCCGACGGCGCTCGACCTCAGCCATTCGCTGGAGGGCCCGTCGTGGCAGCACTGGTTCGGCACGGACGAATCCGGCCGGGATCTCTACAGCCGGGTCGTCTACGGCACGCGCGAATCGCTCGCCATCGGGATCGGCGCGACCGCGGTGAGCATCTCCATAGCCCTCGTCCTCGGTTCGATCGCGGCCCTGGCGCGCAGGTTCGTCGCGGGGGCTGTCAACCGCGTCATCGAGATCCTGTTCGCGTTCCCCACCCTGCTGCTGGCCCTGCTGCTGGTTGCGGTGCTCGGGCCCTCAGCGATGACCCAGATCGTGGCGGTCGGCATCGGAACGGCTCCGGGATACGCCCGCATCATCCGGGGCCAGATCCTGTCCGCGAAGGATTCCGGATACGTCGAGGCCGCGGTCGCCCTCGGCCACAGCCGCCGTCGCATCCTCGGCGCGCACATCGTTCCGAATGCCGTGCGGCCGCTCGTGGCCATCATCACCCTCTCGATCGGCCAATCGATCGTGTGGGCGTCCAGCCTGGCCTTCCTCGGGCTGGGCGTGGCTCCGCCTGCGTCGGAGTGGGGTGCGTTGCTCGATGCCGGTCGCACCTACATCACACAGGCCTGGTGGCTGATCGTCATTCCGGGCCTGGTGATCGTGACCCTCGCGCTGGCGGCCACCACACTGGGCAAGCACATCCAGAACATCCTTGAGAAAGGCGAGAAATGACGACAGTCATCGACCTCGATCGCGGCGGAGCGGGCGAAACCGGCGAAACCGCTACCCGCGAACGAACCGGGGCTCTCATCGTCTCCGGCCTCACCGTCGCATTCGTCCGCAACGGCCAGCAACACCCCGTCGTGCACGACCTGTCATTCGAACTCGCGCGCGGTGCCTGTGTCGCGATCGTCGGCGAATCCGGTTCCGGCAAGAGTGTGACCGCACGTGCCCTCGTCGGCCTCACCGGCGCCGGCTCTGTGGTGCGATCGGATTCGCTGCTCCTCGACGAGCAGGACATCTCGGCGCTCTCCCCGCGCGCGTGGCGCAGCATCCGCGGTAGGCGGATCGGCTTCATTCAGCAGGACGCCCTCGTCTCGCTCGACCCACTGCGCCCCGTCGGCAAGGAGATTGAGGAGGCTTTGCGCCTGCACGGCTGGGGAACCCGGGCCACCCGCGCAAGGAAGGCGGTAGACCTGCTGCAGAGCGTCGGCGTTCCTCTGCCGGAGCGACGGGCGAAACAGCGGCCGGATGAGCTGTCGGGCGGCCTGCGCCAACGGGCGCTCATCGCCTCAGCGCTCGCTCTCGATCCAGAGCTCATCATCGCGGACGAGCCGACGACGGCGCTCGATGTGACAGTGCAGGCGCAGGTGCTCGCGCTCCTCGAGGAGACCAAGGCGCGCGGCGTGTCCATCGTGCTGATCAGCCACGATCTCTCTGTCGTGGCGCAACTCGCCGACACCATCCTGGTCATGAGGGGTGGCCATATCGTCGAGCAGGGCGATGCTCGCCAGGTTCTCGAGCATCCCCGACACGAGTACACGCGCAGCCTGATCGCGGCCGTACCGAGCGAGGAGACCCGCGGACGCCACCTCGGGCCCGACTTCGAGATTACGGCGACCCCGCATCCGGAGCAGATCGCGGAAGACCTTCGGGACTACGACGGCCCCGTTCTCGAGGCGACGGGCCTGGTCAAGCGTTTCCCCCTGCCAGGGGGAAGCTCCCAGCTCGCCGTGAACGGCGTGACGTTCAGCCTCGGGCGGGGCGAGACGCTTGGTATCGTGGGCGAATCGGGATCGGGCAAGAGCACGACCGGTCGCATAGCGCTCGCGTTGACGGCGCCGGATGCCGGAGAGGTGCGGCTGCTCGGGCAAGACTGGTCATCGATCCCCGAATCGCGACGACGCCGTTTGCGGTCGCGCATCTCCGTCGTCTACCAGGACCCGCTGAGCTCGTTCGATCCGCGTTGGAATACCGAGCGCATCCTGCTCGATGCCGTTCCGGACGACGCCTACCCGACTGCGGAGGCCAAGCGCGGGCGCGTCCGGGAGCTCGTCGCGCAGGTTGGACTCCCCGAGGAGCTGCTGCAGCGCTTCCCGCTACGGCTGTCGGGTGGTCAACGTCAGCGAATCGCGATTGCGCGGGCCCTGGCCCCGTCGCCGTCTGTGATCGTGCTCGATGAGGCTGTCTCCGCCCTCGACGTGTCCATTCAGGCCCAGATCCTGGACCTCCTCACTGAGCTGCAGAAGCAACTCGGTGTGAGCTACCTCTTCATCTCGCACGACCTCGGCGTGATCAGTCATCTCAGCGATCGGGTGCTGGTGATGAAAGACGGCGGCGTCGTCGAACACGGCACCGTCGAGCAGATCTTCCACAACCCGCAACACGCCTACACACAGCAGCTCATCGCGTCGCTTCCGAGCCTGGATGCCGACCCACACCGCGACACCATCAGGAGATGACCATGTCAGAACGACGCCCGCTTCATTTCAACGCCTTCGTGATGAACACCATGTCCCACATCCATCACGGCCAGTGGCGCCGTCCGGATGCCGGCCAGACCGAGTTCAACGACGTCACGACCTGGATCGATCTGGCCAAGCTCCTCGAGGAGGCCAAATTCGACGCGATGTTCTTCGCCGACGTGAGTGGACTCTACGGCGACTCCGACGCGGATTTCGACGTCTATCTGCGCGAGGGCCTGCAGATTCCCAGCAACGATCCGACCGTGCTGCTGAGCGCCCTCGCGGTCAACACGACGCACCTCGGTCTCGCGCTCACCTCCAACGTCATCCAGAACCACCCGTTCAACTTCGCACGACAGGTGTCGACGCTCGACCACATTTCGAATGGTCGCATCGCGTGGAACATCGTCACCGGCATGCAGGACAACGGCGCTCGCAACTTCGGCCTGTCTCAGCTCACCGACCACGCCGAGCGATATCGCTGGGCCGAGGAGTACGTCGATGTGACCTACAAGCTGTGGGAGGGGTCGTGGGATGACGACGCCGTGCTGAAGGATCGTGAACGCGGCTACTACTCCGATCCGTCGAAGGTGCACAAGATCCACCATGTCGGGGAGCGGTACAGCGTCGAGGGACCGCATCTGCCGTCGCCGTCGCCGCAGCGAACCCCGTTGCTCTACCAGGCGGGCTCCTCCGCATCGGGCCGGCGATTCGCCGCACGCCATGCCGAGGCGGTGTTCATCATCGCCCCATCCCCCGCGATCGCACGGGAACAGATAGAGGAGACCCGTCGTTTCGCGGTCGAGAACGGGCGTCGCGCGGAGGACGTCAAGTTCTTCCAGGGCCTCAGCTTCGTCATCGGCGAGACGGAGGCGGAGGCGCAGGCCAAGGCCGAGGAATACGAGCGCTACGTGAGCATCGACGGCTATCTCGCCCACGCTGCCATCGTCGATAAGACCGGGCGCGTCTACGAACCGACGACGCCGCTGAAGGATGTCGACACCAACACGGCACAGGGCTTCCTCGAATGGACGGCCAAATTCATTACCGACCGAGAGCCGACGGTGGGGGACCTCGCCTACATCCAGTCGCGTAGCACCCGCATCGTCGGAACTCCCGAGCAGATCGCGGACGGGATCGAGGAGTGGCAGGATGCCGGCGTCGACGGCATCAACGTCATCAACTGGGTCATCCCCGGCTCCTTCGTGGAATTCGCCGACCGGGTGCTGCCGGTGCTCCGTGAGCGCGGACTTGCCCAATCGGAGTATTCTGCCGGCCCGTTGCGTCAGAAGCTGTTCGGCGAGGCGCGGCTCAACGACCGTCACCCAGCGGCGCGATATCGCGGGGCATTCGCGAATGCGGACGAGACGGCCGATGAGGGAGCCGACCTCCTGATCGCAAGAAGCGATGGCTAGAGCCTGCCGTCCGCTCTGCGAGTGGACCTCGGTAATTCGGGATCGCCTGCGCCAGAACACGAGCCCGTGATACTCTCGTTACCTGACCAGCCGAGCATGCCCAGCCGATCCATCGGCACAGGACCGCAGCCTCATGACTTCCACTCCGTTCTTTCTCGTCGCTCTCCGCTCAGCGTTACGGCCCCCTCTGGGTCGGCCGCGGATGAGGTATCGCCTGGCCGTCGGCGCAACGCTCGCCACCTTCTCCCTCGTTGCGATCTTCGCTCTCGTGCCACCGCCGCCACCGAGTGCCGCCAAGGTGTTGGACGCCTACATCACCGCCCACGCTCAGAAGCTCGCCGTATCGGAAGACGTGGCGGTCGCTGGCGTCAATCGAGACCGTTACTCCGCCACGGCCGGTGTGAACACCCTGGTGGCGAGCGGAACCAACTACGACTGGGCGAGGTTGGTCATCCTCGCCGGCGGATGGCCGGTCAACGACACCAGTGTCACCGTCCTGGTGCGCTGGATGCGCCAGGAGAATGGCGCGGACAACTGGTGGAACCGCAATAATCCGCTGAACAACGGATACGGATCGGGTGGAGGCGGCGGAACCGGCAGCTACGCGAACCTCGAAATCGCCGCGCAAAAGGCCGCGGAGATGCTGCACCGCAACCCCGGCATGAGCTCGATCGCCGCCGCCTTTGCCTCCGCAGCGCCGAGCACGGTCATCGAACAGGCCATCTGGGCGTCGCCCTGGGCGAGCAGCCACTACGGCAACGGCTCGCGCTGGCACTACACGCCGGTGGCCATGGTGAAGGCGCCAGCGGGCGCCTGGTGACCGCCCGGCACTCGTCATCGGGTGATCTCGCAGGAAATTAACGTCCCCGAAATTTCGCGGAAACACGGGCTGCAATCCCCCGTATTTCCGCGGCACCAGCACCCGTTTTCGACGCCGCACGCCTCGGTTTTGACCGGCACTCCGCTTCTCAGTCCCTAATTGGCACCCGTGAGCATTTCATCAGACGGAATGCGATTGCATGCAGCGAACGCGCGGTGTAGCGTCGTGCCAACGGCGACAGCGTCCGGTTCCCGCGTCACGAAACTGTCCGAATCCCGGTGGTGCGTTTCCGCTCCATCCACAGCAAGGAGGCACTTTGTCATTCGTTAAATCCCGCACAACACTGCTCGGCGGACTCGCTGTGGCGCTTGCCGTTCCGCTCGCCCTCGCGGCCTGCAGCTCGAGCGCGCCGGCCGCTACCTCGTCGTCCGCGGCCCAGCTGTCCGTGACCTCCTCAGCCGCCTGCACGGCTGGAGCGAAAGAGGGCACGGTCAGTTACTGGTCGAAGACCGACCCTGGCGACTTCGCGAAGGAGATCGCGCCGTTTGAAAAGGCGAACCCGAAGATCAAGGTGAACTACACCTCCCTCGACCCGACGGCCGCGACGCAGCGCATCATCACCGAGGTGCAGGCCGGCCATGCTGTCGGTGCGGACGCCATGACGACGGATCTCGCCTCCGCGGAGCCACTACTCCTGCAGAAACTCGTTCGCGACGTCGACTACGCGAAGCTCGGGATCAACTCCAGCCTCGTCCAGACGACGGACGGC
>JAODMH010000084.1 GCA_025465035.1 Microbacteriaceae bacterium | reverse complement strand
TACCAGCCCGAGCGTACGGGTCGCTTGGGTGCGAAGCGATTGGGCGACCGCGTCCGGACTGTACCCCAACTGCTCAGCTGCCCTCCGCGCGCGCTCGGCAACCTCGGGGCTCACTGGCCTCGCCCCGGAGAGCGCTCTGGACACCGAGGAGGTCGATAGTCCGGCGAGTCGGGCGACGTCATGAACGGTTGCGCGCTGGCCAACCACGAGTGCTCCTATCGCCCTGGAGAGAGGTTCCGCAAAGGGTCAACTGCATGCTACGGTATCCGAAGTCTACGGCAATCGTTTGCCACACTACGTATCTCAAGGAGGAGCTATGGCCCACG
This sequence comes from Microbacteriaceae bacterium, assembly GCA_025465035.1. Lineage (GTDB taxonomy): Bacteria > Actinomycetota > Actinomycetes > Actinomycetales > Microbacteriaceae > Lacisediminihabitans. The sequence continues at coordinate 12,175 of JAODMH010000084.1, read as the reverse complement.
AAACGCGCTCAATTCAGGGGACCGTCGTTGCAGTAACAGGGGCAAGCTCTGGGATTGGTCGGGAGACGGCGCGAGCGCTCGTCGAAGCAGGCGCGAAAGTGGCGATCACCGCGCGCCGCCAGTCACGATTGGACGAGCTGGTCGACGAACTGGGTCCCGAGAACGTAGTGGCCGTCGCCGGAGACATCGCTGACCCGGCAACGAGCGACGCACTAGTTGCAGCCGCGGTCGAGCGGTTCGGCCGACTCGACTCCCTCGTCGCGGCCGCGGGAGTGGGCATGTACGGCGGGGTCCTCGACAATAGCAACGAAGAACTGACAGAAATGGCTGCGGCGAACTACCTCAGCACAGTCTGGAACGTCCGAGCCGCCGTGCCGCACCTGCGTGACGACGGCGGGGACATTGTCGTTATCGCGTCGGTCGCCGGGCTTCGTGGCGGGGCCCACGAAGCCGTCTACGCAGGAACCAAGGCCGCCCAAATCGTGTTCGCAGGCGCCATAGACCGGGAACTGCGTGAGATCGGCATCAGGGTCACTTCACTCTGCCCGGCCGCCGTGAACACAGAGTTTGCGCTGGGAAAAGGTCGAACCGCCGGCGATCCGAGTTTGGACGCAGTGATGGTCCCGGAGGACGTGGCTGCTGCCGTGATCTACACTCTTCAGCAGCCGCGGCGCCTCCGCACGACCCAGTGGGCGCTCTGGAGCGCTGCCGAAAGCGCCTGACCCGTAACCGATAGTCACACTCACAGGAAGCTTCGCGCCATGCTCTTGCACTCGCTAATCCACCCTCCGCTCCTCGAGGCTCTCGCGGCAGCGGGACACGGATCAAAGGTCCTGATCGCTGACGGCAACTACCCCGTCGCGACAGGAGTAAATCATCATGCCAAAGTGATCCATCTCAACCTTCAACCCGGTCTCCTTGACGCGGTGACGGTGCTCCACGCACTACAAACCGCGATACCGATCGAGGCCGCAACCGTCATGACCCCCGGTGGGGAGGACCCCACGATCTTCGCCGAGTTCGCCCACTCGCTCCCCGGCATCACCATTGACCGCCTTCGACGCGACGCGTTTTATGCGGCCGCGCGCGGTGAAGACACCGCCGTCGTCATCGCGACGGGCGAGACGAAGCACTTTGGCAATCTGCTGGTGACCATCGGTGTCGCTCCGACGGACGCAACGTCCTGAGCAATATCTTCGGTGTTCAGCAGGACGCCCCAATCGTCCGGATGAGAGTTCAGTGACGTTCACCTGGGCGACCACCCCATCACGGTGACGGAGATATACCGCCTATCGAGCGCTCAACTCCTCGTCGATACAGCTAGTGACAATCAGTGGAAATACACCGAGGAGAACGTCTGCTCTCCATATATTCACCGACGACCAGAGCGTCAGCGCACGTCTGCCAGGATCGCCTCGAGTTCCTTCGCGTCTGCCCGAACCGAGGCGCCGATGCTTTCGCGGGCTTCCTCGCCGACTCGGTAGGCGGGAGCGACAACCGAAACCGTTCCGATCAGCTGACCGCGCGCGTAGACGGGGGCGGCGCAGGCCCACAGACCCTCGTCGACCTCGCCCTCACTGACAGCGAACCTGGAGTCGCGTAGCGCCGTCAGTTCGTTGTCCAGTCGCTCACGCGCCGCCGGCTCCAGCGGTGGGTCGAGCCGGTCGAGGTACTGTGCGCGACGGGCCTTGGTGAATCCGGCGAGCAGCACCTTCGCGCCCGCGCCGGCATGAAGCGGCATGACGTGGCCCGGCTGGAAGGAGATGCTGATGGCATGGTCGGATTCGGAGATCGCAAGACAGACCGCCGCGTCGTTGAGCTGGCGCAGGTAGAGCGCAGTCTCGCCGGTCGACGCTGCGAGCCGGTCGAGCACTGGTTGCGCCTCGACGCGATAGTCGAGCGTCCGTTCCGCCGCCTGGGCAAGCTGCAGGATCTCTGGCGACAGCACGTAAGACCCCTTGCTGCGCTCTTCGATGAGGTACATCTCGCGCAGCAGCGAGAGATAGCGGTACGCGCTCGGCAGCGAGATTCCGTGCACCTCGAGAATCTCGTCGACAGTCAATTCGGGCTTGCTCTGGCTGAACTGCAGAAGTATCTCGAGCACGCGTCGCGCGCTGTCCACTCCCTTAGTGCGCTGCGACGCCATCGTGGGCACCTCTCTGACTGGTCATCGTGCACACGTCGTTGCCCTTCACTGTTGATTACTGAGCACAGCTAGAGCCGCCTCGACCCCGTCGCCCACTTTCACTGGCTGCCCGAGATCGACCAGGCTCCGCCCGAGCGCAGCAATGCCGACCACGGGATGAAGTCCGCTGGCGGTCGGACCCATGTGTGCGATCCTAATGAGATTTCCGGCTCCTTGACCGCTCGAGAGCATCACGCCGTAGTGTTCGCGAACATAGGTGCGCAGCTCGACGTGGTCGATCGCATCGGGCAGATGCACGCTGGTCACACACGACGCCGCGATGTCGTCGCTGGCCGCCCAGAGCTCGAGACCCATTCCGCGCACTCCCGCACGCGCGACCTCGGCCGACGCGAAGTGGCGGGCGATCGATTCATCCACGCCCTCTTCCAGCACCTGGTCGAGGCACGCCTCGAGTCCGTGCATGTCAGACACCGACGGGGTGTAGGGAAACGCGCCGCCCTCGAGCCATTTCGTCTTCCAGTCGATGAGCGAGAGGTACGACGATCGTGGGGCGTTCTCGTTGCCGAGCATCGCATCCCAGGCACCCGCGCTCACCGTCACCAGGGCGACGCCAGGAGGGCCGCCGAGACACTTCTGCGCACCGGCGACGCAGACATCGAGCCCCCACTCGTCGGTGAGAAACTCCATGCCGCCGACGCCGGAGACGGTGTCGACGAGGGTCAGCACCCCGCGCGACCGGCAGATCGGCCCGATGCGCTTGACATCAGTCACGGTGCCCGACGGCGTCTCGGATGCCACCAGCGTCACGAGCTCGATCTCGGGATGCGCGTCGAGATACTGCTCGACGGCTTCCGGGTCGACGGCCTCGTTGTACGCGACCTCGATTTCGTGCAGCACTGCACCGAAGTCGGTGAGCCAGTAGCCCATGCCCTTGCCGAAGACGCCCTGCACCAGGTTGAGCACGTGCATTCCGGGCTTCACCAGCGAACGCGCCGCACCCTCGAGACCGACGATGGCCTCGCCCTGCATGAGCACGACGTCGTTCGCGGTTCGGAACAGCTCGGCGACCTTGCGCTCGGTGCGTCGGAAGGCCTCGAGAAAGTCAGGGTCGTAGTGGTAGGTGATCGGCATCCCGAGTGCCGCCAACGTGCGCGGTGTCGCGACCGTCGGACCTGCTGAAAGGGTGAAATCCAAGCGGGCCATCGTGGTCCTTTCTGTGATGGAGCGAGAGGGCGTCAGCGTGCGCCGCGCGTGTAAGGCGCGCCCAGCACGGGCGAGTTGTTGACATCGCGACCGAAGATCAGCAGCACGATCATGACGACGATGTACGGAAGCATCGTGATCAGGTCGGTCGGCACGTCGAGGCTGGTCAGCTGCAGCACCGTGCCCACCGCGATCGTCAGGCCGTAGAGCAGCGACACGATGACCACCCGCAGGATCTTGCCGCGCGAGAGCATCGTCACGACGATCGCGATGTAGCCGAGTCCGTTCGTCATGAAGGGCGTGAATGAACTTGTAGCCAGCACCGAGAGGTACGCGCCACCGAGGCCTGACAGTATTCCTCCGAGCAGTACCGCCTGGGAACGCGTGCGCATGACACTGCCACCGGCGGCGTCGAGCGACGAGGGCTTCTGGCCGGCGGCACGGATGCTGAGGCCCCAGTTCGTCTTGACGAGGAACCACGCCACGATCACCGTGATCAGCAGTGAGACCCAGAACATCGCGGGCTGGCTGAAGACCGAGCCCCCGACTACCGGTATGTCTGAGAGCCCCGGGATCTTCCAGTTGTCGGTGGGGATGCGGGGCGACGTCTTGGCATAGATCTGGTCGTAGAGCACGGTGGTGATTCCGCCCCCGGCGGCGGTGATCGCGATACCGAGCACGATCTGATTCAGCCCGAGCCAGACATTGAGAACCAGCAGTACGAGCGAGGTGGCCGCGCCCGCGACCAGGCCCCCGAGCATCCCCAGCCAGGTGGAATGGGTGCCGAGAGCGACGACATAGCCGAAGTACGCGCCCATGAGCATCACGCCCTCGATGCCGAGGTTCAGCACGCCCGACTGCTCGCCAACCGTCTCACCGATAGACGCGAGCATGAGCGGCACAGCCCCGGAGAGGCAGGCGATGATGAATGCCGTGATAAAGGTCGGGGTCAGCAGATCGGTCACTTGGCCATCCTTCCGGTGAAGGCATTGAGGGGTTTGCGGATCGCGTCCTTCAGTTCGTCCGGCAGGTAGCTCTGGCCGAGGTCGCGCTTCGTGCCGACATATTCCGTGACGGTCATGAATACCAGGATGAGCGCCACGACGATTTGCAGGAAGTCGACCGAGACACCGGATTCCTGGGCGGCGATCGTGCCGCCGGTTGCGAACACCGAGTAGAACGCGATGAACGGGATCGATCCGACCGGGCTCAGTCGGGCCAGGAACACGAATGGCATGATCGCATTGCCATACGACGGATTCCAGTTGGTGCGCATGTAACCCCACTGCCCGAAGATGTCCATCGACGCGGCGAGGCCGATCAGGCCGCCGCTGATGAGGAACAGCACGATCGTCATCGTGCGCGAGTTGATGCCCACGTGTCGAGCCGTCTTCGCGCTCGACCCGAAGACGTCGAGCCGTAGGCCGAATGACGTGCGGCTGAGCACGAACTGGAATACGATGGCGACCAGCAGAGCCACAATAAAGCCGATCGGCACCTGCGTGCCCGGAATGTACGGCAGCATGTCTCCGGGATCGATGGCTCGCGTCTGCGGCGTGCGAACGGCCGGATTCTGAAACACGTACTCGATCAGGATGTTGGTGAGCCCAACTCCGATCGTCGACATGACGATGGTCGTAATGATCTCGTTCGTTCCGAAGAACGCCTTCAGCCACGCGGGGATGAATGTCCAGGCGGCCGCCACCGCGATCGCGGCGACCGTCAGCACCAGGTAGGCGATGCCGGGTGACGTCGCCTTGATGAGCTGCGGGGCCAGCCCGGCGACGACGACCCCACCGAGCAGGAACTGACCATCGTACCCGAGGTTCCACAGTTGGCCGCGGAAAACCACGATGAGCCCGATAGCGAGGAGGAGCAGCGGAGTCATCATGACGAGGCTGTTCTGCCAGTTCTGGCCGACGAGCCCGTTCTCGATGACAGCACCGTAGAACTGGAGCGGATTCTTACCGAGAGCGAGCAGAATGAGCGCCGCCACGATCAGCGCGAGCACAATCGGCACGACCGAGCGCACGACTATGTCGAGAGCACGTCGACGCGGTGACGACGTGCGTGTTGTCACGAACTCCGACTCTTCCTTCAGCGGCGTGATCTCGGTCGTGACGCCGTCCGGGCTCTCTGTCGCGGTGTCAGTCGATGTCATGCGCGCTGCCTCCGATCATGTAGTGGCCGACGCGTTCCGCGACGTCCGCTCCCCCGTCGTTCTCAACCGTTCCGACGATGCGCCCTCGCGAGATCACGCCGATGCGGTCGGAGAGTTCGATCAGCTCGTCGAGTTCCGTCGAAATCAGTACGACGCATCCACCGTCCGCGACGAACTCGCGCAGCAGGTCGTGCACGAGTCGCACCGACTTGAGATCGAGCCCGTAGGTGGGCTTGTTCACCACGACCACGCGGGCCCCGCGCCCGAGTTCGCGGGCGAGCAGCACCTTCTGGATGTTGCCACCAGACAGCGTGCCCACGCGCGTGTTCGGCGAGGGGGTGTGGATCGTGTACTGCGCGATGAGGCGCTTCGCTTCGTCGTTGACCGCTGGCTTGTTGATCTGGCCGAATCGCCAGAATGGTGCTGTTCCGATGCGCTTGAGCAGGAGGTTGATGGCAACACTGAGGTTGCCGACAGTTCCCTCGTGCAGGCGGTCGTCGGTGACGTAGCGCACGCCCTTTTCCTGCCGCGAGCGCACACCGAGCCGCGTGATGTCGATGCCCTGGAGCGAAACCGTGCCGCTCGCGATCGCCCGCTGTCCTGAGAGCACCTCGGCGAGGCCGGCCTGGCCGTGGCCATCGATTCCGGCAATGCCGAAGATCTCGCCCTCGTGAATGGCGAACGAGATGTCGGTGACAGACACATCCATAGACTTGCCGACGCTCGAGACCCCAGCGAGCTCCAGGCGCACTGGCCGGGATGTCACGTCGACACGGCTGGTCTCCGGCGCCGCTTCGGTGGCGCCTGCCAACTCGGCCGCCGACTCGAGACCGCCCGCCGCCGCGAGGTCTTCTCCGAACATGGCCCGCAGAATCTCGGCCTGCGCCTGGTCTTCGGTGAGGCTGCTCATGCGCTCAGGGCTGAGCTCACCCACTTTGCGTCCGCCGCGAAGCACGGTGACGCAGTCGCCCATCGCGTAGGCCTCGCGCAGCTTGTGCGTGATGAAGACGATGCCGAGACCCTCAGCCTTGAGGCGGCTCATGCTCTCGGCGAGGCTCTCGATCGCCGACGGAGTGAGCATCGACGTGGGTTCGTCGAGAATCAGCAGCCGCGACCCGGTCCACATGGCCTTGGCGATCTCGACCTGCTGCTGCTGCCCGAGGGCGAGGTCGCTGGCCAGGATGTTCGGATCGATGGAGGCGCCCAGCAGCCCCGAGAGTTCCTCGAGCCGCGACGCGGCCCGCTTCTCTTTGAGGGTGAGGCCGCCCTCGCCGAGCATGAGGTTTTCGAGCACAGTGAGCGAGGGAACGAGCGTGGAGTGCTGGTGAACGACGCCGATCCCGAATCTCATCGCCGCTTTGGGCGAGCCGATCGTGACGGGCACGCCGTCGATCGAGATCGATCCAGAATCGGGAAACTGCATACCGGCGAGGATGCTGATCAGCGTCGACTTGCCCGCCCCGTTCTCGCCGAGGAGGCAATGCACCTGCCCGTTCACAATGTCGAGCGAGATGTCATCGTTGGCGATCACGCCGGGAAACGCTTTGGTGATACCGGTGAGCGATATCACTCCGGCCGCCGGGGCGAGGGTGGGAGATGCTGACATCGCGGTGGGGGCCCTTCGAGTCGTTGTCAGTGCAGTGGGCAAGCCGGGCGGCGTGAAACTGGGCCGCCCGGCTTGCCCGTGTACCAATTCGTGTGTCAGTTCTTTAGTTGAGCAGAGCGGTCAGCTGTGCCTTGGTGGTGGTGTCGGGAACGGTGATGCTGCCGTCCTCGATTCCCGACTGTGCCTTCGCCGTCGCGGCCGTGATGGCGGAGGTCATGTCTGCGGTCTTCTGCAGCTTGATTCCGCCGTTCTTCAGGTCGAGGTTGTACGTCGAGCGGGCGAACGTGCCCGCCTTGATGTCCTTGATCGCCTGAGTGTAAGCGCCATCGAAGACCCAGAGCACGGAGGTCAGGACCTCGTCGGCGTTGGTCACGAGGTCAGAGACATCACCGATGTCGGCGATGTACTTGACCTTGTTGCCGGCCTGGTTGGCTTCGTCGACTGCTGCGACGTAACCGACGGTCGCGCCATCACCCATGCCGAAGACGACGTCGTCGCCCGCTGCAATGAGCTGCTGCACGACCTTCTTGCCGCCCGCCGAGTCGTCGTACGCGGCCGCACCGATGTAGGCGACATCCACATGGATCGACGGGTTGACGCTCTTGGCGCCGGCGATGAAGCCACCCGACATGGTGAACCAGTTGACGTCATCGGCCGAGATCGCGATGCCGAGCTTGTTGGTCTTCGTCGTCATCGCGGCGGCGATGCCCGCCAGGTATCCGCCCTGCTGTGCGCTGAACGTGATGACGCCGATCTTGTCCTTCACCTGCGCCGTCGGCACGTCAGTGATCAAGAACGGCACGCCGGTCTTTGCGTTGGCCTGTGCCGCCGCCTGGCCGAATCCACTGGCGTGTGCGATGACGAAGCCGACGCCAGACTTCTGCGCGGCCTGGGTGAGGATCGTCTGCGTGTTGTCGTAGCCGACGTTGGTGTCGCTGGTGAGTTTGAGCGAGGTCGCCTTGGCGGCCGCTGTTGCACCCGCGAGACCCATCTGGTTCCAACCGTGGTCGGACTCAGTGGCGGGGGTGACGATGGTGACGGTGGAGAACTTGCTGGAGCTGGAAGTGCTGGCCGGGGCAGTGCCACGACCTGAGCATCCGGTGAGGATGGCCGCTACTGCGACCACTGCGATAAGCGGTATTGCCCGTTTGGCCGCGAACGACCGCCGGGCGAAAGAGGTGGGGCTGTGCATGAGAAAAGCGTTCCTCTCGGTAGGTGATCCGTTCTGGCAGGGTGCCAACGTTTCTCACAATGTGCGGGTGGTAGCTGACACTATGAGAAGAACGAGACGATCGTCAACATGTGAGAACGTGTTTTTACAGAGTCGAAACGTAACCTTAACGACCACACCGCTTAATGGAGGGATGAATACGGTGACCCGAGTAGCGCCCCTCGTCGCGACCTGCCTGGCTGCGATGATCGTGCTAGCCGGGTGCAGCGCCGTCCCGATGACCGGCGGGTCGACCGCGATCCCGACGCCGACGAGCTCGCCAGCGCCGACCAACGTGGTTGCGGTGCCCCAGGATGCCGCGGCGTTCACCCAACTCGCCGGGGTGGCCCCGCTGTCGCTGAAGCTCGAGGGCGGCGTGGTCAGCTCGACAGTGTGCTGGACGCCATCGCAACACCTGTTCAACGATCTGTCCGTGGCGACGGCGGGAACGTGGAAGGTCCTGTGCCGGGTCTTCTACGATCTCAAGGGGAAGCCCCGATACCAGGATGCGACCTGCATCGGCGACTTCGACAAGACACCCATGCTCGACCACTGCTACGTCTGGGAGCTGTACTCCGGCGAGGCACACTTTGAAGACGGTGACCGCCTGGCCACACCGGCGCCGACCCCACTTCCCTGATCATTCTGTTTCAGTCGTGTAAATACCTGCTGGGATGCACGGGTAGAACCCTTGACCCGCACCCACAACTTCTCATAATGTGATGGACAATTAGCGCACTGTAAAAATACGGCCCTTTCGGAGGAATCCATGACCGATTCAAAGGTGTACCTGCTCGATGGCGGCACGCTCGTCATCGACGCGTCGGATGTCCACTGGCATATCGATGCCGGAACACCGGTGCGGTTCCCGGTCTACTCGGTGCTCATCGAGCATCCTGATGCGCTCATTCTGTACGACACCGGCTACGACCTGGACCACGTCCGTGCCGTGCTTCCCTTCGAACTGCCGCTGCAGACGCCAGAACAGACGATCCCCGCGCAACTAGCCCTGGCCGGCTACAAGCCAGAAGACGTCGACATCGTGGTCAACTCCCACTTTCACTTCGACCACGTGGGGGGCAACAAATACCTCACCAAGGCGACCACGCTCGTGCACAAGGAGGAGCTGCGCCACGCGAAGGTGCCCGAGCCGTTCGAGCGCCTCGGCTATTCAGACGTGTCGTTCGACCACCCCGGCGTGAGCTACAAGCCGATCTCCGGCGATTACGAGATCGTGCCCGGCGTATGGCTGTTCGAGACGCCGGGACACACCATCGGGCACTACTCGCTGCTCGTCGAAATGCAGAACGAGCGCAACATGCTGTTCTGCGGCGACGCCGCCTACACACGAACGACGCTCGAAAAGGAGTGGATCGCGGGATTCCACCTCGACCCCACCAAGTCGGTCGAGGCCATCCGCCGGCTGAACTACCTCGCCCGCACGCGCGACGCCGACGTCTACCCGTCCCACGAGCTGGAGTCCTACCAGGGCTGGAAGCTGGCCCCGGAGTTCTACGGCGGCGCGTGAGCCGACCGAGCGAACCAGACCCGACTCACCCCAGATATAGGAAGCAGTAGACAATGACTGAGCAGCGCGTCGCCGTCGTCACCGGAGCAGCACAGGGCATCGGTGCCGCAATCGCCAAGGAACTGGCGTCGGAAGGCCACAAAGTCGTCGTCGCCGACATCAACCTCGAGGGCGCAACCGCGGTCGCCGCCGAGATCGGCGGGGTCGCGAAGAAGCTTGACATCAGCGACCCAGACCAGGTGGCTGCGTTCACCGCCGAGGTCGTCGACGAACTCGGCGGCATCGACATCCTTGTGAATAATGCGGCGCTCGTTCCCTTCGTTCCATGGGACCAGCTCGACTTCGCCGAATGGCGGCGGGTCATGTCGGTGAACCTGGACGGCATGTTCCTCATGACGAAGGCGATCACCGCCGTCATGGCCGCGGCGGGCTACGGACGCATCGTCAATATTGCCTCGAACACGTTCATGGCCGGCACGCCGAACTTCGCCCACTATGTCGCGACCAAGGGTGCGTCGATCGGGTTCGTGCGCTCGCTCGCCGGCGAGATCGGCAAAGACGGCATCACGATCAACGCCGTCGCTCCCGGCCTCACCGAAAGCGAAGGGGTGCTCGCGAGCCCCCACAACGACGGTTTTGCCTACGTGCTGCCGGCCCAGGCGTTCGACCGAAAGGGCCTGCCCGCCGACATCGCTCCCGCCGTTGCCTTCCTCGTCTCCGAGAAGGCGGGCTGGATCACCGGTCAGACCCTCGTGGTCGATGGCGGCCACACCCGCAACTGACCCATGGCTGGCTGCGACGTTCTGATCATCGGAGCGGGATCCGCCGGCTGCGTGCTCGCCAACCGGCTGAGCGCAGACCCGTCACGGCGCGTGGTCGTGCTCGAAGCCGGCGGTCGTGTGACGGATCCCGACATGCGCCGCCCCGGGCGCTGGCCGTTCAACTATGGAAAGCCCTGGGACTGGGCGTTCGAGACCACGCCGCAGCCCGGACTGGCGGGCCGCTCGCTCGAGTGGCCGCGCGGCAAGGGCCTGGGTGGTTCGAGCATCATGCACGCCATGGCGCACATGCGCGGATGCCGTGCGGACTTCGATCGATGGGTCGCCGCAACGGGTGACACCAGATGGTCGTGGGAGGGGCTGCTCCCGTTCTTCATACGGTCCGAGTCGTTCTCCGGGGGGCCAAGCGCCGTGCACGGCGGTGACGGGCCGCTTCCGGTGCTGTTGCCCGGCCCCGACCTCAGCAGCCCGCTCGTGCAGAGCTACCTCGAGGCGTGGTCTGCCCTCGGTGTGCCACGGATCGCCGATCACAACGGCGGCGAGATGCTCGGCACGACTCCGAACTCGCTCACGATTCGCGACGGAGCCCGCGTCACCGTCTCCGACGTCTACCTCGACCCGGTGCTCGACCGCCCGAACCTCTCGGTCGTCGATGGCGCGACCGTACATCGGCTCATCCTCGACGGCGACCGCATCTCCGGTACCGAATATGAGGTGCAGGGTCGCAGTGAACGGATCGAGGCGGATGTCGTCGTCCTGGCCGCCGGATCGCTCGCCGATCCCCTCCTCCTGATGCGTTCTGGCATCGGCGACCCCGCGGTGCTCTCCGCCGCCGGAGTGCCCACCCTCGTCGAATCGCTCGGCGTCGGACGCAACCTTCACGACCACCTGCTCGGAGCGGGCAACGTCTACGCCTCCGTGCGAACGGTGCCGCCGTCGCGCCTGCAGCTTTCGGAATCGATGACGTACCTCTCCCTCGACGGGCTGGATGTGACCAGCGGCCCCGCCGACATCGTGGTCGGCTGCGTGGTCGGCCCGAGCGCGTCCGAGGTGTATCGGCCCGCGCTCGCCGACGTTCCCGCGGGCGGGGCCTACACGCTGCTCTTCGGCGTGACCAACCCCACCAGCCGCGGTTCGCTGCGCATCACCGCACCCTCGGTCGACGCGACGCCGATCATCGACCCCAACTACCTCGACACCGAGCACGACCGCGTCACGTTCCGCGCGGCTCTGGAACACGCCCGGCTGGTCGGGTCATCGGAGGGTATTGCCGGGTGGCGCAGCGAGGAACTGCTGCCAGGGGCATCCGTCACCTCGGTGCACGACATCGATGTGTTCATCGAACGTGCGGCGATCACCCACCACCACCCGGTCGGCACGCTGAGCATGGGAGTGGGCGATGAGAGCCCGGTCACGCCAGGTCTGCAACTGCGGGGGCTTCACAACTGCTTCGTGGTCGACGCATCCGTCATCCCGTCGATCACGGCAGGCCCGGTGCACGCCTCGGTGCTGGCCATCGCCGAGTCCTTCGCCGACGGCTTC
>JAODMH010000075.1 GCA_025465035.1 Microbacteriaceae bacterium | reverse complement strand
GGCTCGTCGCCCTCAACGTCGTGATCCCAGGATCCGCCCAGATACTCGCCGGCAACCGCAGGCTCGGGCGATTCGGTGTCGGCGCGACCTTCTTCCTCTGGTTCGTCGCGATAGTGGGCCTCGTCGTCTACCTGATCGCCCACCCTGTCATCTACGCGATCATCACCAATCCCCTGGTTCTCACCATCGTCCAGGTGATACTCGCCGGCTACGCGATCCTCTGGATCGTGCTCACCCTCGATACCCTCCGGCTGATTCGGCTGATCAAGGCCATACCGGGGGCGCGGCCACTGATCGCGGCCCTCTCCGTGCTGGCGCTCGTCGTCACCGCCGGCACCGCGAGCTACATGGCCGTGACGGCGGGGAGCGCTCGGGATGCGGTGAGCCAGATCTTCGCCGGGACGAATATGGCTTCTCCCGTCAATGGTCGCTACAACATCATGCTTCTTGGCGGCGATGCAGGTCCCGACCGCACGGGACTCCGCCCCGACAGCCTCTCGGTCGCCAGCGTCGACGCCGCGACCGGCGCGGCCACCATCATCGGCATCCCGAGAAATCTCGAACAGATACCTTTCGTCAAGGGGTCACCGCTCTACAAGCCCTTTCCCAATGGTTACAACTGCGGTGATCTGTGCCTGATCGACTACCTCTATACCTACGGCCAGGAGCATCCGTCGCTCTATCCGAATGCGGCGAAGAACGGCAGTTCACCGGGCATCGAGGCGATGAAGGACTCCGCGGAGGGTGTGCTCGGCATCACCATCCAGTACTACGCACTCATCGACATGCAGGGGTTCTCCGATCTGGTGGACGCGCTCGGCGGAGTCACCGTCAACGTCCCGACCAGAACGCCCATCGGAGGCGTCACCGGTGCAACACCCGCGGGCTGGATCGAGGCCGGCCCGCAGAAGATGAACGGGTACACCGCCCTCTGGTACGCCCGCACGCGCTACAACAGCAACGACTTCGAGCGCATGGCGCGGCAGCGGCTCGTGCAGGAGGCTATCCTCAAGCAGTTCCAGCCCTCGATCATTCTGAGCAAGTTCCAGGACATCGTCAAGGCGGGCACCCAGGTGGTGAAGACGGATATCCCGACGGCCGCGCTCGGCGGGTTCGTCGATCTCGCGGACAAAGCGCGCAAGCTCCCCATCGCCCACATCGAGTTGGTGCCACCGACGATCAACCCGGGTAACCCCGATTTCACCAAGATTCGACAGCTCGTGGCGACGGCGATCGCACCCAGTCCGACGCCGACGCCGTGATCGTTGACCCTAGAGGTCGGCGTGCAGCTGCCAGACCTTTTCCGCGGAATCGGTCCAGCTGAAGGTTTTCGATCGATCGATGCCCGAAAAACGCAAACGTTCGGCGAGAACCGGGTCGGTGACCACCGACGTGATAGCGGTGGCGAGTCGTTGTGAATAATTCTCGGGACCGTCGATTGCGACGACGACGCCGGCTCCCGCGGCAACCTCGACGAGTGCGGGGGCATCTGAGTGGACCACTGGCGTACCGAAATGAAATGCCTCGATCACGGGGAGCCCGAACCCTTCGGCAAGGCTCGGGAAAACGAAGACCGTGGCACGGTCGAGGGCAACCGCGAGGTCGGCATCATCGAGGTAGCCCAGAGTTCGCACCCTGCCTTCTGCGAGGCCGGCAGCTTTCGCGATCGAATCGACGTCCACATTGCCCCATCCCGCTGGGCCGACGATGAGCAGCGGAAGGCCACTGTCATCCCCACAGGCGAGCGACTCGATGAGATGGGTGATGCCCTTGCGGGGCTCGAGGGTACCGACGCTCAGAATGTAGCGCTCTGGCAGCTTCAGCCTCTCGGCCCGTGTGTCGGCGTCGACAGGAGTCTGCATTTTCGGGCTGATCGCCGCGCTGATCACTCGGATGCGGTCGCCGAAATCGAGAATCTCGCCGAGTTGGGCTGCCACCGTGTGGGTGTCGACCACCACGGCATCGGCGTACGCCTGGGCACGCTTGGCCATCGCCTTATGCCAGGTGACGCCATGACGGGTCAGGGTTTCTGGATGCGTCCAGGGAACGACATCGTGGATTGTGACAATCGTCTGCGAGCTCTCGTTGTTCAACCGATCGTGTTTGGAAAGCGGCGCAAGAAGACTCGGCGCGTGTACCATGCCGCTGCCGGGGAGCCGCGTGAAGCCGTGTTGCCATGCCAGGGACAATTCTCTGCGCGCCAGGGTGCTCTTGAACAGGTCGCTCATTCCGGGCAGTAGCATCCGCAGGCGCTCGTAGTCGGGCTCTGGCGATGCCGAAACCACGCCGGCGACGTCGCAACCTGCCGGTGCGGTATTGATCAGTTCTCTGGTCAGCTCCTCGGCATAGCGACCGATCCCGCCCGGCGTCGGACTGACTATCTGGTCGACGATCACGCGAAGGGTCGTCATGTCGCTCCAATGGAATTGTCGGGGTCAGCTTCACCCGTTTCGACTTTACCAGCGACACCGTGTGCCCCGCGAACGGGGGGTACTAGACCTCGAGTGCCCCTGCGGAGTGCGCGGCAGAGAGCGCCGCACGCCAGTTGCGCATCGGCGACAGGCCGACTCGACTCCATGCGTCGTGCCCGAGCACCGAATAATCAGGGCGCGGTGCCGGTCGCACGAATTCCGCGCTGGTCGTTGGCAGCACACGCGCCGGGTCGAGCCCTGCCACCAGGAAGATCTCCTTCGTGAACTCGAACCAGCTCGCCTCGCCGGAGTTGGTCGCGTGGTAGACGCCGGCCGGGGCATCCGAATCGAGCAATTCGACGATCTGCCGCGCGAGATCCGCGGTCCAGGTGGGCTGGCCTAGTTGGTCGGTGACGACTTTGACAGTGTCGTGGCTCGCGGCAAGCGTCAGCATCGTCCTCGCGAAGTTGGGTCCAACGGCTCCGTAGAGCCAGGCCGTGCGCACGATGTAGGTGCCATTCGGATGCGCGACTCTGGCTAACCGTTCGCCCTCCGCCTTCGTACGCCCGTAGGCCGAGATCGGGTTGAGCGCAGTCCCCTCGGCGTAGGGAGATTTCGCGGAGCCGTCGAAGACGTAGTCCGTGGAGACCTGCACGAGGCGGGCATCGTTCTCCCGCGCCGCGATCGCCAGGTTGTGGGCGCCGATCGCGTTGACCGCGTATGCCTCTGCCTCGTGGGTTTCCGCGTCATCCACTTTTGTGTACGCCGAGGCGTTGATGACGTGACTATGACCCACCACGGCCTCGCGGACTGCTTCTAGATCGGTGACATCGAGGTCAGCACGAGTGAAGGCGGTGATGTCGCGGCCGACGAGGGCTCGTTGCAGGTCGAGTCCCAGCATGCCGCCGGCGCCCGCGATGAAGTAACGGGTCACAGGGTTGCGCGCTCCTTGAGCGGTTCCCACCACACGCGGTTGTCGCGGTACCACCGCACGACATCCGCGAGCCCCTGTTCGAAGGGGACGAGCGGTTCGTAGCCGAGTTCCGCGCGGATCTTCGAGATGTCGACGCTGTA
>JAODMH010000055.1 GCA_025465035.1 Microbacteriaceae bacterium | reverse complement strand
TGACGGCGATCCCGATCATCTCGACGGTCGTCCGCACGATCGCGGACGGAGGCCAGGGTCTCGTCGCGCTCTTTGCGATCCCCAACGTCGGCCAGGTGATGCTCAACACCCTGGCCTGGACGGTGCTGTCCGTCGCCGGCGCCGTCATCGTCGGCTATGCCGGCGCCATCCTGCTCCAATCGAAGACGCTGAAACTCGTCGGGCTGTGGCGCAGTCTGGTGATGATCCCCTGGATCATCCCCGGCGTCGTCGGCGCCACCATCTGGCGGTGGAGCCTCTCATCTGACTACGGCATCCTCAACCAGTCGTTGATGGACATCGGCCTCATCCTCGAACCGGTTCAGTGGTTGTCCAACCCGAAGATCGTGCTCTTCGCCGTGTCGCTCATCCAGATCTGGGTCACGGCGCCGTTCGTCATGCTCATGGTGTCGGCCGCTCTGGCCGGCATCCCGGCCGAACGATACGAGGCGGCCCGGCTCGACGGCGCATCAGGACCAAAAATGCTCTGGTATATCGTGCTGCCCGGCATCCGCTCGACAACGGGAATCGTCGTGCTGACCCTCACGATCTGGGCGCTGAACTCGTTCACCATCATCTGGGTCACCACCAGCGGTGGCCCAGCCGGCGCCTCCACCATCCTGCCGATCCTGCTCTACCAGGCCTTTCAGAACGGCAACCAGTCGCTCACCGCCGCGGTCGCGGTTGTGCAGCTCGTGATCTGCACGGTCTTCGCGGTCGCCTACGTCCGAACGATGCGGACCGACCTGGAGGAACAGTCATGAGCACACGGAGGACCGCGCGATTCTTCGTCGCGTGCGGCGTCTGGGTGGCGCTGGCGGCGCTCATGCTCTGGACTCTCGCCCCCGTCGCAGTGATGACGTTCACCTCGTTCAAGGGCCGCCGGGACATCTATTCCGTACCCGCGACCCTCCTGCCCAAGACATGGACGCTCGATAACTACATCTCGGTCTTCACGGCGTCGACGATGCCGCAGGCGCTCCTCAACTCGGTCGTCGTCGGGCTGCTGGTGGCAGTGATAACGCTCATCCTCTGCTTCAGCGCCGGTTACGCGCTCGCCCGCTTCCGGTTCCGTTCATCGCGGCCGATCGCGTTGTTCATCCTCCTGGGCCAGATCGTCCCGCTCACGGTGCTGCTCCTGCCGCTCTACCAGATCGTGTCCGGACTACATTTGCTGGACTCGACGGTGGGTCTGGCCCTCACCCATCTCGTGATCACCGTTCCGCTGGTGACCTGGATGGTCCGCAACCAGATCGCCGCGATTCCGATCGAGTTGGAGGAGGCGGCGCAGATCGACGGCGGTTCGCGATTCGACGCCGTCACCTATATCACCCTTCCCATCGCAGCGCCGGGATTGGCCGCGGCGGGAATGTTCGCCTTCCTGCAGTCCTGGCATGAGTTCCTCTTCGCGTCCGTGTTGACCACGTCGACGAGCGCCCGTACCGCACCGGTCGCCCTGACCGAGTTCGCAACGGAATACAGCGTCGATTGGGGGGCGACGATGGCAGCATCCGTGGTCATCACCGTGCCGATCGTGATCGTGTTCGTACTGCTCCAGCGCTACTTCGTGGGCGGCCTGACCGGGGGCGCGGTCAAGGGATGAGCGACGCCTTTCCCCGCCGCACGCCCCTTCGAACACGAACTGGACTCGAATGAAGATCATCGACATCAGGTGCGCACGCATCGGACGCAGTCCCATCGTCCGAATCGTCACCGACGACGACATCGAAGGATTCGCGGAGATCGAGTTCTCGAAGCCGTACGTCGCCGACACCCTCGCCCTCTACCGCCAACTACTCATCGGCCATGACCCTCGCGAGGTCGAGCGATGCATGATGCGGATCCGCCGCCTCGGCGGCTTCAAGCCGTGGGGAGCAATGGTGTCGGCAATCGAGATCGCGCTCTGGGATATCGCCGGCAAAGCGGCCGGCCTGCCGATCCACCGTCTGCTCGGCGGCAAGGTCCGAGATCGGATCGCGGTCTACAACGGTGGTGTCCGGCCGGTCCTCGAGGGCCATCAGCCCGAGCACTACGCGGCGTCGATGCGGATCATGGCCGATGCGCCCGAAGGTTTCACCCTCTTCAAGGAGGGCGTCGGACTCCATGGCTTCATGGCGCCAAACGTACCTGGCTTCCTGTACGGCGATCTGCGATCCGGGCCCCTGCATCCGAATCGCGGACCGCTGACCCCCATCGCGATGCGGCACATCGTCGACGCCGTGGCCGCCATGAAGGAGGTACTGGGGCCGAACCGACGGCTGGCACTCGACATGGGTCCCGGCTGGACGATCTCCGACGCGATCACGATCCTGACCGCGCTCGAACAGTTCGACATCGCCTGGGCCGAAGACCTCCTCTCGGGCGACTTTGTGCCCTGGAACGACGTGGCCGGGTATCGCGAGATCACGACTGCTACCCGCATCCCGACCCACACCGGGGAACAGATCTACCTACGGCAGAACTTCCGTGAGCTCATCGAGTCCCGTGCGGTTCGCGTGATCGGGCCAGATCCCGGTGACGTCGGTGGCCTCGCCGAGCTCAAGTGGATCGCCGAGTTCGCCGACCTCTACGGGATCCAGATCGCACCACACGGGGTCAGCAGCGGGCTTCTCGGACTGGCGGCGCTCATCCAGGTGTCAGCCGTATTGCCCGACAACCTGATCGCGTTCGAGTACCCGACGGCGAAAGATGCCTGGTGGTACGACATCGTGCTCGGACTGCCAGCGACGATCGTGGAGAACGGGCAGGTCGATGTGATCGACGCACCGGGTCTCGGCATCGACTTCGATCGCGAACTCGCGCTCAAGTACCTCGACGCCGGCCACGGCGACTTCTTCGAGTGGACACTGAAGTGACCGCACAGTCGGGCTGGGGCAGGCATGAGCTCGGATCGACCGGCCTGCTCGTTACTCGGCTGACCATCGGCGGAGCTCCGCTCGGATCGATGCCAAAGAACTTCGGATACGAGGTGGACGAGGAACAGGGCGTCCTCACCGCGGCGGCGGCGCTCACCGGCCCCGTCCGCGCTCTCGACACCTCGTCGGCGTACAGCTCAGGCGAATCGGAGCGGCGCATCGGCATCGCGCTGGAGCGGATCGGCGGACTGCCCGATGGGTATCTGCTGTCGACGAAGATCTCGCGCGACCTCCTGACCGGCGACTTCTCCGGGGATCAGATGCGGCGCTCGATCGCGGGAAGCCTCGACCGCCTTGGGCTCGGTTCTGTGCCGCTGGTGTATCTGCACGATCCCGAGAACACCACGTTCGACGCCGCGATGGCCCCCGGCGGCCCCGTCGAGGTGCTGCGGGAACTGAAGGAGAGCGGGGTCGCCACCGCGATCGGAGTCGCCGGCGGTGACACGGCGATCATCGGGGAGTATGTCGGCACCGGCCTGTTCGACGTGCTGTTGACGCACAACCGGTGGACGCTGGTGAATCGCACGGCGGATGCGCTCATCGCCTCGGCGGATCGGCTCGGAATGGGTGTGGTGAACGCCGCCGTCTTCGGTGGCGGGATCCTCGCCGGCGCGAGCGGCGCCTCCACGCGATACGCCTACCGGGAAGCGCCTCCCGAACTGCTCGAAGCTATCCATCGGATCGAGCGGCTGTGCACCGAGGCCGGCGTCTCTCCGGCGGCGCTGGCTCTGCAGTTCTCCACGCGGGATCCACGCATCCACTCGACAATCGTCGGGGTCTCCCGGCCGAGCAGGATCGAGCAGAACGTCAGCGCCGCGACGACGTATATCCCGCCGGAGCTGTTCGACGCGGTCGACACCATCGTCGAAGGTCTGCCAACCGGCCTCGGGCCATCCTGAGTGAGAGGCGTCGTCATGCACCCCATCCGCACCGCGATCATCGGCTACGGCACGGCCGGCCGGATCTTTCATGCACCTCTCATTGCAGCCGACCCGGCATACCTGCTCGGCGCAATCGTGACGAGCGATCCGACTCGCTCGAGCGAGGTCGTCGAGCGATACGGTCCGGAAGTCCTGGTTCCCAGTGTCGACGCGCTGTTCGCCCGCTCGGCGGACTTCGACCTGATCGTGGTGGCCAGCCCGAACGAGACCCACGCACCGCTCACCCACCGCGCCCTCGACGCGGGACTGGATGTCGTCGTTGACAAGCCGTTCGCGCTGTCCAGCGCGCAGGCGCGCAAGCTGATCAGGCACGCCGAGACCGCGGGCAGGCGACTCACCGTGTTTCAGAATCGCCGATGGGATGGGGACTTCCTGACAGTGCAGTCGCTCGTCGCGAGCGGCGAACTCGGTGAGGTCCGCCAGTTCGAGTCGGCGTTCGAGTGGTGGAAGCCCGAGTTGAGCGCGGGGTGGAGGGACACGTCGTCCGTCGGCGGCGGCATCCTCTTCGACCTCGGCCCGCACCTGATCGATCAGGCCGTCCGTCTCTTCGGAGAGGTCGAGGATGTACACGCCGAGCTCGACCGCCGACGCGACGGGGCGGTGAGCGACGACGACAGCTTCGTGACCCTGCGGCATCGTGGCGGTGTGCGCAGCCGTCTATGGATGAGCGCGGTGTCGCCGACGAATCGTCCGCGCTTCCGCGTCGTCGGCTCACAGGCGGTCTTCTCGACCACTGGGCTCGACCCGCAAGAGCGCCAACTCGCGGCGAAGATGAGCACAGACGACCCCGACTTCGGCACTGACGACGTCAGCCCGGACGGCGTATGGAGCGGGCCAGGATTCGAGCGGACGATACCCCTTCAGCGGGGTGACTATCCGGCGTTCTACGGCGGGCTCGCGAAGGCCATCACCTCAGGTGGCGAACTCCCCGTGAATGCCAGGGACAGCGAGACCGTCCAGGACATCATCGACCAGATCCACGCCTCAGTGCTCAGCGACCCTGGCGCGGTTTTCGACGCTTGACGATTTTCCGCCGCGCGTCCGTGCGTGGCGGCTGCTTGCGAGCGGGGGGCGCTGGCGTCGCGACCTGCTGGGAGGAGCGCGAACTATGGACCGTGCGGCCGCGCACGATGCCGACGAATTCCTCGATCTGCGGGGTGGTCCACTCGGCCAGCCAGGCGATGGCGATGCGAGTCTCCGCGGCATCCGTCACCGGTCGGGCCACGACGTCCTTGCGGGCGTGCAGTCGTGCGATCGACTGCGGGATGACGAGGATGCCGCCTCCGGCCGCGACGAGTTCCACCGCGTCCGCCGCGGTGAGACTCTCCGGCACGCGATCTTCGGAGGCGAGGTCGGCGAGCGTCACCGTCTCGAACAGGGTCACCGGATGTTCCTTCGGCACGACTACGACCGGGGTCTCGCTGTAGAGCGGTATAACGCTCAGCTCGTGCTGTTCGATCGGCAGTCGCACGAAACTCACGTCGGCGCGCTTCTCGTGGAGCACGATGATCTGCTCACCAGCCTCCGTCGGGAGAAAAGCGAGCGGGATATGCGGGAACCTCTCGGCCCAGGCCGTTGTCCAGCGGGTGAGGGTGACGCCCGGCACGAAGGCTATCGTGAAGGGGCGGGGCTCGGCGTCCACTGCATCCCCTCGCTCGGCCGCACCAATGGGCGGCAGCGGTCTCAGGCTACGCTGACCTGATGACCCCCGCGAAATCGCCACAGACCATGAAACCCGCGACCGCGGCGCAGAAGCTCGGTGTGTACCTTCCCGCCACGCCCGAATCGTTTCAGCACGAGCCGGTGTCACGCGAGCAGTTCAACGAGCTGCTCGCCAACCCGCCGGCCTGGCTGGTCGACCTGCGCAGGGCCGGCCCGCATCCTCGTCCGGTCGTCGCTCACAAACTCGGCATTTCGAACGCCGGGCTCGCCCGCGCCGGAATGACCGAGCCCCTCACGAGCGACGAGATCACCGACCTGCTGAAGAGCCCGCCCGCCTGGCTGGTCAGGGAGCGCGCGATCCACGCCGAAGTCAACGAGGAGAACGCCCGCGTGAAGGCGCTCAAGGCGTACAAACGCTCGCAGGCCGCGGGCTGATCGCGGCGGCGCGAGGCAACCGGAGGCTATCCGGTCAGCCCAGGATGCGTCGCGTCGCGTCGAGCATCGCCAGAGAGCGCCCATCATCCCGGCGGAGCAGGCGATTGGTGAGATAGCCGAGGCCCATGCGCGCGTCAGGATCGGCGAAGGCCAGCTGGCCGCCAGCGCCGTCATGCCCGAAAGATCTGTCGCTCAGCAGCGGACGCACCCTCGGGGAGTGCAGAATGAAGCCGGTCCCCCACGACGGCCACGGCCCCGGCGCTTCGATGGCCGGCACTCCGGCGCTGCGAACGATGCTCGCGGCATCCGTCGTCTCACGCTCGAGGAGGCGAATGCCGTCGGTCTCCACGACTGTCGCCGACCAGATTCGCGCGAGGTCGCGAGCGGTACTGATGACACCGGCACCGGGCACCTGTGCGCGATGGATTCGCGGATCGTTGAAACCCGCGTCGCCATCGACGAGCTCGATCGGGAATGCACCGCCGAGTGTTGCCGAGCGTGCCCGGATCCTCTCGGCGCGCGGAGCCGACTCGTCATCGCGGAGCGGCGCGGGATCGCCGGGCTGCGACGCCCAATAGAGGTGCGTCACCCGGTCTTCGAGACCGTCGGGGATACCGAGCCAGGTGTCGGGCGCGAGTGAGCGACCGAACAGCTCGTGAAGGTAGTCCCCCGGCATCATCCCGGTGACACGGCGCACTATCTCCCCGACGAGCCAGCCGTGCATGAGTGTGTGATAGGCATAGCCGATGTCGGGTGCCCACAGTGGACGCTGCTGCTCGATGGCCCGGATGACCGGCTGCCAGTCGACGACGTCCTGAAGCGAGAGATCGCGGTCGAGGGCGACCAGGCCGGCCCGGTGATCGAGCAGGCTGCTGACCCTCATCTCCTCCTTGCCCTGCCGGGCGAACTCCGGCCAGTAGTCGCTCACGAGCGCGTCGAGATCGAGTCGGCCGTCCTGCGCGAGCCTCAGTGCCCCGATGGTCATGAGGCCTTTGCTGCAGGAGAAGATGACGCTCAGCGTCTCGGCGTCCCATGGGCGTCCGGTCCGCGCATCCGCGATGCCCGCCCACAGGTCGACGACGGTGCGGCCGTCGACGACCAGGGAGAAGGCGGCGCCCGTCTCACCGCGCTCGCTGAAGTTGCGGACGAATTCGTCCGCCAGGGGACCGAAGCCCTCGTCTACCGCGCCGCCGATTTCCATGAACGGTTAGGATCCATCCGCTCGTGCGGGTAGGAACCGCGCGAGCAGCGACAACTGAGCAACGTCCTCGAGGGCCGAGCCGACCGCGACGACGCGCGCGCCGGCCTCCAGGAAGGCACCGGCGTTCGACGCGTGAAGCCCTCCCGTGCCGACCAGCTTGACGCCAGGGAACGGTCCGCGCATCGCGGAGAACCAGCCGGGACCGAGCGCAGACGCCGGAAACGCCTTCACCCAATCAAGGCCGAGGGCGACGGCACGCTGAATTTCCGAAGCGGTCGCCACCCCGGGAAGGGTGGGGAGGCCTGCGTCGAGGGACTCACGCACGATCTCGGGATCGAGGCCGGGGCTCACGGTGAATGCGGCTCCCGCGTCGCCTGCCTCCTGGACGTGAGCCGGAAGGATCACGGTCCCTGCGCCGACCGGCTTCCCGCGCTCTCTTCCTAGAGCCGCGGTCGCCGCCAGCGCCTCCAGGTCCAATGGAGACTGAATGGGAATCTCGACGATATCGATGCCGAGGTTCCACGCTGTCGTCGCCAATTCCAGGCTTCGCGCAGTCCCGAATCCGCGGAGGATCGCCATGAGAGGCTGTCCGGCGAAGTGGTGGTCGAACCAGGTGTTCGACGCGGTTGCGGTCATTTCTCTATACTCCTGAGGGAAAATCGGACATGGTGGTCAGGACTCGGGCGGCGGTCTCGTGCCCCCGCTGCAGCGCTTCATCCGCCGACTGCTCGCCCAGCACCGCCGAGAGATATCCAGCCGCGAAGGCGTCCCCCGCGCCGACGACCTCGAGGACCTCGACGGGCAGAGCGGGAACGAAGGTCGCCGACGCGTCGCGAAATTCGGTCGCGCCGACGGCGCCGTCCTTCACCACGAGAGTGCCGGGTCCGGCGAGGCGAAGGCGAATCTCGTCGGCCGTACTCGTCCCCCACAGAGTCTCGGCCTCGTCCCGCCCCACGAACACGATGTCCGCCTGCGCAACGATCCGCTCAAGCGCTGGGGCGGCCCTCTCGATCGGCCAGAGCCCCGCACGGTAGTTGACGTCGAAGGAGACGATGACGCCATTCCGATGCGCCTCGGCGATGGCAGCGTCGACCAGCTCGGCACAGCCGACGGACAGCGCAGGCGTGATTCCGGAGAGGTGCACCAGCCGTGACGACGCGATGGGAATGCTCGGCACAAGTCGCGCGTCCATCCGGGATGCGGCGGAGTCGCTTCGGTAGTAGTACACCCGGGTACCGCTGGGTTGCGGGTCCTTGAAGTAGACGCCCGTGCGCGCGTCAGGGTCGAAGACGACCGACGATGTGTCCACCCCGCCATCCTCGATCACTCGGCGCACCCGGTGGCCGAATGGGTCATCGCCCAGCCGGCTGGTCCACGAGACGGCGTGGCCGAGGGCGCTCAAGTGGAGGGCGACATTGGATTCGGCGCCCCCCACCTCGAGCCGGACATCCACGGCCTCCGCGAGTCGTTCCGGACCCGTCGGGGTCACCATCACCATGCTCTCGCCGACCGTGGCGACGTCATATCTCATCATGAATCGGGATGTGCCGTGACGAAGTTCGTGAACGCCGTGTACGGAGGATCGACGGGGTTGGCGTTGAGGTCGACGATGCCGTAGTCGGTGTCCTGGAGGGTGTAGAACATCGCGGATTGGAAGCCATCGGTGGACCTGCCCCCGAGGTACTCACCGAGCCGCTGGGTGATGTACGCAGCGCGATGACTGCCGGGGTTGTCCCCGTTCCACTCGGTCATCATGAAGGGTCTGCCGAAACGGGCCTTGCAGTAGACGGGAAGGTTGAACGATGGGCCGGCGCCATCCGTGCCGATGTGGAAGATGTCACCCTCGCTCTCGTAGGTGTGCCAGGTGGTGATATCCCATCGTACGGGAGGATAACCGCCGGAATTGTCGGGCTGCATCCCGTCCCAGAGCGCGTCGGCCGCGCCGATATCGGACTTGCAGAAGTTGATGCCGCAGAGCGCGTCCGGCTGCACCGACTTGACGCCGTCGATCATGCCGCGCATGACCCCGCGCATCAGGGGCCAGGTCGCATTGTTCCAGTCCGCGGCCTTCGTTCCCGCGTCGTTCGCATGGTCCAGCATGTAGCTACGCTGCGTGAGCTCGTTGCCGCATTCGTACATGGTCACCCCGTATGGCTGCAGCGCGCCGGCGATCTGGGCGGCACCGGAGTGCCCGTAGTCGTAAGCCGCGCCCTCGTTGGCGAACAGGACTCCACCCTGATCCGGGCTGAGATCGATGACCGGGAACACGGTGATACCCGCGGACTGGAGCTCCTGCGCGATGGTGGCGACGGTCTGGATCACTCCCGGGTAGACGTTGATGCGGTAGGTCGAGCACCCGAGACCCTGGAGCACCCCCGCGAGCACAGAAGGGCTGAAGGCGGTATCAGGGTGGCCGTTGATGCCGTAGAACATGCCGTTCGGCGCCGTCAACGGGGTGCGCGGGTCGGCGCATGGGCGCCAGACCGACGCGTTGCAGACGTAGAACTGCCCGCCTGTGCCCGCGTGGTAGATCATGCCGCCGTACCAGAGCAGCAGACTCACGTTGTAGGTAGTGCCGACGGTGCCGCCGTCGCGGTAGATCACCCCGTTGCTGACGGTCCAAACGTGGCCGCCGTTGTCGGTGATCGAGCCGGCCGACGGAATGGTGGTGCCGTCCGGAGACGCATTCGGCGAATCCGTCATCGCGATTCTGCCAAGTGGGCCGGCATCGGCCATCCCCGTTGCTGAGGCGGCGAGAAGGAAGCCGCCGGACACTGCGGCGGCGGCACCAAGGAATTGCCGACGTGGAAACGGCGCACTGTTGTTCATGATCATCGCTCCAAAGATGGGTCGCGGCCCGCGGAAGCGGGACCTCGGTGAGTCGGCGTCGACTCCAACGCTGCTTTGCGTGCGTCTCAGCCAAAATATGAACAAGCGCTTGTCTAAGATCAGAGTGAAGCACAACGGCATGTCCGTCAAGCACCTTGGCAATTTCCCCCGGGATGGCGGTCGAGCACGCCGGGTGAGAATGGCCGCGTGTTGACGACTGCCGCAACGTCATGCATGATGAGGCGTGAACAAGCGCTTGTTCCCCTGCAATTACCAGCGTGGTCATTCGACGGACAAAGTTGTCTGATCACAAGAAACAGAGGAGTTTCG
Organism: Microbacteriaceae bacterium; assembly: GCA_025465035.1. GTDB lineage: Bacteria > Actinomycetota > Actinomycetes > Actinomycetales > Microbacteriaceae > Lacisediminihabitans. Next base: position 2,164 of record JAODMH010000055.1, on the reverse strand, counting down.
ATGAAGAGCAGTGCACTGCGGGCAACAATAGCCCTGGGCCTTGCGGCGGCGGCGAGCGTGTCCATCGTGGCGTGTTCCGGATCCGGCACACCGTCGGCCACAGACAAGGTGACGATCACCGTCGGCGACCGACCGCCCACCAGCCAACCAGAACCGCGCAAGTTGTTCGACGATCAGGTAGCCGCTTTCGAGAAGGCCAACCCGAACATCACGCTGAAGACGTCAGAGACCGCATACGACGTCACGACCTTCCAGGCACTGCTCGCCGGCGGCAACATCCCGGATGTCTTCGCCGTCCCCTTCACCGATCCGCAGTCGCTGATCAAGCAGGGCCAGATCGCCGACATCACCGACGCGCTGAACTCGACAGGCATCATCAAGGAGCTCAACAAGACGACGCTCTCCGTCGGGACGGACGCGGCCGGCAAGGTCTACGGCATTCCCTCCGGGGCGTACTCAGTCGGCCTCGTCTACAACCGCGACCTCTTCACCAAGGCCGGCCTCGACCCGAACTCGCCACCGACGACCTGGGATGAGGTACGCACCGACGCCAAGAAGATCACCGATGCCACCGGCGTACCCGGCTTCGAGACGCTGGGCACGAAGAACCAGGGCGGCTGGATCTTCAGCGCGATCACCTACAGCTTCGGTGGCACCATCGAGAACTCCGCCGGGACGAAGGTGACCTTCAACGCCGCCCCGGCGAAGAAGGCACTCGACACGATGAAGACGATGCGGTGGACGGACGGCTCGATCGGAGCCAACGGCCTCTACGACCTCGACTCGATGAGCCAGGACTTTGCCGCGGGCAAGGTCGGCATGTGGATCGCTGCGCCGGACGTGTACAACGCCGCCATCACGAACAACAAGATGGACAAGAACAACTTCGGCGTCGGCGGAATGCCGCAGAGCGGCGGAACGAATGGCACGCTTGCCGGCGGCACGCTCCAGGTCGTCAGCCCGAAGGCGACAGCGGCGGAGAAAATCGCGGCGGTCAAGTGGATCAACTGGAACTATGTGCGTCAATTCGAGAACCAGAGCGCCGCTCTGGACGTCGCCAAGGCGGCAAGCGCCAGCGGCAACCCGGTTGGCCTGCCCGGCCTCTCGGTCGTCAGCGCCTCGACGAACGCCCAGTACCTGCGGTGGATCAAGAGCGACATCAATGTTCCGGTGCGGAACTTCGACCCGTACGTGGCTACGACCGCGAAGATCCCGATCATGCCCGAGCCGGTGAACAAGGCCCAGGAGGTCTACGCTGCGCTCGACCCGATCATCCAGGCGGTGCTCACGAATAAGGATGCGAACATCGACCAACTGCTGTCGGCGGCCGAGACATCCATCAACTCGAAACTGGGCCGCTAACAGTCCGATGCGGCCAGGAGGCGCCACCCGAACGGGTGCGCCTCCTGGCTCACGGATGGGAAGCAGGAATAAACAATGAGTTCAGTCGGAATCCGCGAGCAACCTCCAACGGGAACGAGACCGCCGACCCTCGGTGGTCGAAAGCGCCGGCCACAATCCTTTGCGACCTGGCGGTCCAGAGGAGGCATCAGCGCGATCCTGTTCGCGCTCCCCGCTGTGATCGTATTCGCGTACTTCTCGTGGGGTCCGATCGTCAGCGCGGCGGTGATGAGCTTCCAGCACACGAACCTCGTGCAGCCGGCTACCTGGGTCGGGCTGGACAACTTCAGCTACGTTCTCCAAGACCACCTGCTGCCCACGGCGGCCCTCAACACGCTCTGGTTTACAGCCCTCGGAATCGTCTTCGGTTTTCCCCTTCCGCTCTTCCTCGCCGTGTTCATGGCGGAACTGCGGAAGCGGGGATGGATCTACAGCGTCCTCGCCTATCTGCCAGTGGTGATCCCGCCGGTGGTGGCGATCCTTCTCTGGAAGGTCTTCTACGACCCCTCGGCGCGCGGCCTTTTCAACAGCATCCTCGGCACCATCGGCCTCGGCCCATTCCCGTGGCTCAACTCAGCGGCGTCCGCGATGCCATCGATCGTGCTCGAGGCGACCTGGGCGACCGCCGGCGGCACCGTCATCATCTACCTCGCGGCGCTCACCGCGGTTCGTGCCGAACTCTACGAGGCGGCGGAACTCGACGGCGCGGGAATCTGGTCCCGGGTCTGGCACATCACCCTGCCGCAGATCCGCGGCGTGATCC
>JAODMH010000053.1 GCA_025465035.1 Microbacteriaceae bacterium | reverse complement strand
AGCCTGACTGCTGCGGGACCATGTACCTGAGAGCGGCTCTCGAGCAGAGATAGACCGACTTGAGGTTGACATCCTGAACCCTCTGCCAGGCCGGGAGTTCCGTCGTCTCGATCGAGTCGTCCTCGGGCGGCGAGATCCCCGCGTTGTTGAACGCGATGTCGACGGAACCATAAGCCTCGTTCGCCGCCGCGAAGAGGTGGTCGACCTGCGCCTCGTCGGTGACGTCGACCTGCACGAAGAGGCCGTCGACCTCGGCCGCGGCGGCGATTCCCGTCTCGGAGTTGAAGTCGCCGATGACGACCTTCGCTCCCTCCGCGGCGAGTCGCTTCGCCGTCGCGAAACCGATGCCGCTCGCTCCCCCTGTGACAACGGCGACCTTGCCCGCGAGGCGCTGGGTGAGATCGATCTTGGTGATGGGCATGGTTCTCCTAGTCCGTGCTGATGAAGACGTTCTTCGTCTCCGTGAAGGCGGCAGCGGCATCCGGGCCGAGTTCGCGGCCGAGTCCGCTGTGTTTGAAACCGCCGAACGGCGTCGAGTAGCGCACGGAGGAGTGCGAGTTGACCGAAAGGTTGCCGCTCTCGATCCCCCGGGATACCCGGATGGCTCGGCCGACATCGCGGGTCCAGATCGATCCGGAGAGCCCGTACTCGCTCGCGTTGGCGAGCGCGATGGCGTCCGCCTCGTCATCGAATGGCAGGACGGTGACGACCGGCCCGAAGATCTCCTCGGTCACCGCACGGTCGGTGCGGGAGCCGGGCAACAGCACGGTGGGCGGGAACCAGTAGCCGGCACCGTCGGGAGCCGAACCGCGGAACGCCACCTGCGAATCGTCTGGCACGTACGACCGAACCTTCGCGAGGTGGGCGGCCGAGACGAGCGGGCCCATCTCGGTATCCTCGAGATCCGGTGAACCGACGCGCACAGCTTTCACCGCCGGCTCGAGAAGACCGAGGAATTTGTCGAAGACACTGCGTTCCACGAGGATTCTCGACCGCGCGCAGCAGTCCTGTCCCGCGTTCTCGAAGACCGCGGATGGCGCCAGCGCCGCAGCCCTCTCGAGATCGGAATCGGCGAAGACGACGTTGGCGCTCTTACCACCCAGCTCGAGAGTGACGGCCTTCACCTGTGCGGCGCATCCGGCCATCACCCGTTTGCCGACAGTGGTCGAACCGGTGAAGACGATCTTGCGCACGTCTGGGTGGGTGACGAACCGCTCGCCGACGACCTCGCCGCGACCGGGCAGCACCTGGAAGAGTCCGGTCGGGAGGCCGGCATCGAGCGCGAGTTCGCCGAGGCGGATCGCGGTGAGCGGCGTCCACTCGGCCGGCTTGAGCACAACGGCGTTGCCCGCGGCGAGCGCCGGCGCGAACCCCCAACTCGCGATGGTCATGGGAAAGTTCCATGGCACGATCACACCGACCACGCCGAGCGGCTCGAGGAAGGTCACGTCGAGGCCGCCCGCCACCGGAATCTGCTTGCCGATCATCCGCTCGGGAGCCGCCGCGTAGTAATCGAGCACATCCCGAACGTGCCCGGCCTCCCAGCGCGCCTGGGAGATCGGATGCCCGGAGTTGGCCACCTCGAGCCGAGCGAGGTTCTCCAGGTCGTCCTCGACCGCCCGCGCAAATCGGCGCAGCCCCGCGGCACGCTCGGCCGGGGCGAGTGCCGCCCACTTCCGTTGCACCGCGACGGCGTGGGCCACTGCCTGATCCACCTGCTCGACAGTCGAGTGTTCGACGGCCAGCAGCACGGTCTCGTTCGCCGGATTCAGCAGGGTGATGCCGGTCATTTCATCGCCTCTCGCGCCGCATCGACCAGTCCCTGGAACAGCCGGAGGTCATCCAGCGTCTGCTCGGGATGCCATTGCACGGCGACGCCGAACGGAACGCCATCCAGTTCCACCGCCTCGACCACACCGTCGTCGCTGCGTGCCGTCACCCGGAGGCGATCGGCTACGCGGTCGATGGCCTGGTGATGGTAGACCTCCACGGGAAGTTCGGCGGTGCCGACCATGGCGCCGACCGCGCTGCCCGGCTCAGCGAGAACGCCGACGGTACTGAATCGGCCGCCGCCGAGCTGGTATCTGTTGGAGCCGATGACCTCTGGCAGGTGCTGGTGCAGGGTCCCACCGAGGGCGACGTTGAGTACCTGTGCGCCGCGGCAGATGCCCAGGAAGGGCAGCCCGCGCTCGATCGCCGCGGTGAGCAGTGCCGTCTCCCACGCATCACGATCGGTGCGCGGTGCATCCGTGGTCTCATGCGGTTCCTGCCCGTAACGCGCGGGATCGACATCCTTTCCCCCGGTGACGATGAGGCCGTCGATGCGATCGAGTACGCGGCTCGCGATCTCCTCGGAGGCCGGTTGAGGCGGCAGCAATACGGCGATTCCGCCAGAGCGGGTCACCGCGTCGAAGTACACCCTCGGCAGGAACGCCGCCGGCACATCCCACACCCCGGTCCTGGCCTGTTCCAGGTAGGTGGTCAGGCCGATAATGGGCGCGCTGGAGCTATGGTTATCACGCGACGCCAGCGCCGACGGAGCCTGCGACGTCGGATCTTCAGAACCGCTCAAAGCCACGGATCCTCTCCCAGTCGGTGATCGCGGCGTCGAAGGCCGCGACCTCGACGCGGGCGTTGTTGAGGTAGTGCTCGACGACATCCGCCCCGAACGCCTCGCGGGCGATCTCGGACTGACCGAACAGGGCGGCAGCATCCCGAAGCGTCGTCGGCACGCGCGGTGCGTCGCTGCCGTAGGCGTTGCCTTCGAGCATCGGTTCGAGCTCCAGCTCGTGCTCGATCCCGTAGAGGCCGCCGGCGATGAGGGCCGCGACCGCGAGATACTGATTCACATCGCCGCCCGGCACGCGGTTCTCGACCCGCATCCCGAGACCGTGGCCGACCACGCGGAGAGAGCATGTGCGGTTGTCGAGCCCCCAGGCCACGGCGGTCGGCGCGAAGCTGCCCTCGACGTAACGCTTGTACGAGTTGATGTTCGGCGCGAAGAACAGGGTGAGTTCACGCATGGTCTTGAGTTGGCCGGCCAGGAAGTGGCGGAACATCTTCGACATCCCGTTCTCAGCCGACGGGTCGGAGAAGACCGCGCTGCCGTCGGCGCCGCGGAACGAGATGTGGATGTGGCACGAGTTGCCCTCGCGCTCATTGAACTTGGCCATGAAGGTGAGCGACTTGCCGTGCTTATCGGCGATCTCCTTGGCACCGTTCTTGTAGATGGAATGGTTGTCGCAGGTGGTGAGCGCGTCTTCGTAGCGGAAGGCGATCTCCTGCTGCCCCAGGTTGCACTCCCCCTTCACACCCTCGCAGTACATGCCGGCGCCCTCCATGCTCACCCGGATGTCGCGCAGCAGTGGCTCCATGCGGGTGGAGGCGAGTAGCGCGTAGTCGATGTTGTAGTCGCTGGCCGGAGTCAACCCGACGTAACCCTTGCTCCAGGCGTCCCGGAAGCTGTTGTCGAAGACGATGAACTCGAGCTCTGTTCCGACGTAGGGCACGAGCCCCCTCTCGGTCAACCGCGCGATCTGCTTCTTGAGGATCTCGCGCGGCGACGGCGGAACCGGCGTCTCGTCGAGCCAGGTGAGGTCCGCCATCACGAGCGCGGTGCCGGGGATCCACGGAACCAGCCTGAGCGTCGAAAGGTCGGGGATCATGGCCATATCGCCATAGCCCTTCTCCCACGAGGAGATGCGGTATCCGTCCACAGTGTTCATCTCCACGTCGACCGCAAGCAGATAGTTGCAGCACTCGGCGCCGTGACTGCTGATCTCCTCCTTGAACAGACGAGCGGATGCCCGTTTGCCGACCAGACGGCCCTGCATGTCGGTAAAGGCGACGATGACCGTATCGATCTCGCCGGCATCGATGAGCACATTGAGCTCGTCCGTGCTGAGCATTCCGGTGCGTACGGCCATCGCGTTCTCCTCATCGATCGGGCATTCTCCGACCATTACACCACGCGCCGGCCCGTCAATCCGACGATCCCGTAACAAGCTATTTACATCTAAAGGTAGACAAGCGGTACCAATAAACGCCATGCTCTCCGATAACCCCGCCTTCTGCGGCCCGGTCGTCCCAAACCCATCCGACATATCCGTCCTGGAGGAATGCATGGCAGAGAACAAGGCCGCCGAAAATAAATACGGCGGAGTCACCTACACGAAGGCAGCCGCCGGCTATTTCGAAAAGCGCAGCCTCAAGCGCAGCGCCGGATTCTGGGGCATCTGGGGGCTCGGCATCGCCGCCGTCATCTCCGGCGACTTCTCCGGGTGGAACTTCGGGCTTGCGACCGCGGGATTCGGGGGCATGTCGATCGCTGTCGTGCTCGTCATCATCATGTACTTCGGCATGCTGTTCTCGATCGGCGAGATGTCGGCAGCCATGCCGCATACCGGTGGCGCATATTCCTTCTCTCGAGCGGCGATGGGGCCGTGGGGCGGCTTCGTCAACGGCCTCGCCGAATCCATCGAGTACGTCGCGACCACCGCGGTCGTGGTGTACTTCTCGGCCTCCTATGCCGATAACATCACCAGCGACCTCCTGGGCTGGCACCTTCCCGGTTGGGTCTGGTGGATCGTCCTCTATGCCATCTTCATCCTGCTCAACTCGGCCGGCGCCAACGTCTCATTCAAGTTCGCGATAATCGTCTCGATCATCTCGATCGCGATCCTCGCGGTCTTCGTCATCCTCGCCTTTGCCAACGGCGCTGTGCACTTCGGCAGCCTCTTCGACACGAAAGTGCAGCCTGGTGGGTCGACCTTCCTGCCGGGAGGGATCGTTCCGATCATCGCCGCGCTCCCGTTCGCGATGTGGTTCTTCCTCGGCATCGAGGAATTGCCGCTGGCGGCGGAAGAAGCGCACGACCCGGCCAAGGACATCCCGCGAGCCGGTATCTGGGCGTATGTCACGCTCATCGTCTGCGGTGTCGTCATCTTCGTCGTGAACACGGCGGTCACCGGGTCGACCAAGATGGGGACATCGGCCGAACCTCTGCTCGACGGATTCCGCGCATTTCTGCCGAAGAGTGCGGCGGCCGTCCTCGCGCTATTCGCGCTCATCGGTCTCCTCGCCTCGCTCCAGGGCATCATGTTCGCCTATGGCCGCAACATGTACTCGCTGTCCCGCGCAGGTTACTATCCGAAATTCCTCTCCCTCACCGGCAAGCGGCAGACGCCGTGGGTGGCTCTGCTCGTCGGGGCGGTCATCGGGTTCGTGGCACTCGCCGTGGTCGACGCGACCGGAGGCGCGGGCAGCGCCGCCGGCGCGATCGTCCTCAACATCGCCGTATGGGGTGCCGTGGTCTCCTACATCCTTCAGATGGTGGCGTTCGTGATCCTCCGAAAGAAGTTTCCGAACGCGAAGCGGCCGTACTTGAGCCCCGTCGGCATCCCCGGCGCCGTCGTTGCCGGCGTCATCTCCCTGTTGATCTTCATCGGGTTCCTGTTCTTCAACCCGGCGTTCCTGCCCGCAATCGTGGCGATCATCATCGTCTATGTGATCGGTCTTGCACTGTTCGCCCTCTTCGGACGCAAGGGCCTCGTGCTCTCTCCGGAGGAGGAGTACGCACTGAGCGGCGGACTGCACGGCGACCCGCAGACAGAGGGCTACGAAGCCATGGAGAAGGAAGTCTTCGACGCGAAACCCTGAGGCAGATTCCCCGATGGGGGTCGGCGGCGTGTCCTCCGGCCCCCATCGGGCCCGCAATCGCATAATGAGGGAACGATCGTTCCGTGTGATTGAAGGTCAGCCGAGATGTCCGATGCAGGAAAGCGCACCCGCGAGGTCAGCCCAGCGGAGTACGAGGAACTACAGGAGCTCGTCTACGAACTCGTTCGCGAGCGCCTGACCGCCGCGATCGGCGCCGGCGGCATGTGGAGTATCGACTTCCGCAAGCCCGGCGACGGCGGCGCGATCTTCGGCGAGACGGTGGCAGAGCGACTCGCCTGGGATGTTGCCGCCCACGTCGCCCCGCACCAGCCCGCCGCCAATGTGCACTCGGCCCAGCCCGTCGTGGAGACGATCGATGAACGGCCCGTCGCGGCACCCCAGACCACTGCCGCCGTGCAGACCGCGGGATACGTGGCCCCGCCGGAGTGGGCTCGCTTCGCACCGCCCACCACCAAGGCCGTGGAGATCGACCCGCCAGCTGCCGAACTGCTCAAGGAGCACAGCTCGCAGCAGTTGGTCGCCTAGACCCTAGCCGCAGTACAGCGCCATCACGACCAGCCCGGCGGCGGTCATCGTCGCTGAGATCGCCCAGGCCCGCGCCGGGAGCTTCGCACTGCGGCGCGCCCGCAGGCCGAGGACGAGCATCCGCAGCCCCAGCCACAGCGCGGCGACGACGATAGCTCCGCCGGCACGATCGAGACTCAGCAGGTGCTGGTGTGCTGCACCGCCGCTCGAGGCTACGACGCCGCCAGAAGCCTCGCTGCCGACGGAGATCACGAGCAGCGCCGCCATCGCCCAGAAGTCCAGCAGGTGCTCCCACCCGACCAGATGCGTCCTGGCCGCCGGCGCATAGGCGATCGCCGCGATCAGCAACACGCCAGCGCCGGCGAGACAGCGCAGCGGTGAGTGGGTACCGATCATCGTGACGGCCATCACGATCAGCATGATGCCGTGCGCGAGCGCTCCCCCGAGCGGGACACGCAGAGTGGGACGCACGGCACTCGCCGCACGCCCCATCGTCATCAGGCCTGCCAGATGGTCTTGATATTCACGAACTCGCGGATGCCGAATGCCGATAGTTCACGTCCGTAACCGGAGTCCTTCACACCGCCGAATGGCAGCCCGAAGAACGACGCGCTGTTGCCATTGACGAAGACGCCGCCCGACTCGATCTCGTTCGTCAGTCTCTCGACCTCGGATGTCTCGGAGGTCCAGACGCTCGATGCCAGCCCGAAGTCGGAGTCGTTGGAACGCTCGATGGCCTCCTCGATGCTCGATACCCGGTAGAGGCAGGCGACGGGGCCGAAGCACTCCTCGCGGTAGATACGCATCTCCGGCGTCACGCCGGTCAGGGTCGTTGCCGGGTAGAACCAGCCGGGACCGTCGGGGATCTCTCCGCCGCCCAGCACGTTTGCACCCTTGGAGCGTGCGTCCTCGACGAATGCGTGCGCGTCGATCCGCCCCTGCTCGGTGGCCATCGGGCCGAAGGATGTGCCCTCGGCGAAGGGGTCGCCCGGCTTCTGCTTCGCCATGTTCTCGAGGAAGAGCCTCTCGAACTCGTCGTACACGTCGTCATGGATGTAGAAGCGCTTGGCGCAGATGCAGCTCTGACCGCTGTTCTGCACCCGGGAGTTGACACCGAACTCGGCGGCCTTCACGACATCCGCGGAAGGCATCACGACGAAGACATCCGTTCCGCCGAGTTCGAGCACCGACTTCTTGATGTTGCGACCGGCGGCCTCGGCGACCGCGGCTCCCGCCGCGACGGAACCGGTGAGAGTCACCGCCTTGATACGACGATCATCGATGAGCTTCGAGGCCGCGGCACCCTCGATCAGCAGGGTCTGGAAGGCGCCGGCGGGGAAGCCGGCACGCTCGAACAGTTCGCCGAGATAGACGGCGCACTGCGGAACGCTGGAGGAGTGCTTGAGCAGGCCGGTGTTGCCCGCCATCAGCGCTGGCGCGGCGAAGCGGATGACCTGCCAGAACGGGTAGTTCCACGGCATCACCGCGAGCACCGTGCCGATCGGCTTGTAGATGATCTTCGCGTCGGAGGCTCCGACGTCCTTCGGGTCGACCGGGCGCTCATCGGCGAGGTACTCCGCCGCATGGTCCGCATAGTGACGCATGCCACGGGCCGACTTCGAGACCTCGTACTTCGCCGTGCCGATCGTCTTGCCCATTTCGGTGGAGGCGAGGCCCGCCGCGAAGTCGAGCTCGGCATCCATGAGGTCGGCCGCCCTGCGCATCCACTCCGCCCGCTGCTCGAAGCTGGTCGCCGCCATCAGGGCGTTGGCCCGGTCTGCGCGGTCGAGAATTGCCTCCACCTGTTCGGTGGTGTGTACATCGAAGGTCTTCTCGACCTCACCCGTCGTCGGATTGATCGTTGCGATTGCCATGTCAAAACTCCTTCGTTTTCTGGTGGTTCTGTTTCTTCAGACGAGCCGTCGGGCGAGAGCCAGGGCTCCGACGACGGGAGGTTGTTCCAGTAGGTGCGGCCGATGGTGCGGATGCCGGGCCGCAAGCAGGCGAACGAAGTCATCGTAGAGCCGTGGCTGGTTCACGATCACGCTGCCACCCGCGACCACCTCGAGGCCAACGGAGCCCCGATTCTGTAGCTGACCCACGAGATCGACCAGATGCGTGGCCCCGCCCTCGATGATCGAGCGTGCGAGTTTCGATCCGGCGTCCGCCGCCTCGAAGAGGGCCGGTGCACGGCTTCCCCAGTTGTCCATCGTCGGCTCGTCGTTGACCGCCCTGGCGAGTGCCGCCGGTCCGTCGACCGCGAAGGCGGCCTGGAGCGCGGACAGCAGTCCGTCATCCGGAAGCCCGCGGTCGTAAGCGGAGAGGACCGCCTTCGTCGCTTCGCGTACCAGCCCGGGAGCACCGGCCTCGTCTCCGAGCACCCAGCCCCAGCCGCCGGTGATCAGGTAGTCGCCCGAGGCATCCTGGCCGACGGCGATCGCGCCGGTGCCCGAGATGACTCCGATTCCCTCGTGGAAGCCGGCGGCCTCGACGAGCAGCGCTGCGTCGTTGACGACTGTCGAGCGCAGGCCGATCTCGCCGAGTCGGTGAGCGAGTTCCCGGCAGTGTTCTGCGGTGTCGCAGCCCTGTGCGCCGACACCCAGGGCGACGACGTCCGAGAGATCCGGCACCGCGAGGCGCAGACGCGCGGCTATCCAGGCTGCGGCGGCCGCGGGTGGCGAGGCATCCCAGTCCCCCGAGGCCAGCTCGAGCTCCACCAGGCGTTCACCGTCGAGGCTTTCCACGAAGACCGCCGTCTTCGTGCCGCCCATGTCCATCCCGGCGATGACCGCTGTCACTGCGCCGTCTCCACCTTGGTATCCGAGTTGTGGAAGACGAATTCTTCGATATTGATGTTCTGTCGCTTTGCGACGGCCTCGACGAGAATCTGCATGACGACGGCCTCGAGAATCGCGCGCGGAGCCGACGGCAGCTTGGGCAGCTGAACGACCTGCAGCGTCGCGGTCTCTGGTATGTCCTCGCTGGTGATGAGGATGACCTTGTGCCCGGCACCGGACAGGGTGTGGGCGACCTCGAGTTCGCGCTTGTCGCCGAGCACGACGTGCACGCCCAGACCGGCGGACTCCATCGATCCGTGCAGGTACTGACGGGTGCTCATGGCAGCCGTCGGAAGGCGGGCGACCTCCCGGAAGAGCAGCGCTCCCGCCTCCGCCGAGCCCACCGCGGGTCCGGCGCCGACGAAATCGGCCGTGGCGACGCCGTCGAAGGTCGCCGCGAGCTCTCGCGCACGCGCACCGACGGTGTCTTCCGTCCAGGCGAAGAGGGCAGGGACCCTCTCCCAGGCTTCATCGATCTGGCCGAAGTCCCAGGCATCCGCGATCATCCCGAGACCGGCAATCGTCGCCGTATAGCCGATGGTAGAGGCGTAGCTGTCAGCGATGTTCCCGAGCGAGAGGGTCGCGTTCACCAGATCGGCGATCGGCGATGGCGCGCTGTTGACGACCGCATAACGGAGCTTTTCATCGACCGACTCGAGCACCGCCAGAGTCTCGGAGCTGCGGCCGCTCTGCGAGATACCGATGATCGGGTGCACGGACCGCGGAAACGGTAGGGGATGATCGCCGGCGCCGAGCCGCCAGGAGTGGATGCCGCGACTGCGCAGCGCCCAGGACGGCGCGGCGGCGGCGGCAAGGCTCGCTCCGATTCCGACCAGGATCGGACCGGGGCCCTGGTACCCACCGGCTGCCTGCTGCTCGAGCACCTGTTCGCGGAGGCGCGTGATGGCCTCCTCGAGCGCTCGCGCCTGCGTAGCCCTCGCTGCGGCGAAGGTGATGTACTCACCCAACATGTGGCACCTGTTTCTGTCTGGTCTCGTGATCGATCGGAGTTCTAGTGGTGGGCATGGTGCTCTCCGCCGGGGTGACAGTGGTCACCCATGGACTCCGGGACGTCAAGGCTCGGATTGCGACCGAAGAAGCCGTGCGGCTTGAGCACGAAGCCGGTGGAGTCGACCGGCATGATCGGCCAGTCCTCCACGCGGGGAAAGTGGGTGAGCCCGAACGTGTGCCAGAGCACGATGTCGGTGTTCTCCACGTTGCGGTTGCCCTTCACCCACTCCGGCAACCCCGCGCCACCCGGATGCTGGTTGACGAAGTCACCCGCGGGATAGAGTTCGTCCGGCTCATAGGGGGTGACCCAGAGGTGCCTGGTCGAGAAGGTGGCGCGCCGGTAGATGTCGGACTCGCTGTCGGCGAGCAACGTCGGCTGCCCCTCAGGGTAGAGGGCATAGCCGACGTCGCGACCCAGACGATTCTGGACGTTGGGATTCGAGACCAGCCAGACCCTGCCCTTCGAATTGTCGGCCATTCGCTGCGCTTCCGACTCGTCGTGCAGCCGCGTCACGCGCTGGGTGATGCCCGTGCCGTGCGGATTCTGCGGCCCTCGAGGCATCAGCATCGCCTCGAGTTCGTCGACGGAGTTGTCCAGCCCGTCGACCATCATGTCGAGGCGGGCGCTGAACAGGTGCTGGTGGTACGGGGCGCCGAGGCCTGGGGCGAGCTCTGACGCGAACGGATAGGGCGAACCGTCGGCGCCATCGCCGGGATAGGCGGAGGTGAAGACGATCCCGGTCGCCTTGACCTCGAACTCGATCTTGCCGTCGAGAGAGAAATACCAGTAGAAGCCGTAGTCGTAGTTGCCGACCGTGACGAAGAAGGAGACGACCAGCCGCCGATTGCGGCGCGAGTCGGATGATCCGTTCCAGTTATCGGAGTGCTTCCAGAGGATGCCGGCATCCTCCTCGTGGATGCAGATGGCCTGCGGAATCACCCTCGGCTGTCCGTCGTTGCCAGCGACGACGGCGTCCAGATAGGTGATGTCGCCGATGCAGTCGCACCCGAACTCGAGCGAGTTCGCGAAGCCGCCGAGCAGATATTCGCCGCAGTCGAAGAAGTTCTGGAACCAGCGCTGGGGACTCGGGTCGCCGTATGGAACCATCATCTCGGCGATGGACGCCCGGTAGAGCACCGGACGAGGTGTGCCGTGGTCCTCGATCGTGACGTTACGCAGCACGAGGCCCTCGCGCTGGTCGAAGGCGACCTGCAGATTCCAGCCGGCCCAGCTCAGCACCTGGTTCTCATCGATCGTGAAGCTCGGACCCTCCGGCTGCGTGATCTCGATCGGCTTCAACCCCGCACGCGGCGGTTCGTCCACCCAGGATGCGAGGTGGAAGTTGCCGTCCTCCTGGGGAACCGGCAGGTCGACGTAGTCGATCACGTCGAGCACCTCGCGCGTGACCACGTCGATGATCACCGTGACGCCGTCCACCGGATGCGCCCAGCCGAGGTCCTCCGGAGTGTTCTGTACGAAGGTGAAGCAGCGCTGCAGGCGTCGCCCGGCCTCGTCATCGTTCTGGGCCACCTGGGCCGAGAGCGGATTCACCCGCAGCTTGGAGACATCCGTCAGCCCGCGCCTCGCCATCGCGGCGAGCCAGCGCTCATCCTGGTGGATGACCTCTTCGACCAGACCGAACTCGAGCAGCACGACGGGCATCTGGCCATCGCGCACCGGATCGAGTACCCGGTCCGTGACGATGGCATCGTCGGAGGGTGAGACCACGACGTCGTGTTGGTCTCCCGACGACATGTCGACGAGCATCACGCGAAAGTGACGGCTGCGGATGTCGCCGGCGAAGAGTTCGCGCTTGTCCGGTTCGAGCAGGCCGAGATAGGCGAAGTGGGTCGTCGGCGTGACGAGTCCCGCACGGTGGAGGATCGCGTGCACCGCGGAGATTTCGCTCGCACCGACAGTGGCGAGCGCCGCGACGACGAGCGGGGCGACGGGATGCTGGGGACTGGTCACGGTTTCTCCACTGCTCTCTTCTGGACTGACGGTCATGACTGTGCCGGAACCTTCTCCCAGGTGCCCGACTTCATCGACGCGTAGCAGGCGTCGATGACACGGTTGACGACGTAGCCGTCCTCGAAGGTCTCGCGGGGCACCTCACCCTTGGCGAAGCAGTCGACGAAGTGACGCATCTGCTGCGAGAAGCCATAGGCGCGAGTCTCCTCCGGCACTGGATAGACCCAGCCGGTGTCGGCATCCGCCTTTTCCACGGTGTAGCCGACGGGGTTGCCGATGAACCCCCAGACGGGAGTGACGGATGTGTCGGTCACGAGTCGGCCGGCCGAGCCGACGATCTCGTGCCGCAGTTGCATGCCGCCCTTCTCGATCCAGGAGGATTCGATGGTGGCGAGCTGTCCGCCGGCGAACTTCAGCAGTGCCACCGCGGTGTCCTCGCCGGTGGTCTTGTCACCGTGCACGAGGGTCGCGCCCCAGGCAAATACCTCGACGATGTCGTTGTCCTTGCCGAAAATATTGCGAGCGGACTCGACGGTGTGGCAGCCCATGTCGAGCAGCGCGCCGCCGCCGGCCGTCTCGGCATCCCAGAAGTGCGTGGCGTGCGGACCGGAGTGTGCCTCGCGGGCCCGCATGGTGAGCACCTCACCGATGCCGCCCGCCCTGATCATCTCGTGGGCCTTGGCGACGTTGGGCGAGAAGACCGAACTCTCCGCATAACCGTGCCAGACGCCCGCATCCGTCACGATCCTGAGGATCTCCGCCGCCTCCTTGCCGGTGCGCGCGAGCGGCTTGGTGCAGACCACACCCTTGCCGTGCTTGGCGACGAGACGAACGGCCTCGACGTGCACCTCGTTCGGCAGGGCGATCACCACGAGGTCGACGTCTGGACTCGCGCACAGCGCCTCCATGTCGTCGAACTGAGTGGCGTCGGCGGCCCATTTCGCGCCGAAGTCAGCCGCTCGGGACGGATTGCGTGAGTAGTTGGCGACGAGTTCGGCGTTGCGCACGTCCTGCAGCGCCTCGGCGTAGGAATCGCCGATGAAACCCGAGCCAAGAATTCCTACCCGAATCACGAATCTCCCCTCGTCGCGTAGTGAGACCAACATATCCCAAAACAATACCTCTTAGGACAACTAGAGCCCAAGGCCGCGTGCGCTACCCGCTGGTTGGGCGATTCAGTCAATACCTCGTACGACCTCATTCGAGCGACCTGGCCCGGGGATCCCAGTCCACCGAGAGCGCCGAAAGAGCTCGGACTCGGCTTTCGACGAGGATGGGGCGCCGTTCATCGATGGATTCCTCCACCGCGAGCATCGCGTCGAGCACGTGATAGGCGAGTTCGCCACTCGCCACCGGCTCGCGGCCCGCGCGGATGGCGCGCGCCATTTCGAGCACACCGACGCCACGACCACGAGCGGGAGGAGGAGGCGCGATCGTCTCCCACTCTGTACCGTCGCCATCCGCCGGGAGGATGCGCGTCGCGCCGTCGAATCCGCTGACCGGAACCTCCATGGTCCCGGCGGATCCGGTGATCTCGAAGCTCTGGCGACGCACCGGCGAATCGAAGCTGTAGACGGACGTGCCGACGACACCGGAGACGAACCGCGTGAGCACGCTCACGTGGGTGGAGACTTCGACCGGAAAGGTGCTGCCAGCGTCGGGGCCCGACATGACGGCACGCTCTGATCGCGGCCGGTGGCCGAGGGCCTCGACGCTCTCAATGGGTCCCAGCAGCTGCACGAGGGTGCTGAAGTAGTAGGGCCCGATGTCGAAAAGAGGCCCGGCCCCGCGGGCGAAGAGAAACTGCGGGCGCGGGTGCCAGGCATCCGGACCCGGTCCCTGCATGAGCGTCAGCACGGTCTCCGGTTGCCCGATCCGGCCATCAAGCAACAGCCGATGAGCGTTCTGGATCGCTTCGCCGAGGATCGTGTCTGGCGCGTTGCCAACCAGAACGCCCGCGTGGGCCGCGGCGTCCAGCAGCGCCCTAGCCGATGGCCGGTCGAGAGTCAGCGGCTTCTCGCCCCAGATGTGTTTGCCCGCGGCGACGATCGACTGCGCGACCTCCGCATGCACGGCCGGAATCGTGAGGTTGATGACCAGCTCGACGTCCGGTATCCCCAGCAGCTGCTCTGAGCTTCCCGAGAACGGGATGCCGTATTTCTCGGCCTGTGCCGCCGCCCGGTCGAGATCGAGATCCGCGACGGCGATCACTCGCACGTCGGGATAGTCGCCGAGGTTCTTGAGGTATTCGTCGGAGATGTTGCCGGTGCCGATGATCCCGACGTTCACGACGTTCATGCGCGCACCTGATCGAGGAAGAAGGCCGCGTTGCGTGCCAAGACGGGGAAGACATCGCCGTCGTCGACCACGATCTCAACGACGGGGCGTTCGACGAAGTCGCTCGAGAGGTCGAGGATCTCGGCCATCCGGCCCGTAATGTCGACACCGAGCAGCGGCGGGTCGCCGGCGTCGGGCGGCTCGTTCTTCACGTGCAGGAAACGCACCCGATCGCGCAGCCGCGGCAGCAGCTCGAATACGTCTGCTCCACCGACACTGGCCCAGTACGTGTCGAGCTCGAGGATCACGTCGGGGTCGAGCAGTTCGACCATCAGCTCATAGGCCGAGGTTCCGTCGATGTGCTGCGAGAACTCAAAATCGTGGTTGTGGTAGCCGATACGGATACCGTGAGGCTTGGCGTAGCGACTGGCGTCGTTGATCCGCGCGGCGAGGATTTCGACACCGGACCTCTCGGCGATGCTCTCCGGCGCGACCCACGGCACGATGATCGTGGTGATGCCGAGTCGCTTGGCGGCCGCGATGATCTCGTCGATGTCGAGCGCGACGACGTTGGAATGCGCCGTGTCCGTTCTGAGGCCCGTCGTCGCGATGGCGTCGGCGAGGGCGTCGGTGTAACCGAGGATGTCGTATGGCTCGACGTGGGTGAAGCCCATGTCGCGCAGACGCGTGAGGGTCACCTCGAGCGCGGCGGGCGCAAGGTCGTCGCGCACGCTATAGAGCTGAACCGAGAGGGTTGCGTCGTAGGTCATGAGTTCCTTGGGGTAGCGCGAGCAAAAAAGGTTCGAAGCCGGTAGCGGTCGCCGCTATAGCGGATCGAGGAGGTGAAGAGCGGCCGCGCCGAGGGATCGACGACGACCTGGTGCATGACGAGGATCGGCTTCCCGACCTCGATCTCGAGCTGGGACGCGACGTAGGAGTCAGCCTCTCGTGCCTCGATGGTCGAGTCGGCGCCCGACATCACGAGGCCCGCTCCCGTGATCAGATCGTATAGCGAGTCGACCTCGAAATCGGCGGACTCGAAGCGGGCCACGACGCTGCCAGGGAGTAGCGTGAGGTCGAGCGCGATCGGCACGTCGCTCAGTAGCCGCACCCGCTCGAGGTGAAACAGCGGCGCGCCAGGGGCGATCTGCAGCTCCTCCGCCTGGTCGAGGCTCGCCGGAAGGATGGCGTTGCGCAGCACCCTGGAGGTCGCGACGAGTCCCATCCGAGCGGCCGTTTCGCTGAAGCCTTCGAGGCTGTTTGGCCACTCCTTTCCCGCAGCCGTCTCAGGGGCCGCGGCGGCGACATGCCAGCCACGGCCGTGCGATGGTTGGAGGACACCGTCCTGGACGAGGCTGGTAAGCGCCTTGCGCAGCGTCACCCGGCTGATGCCGAGTTGAAGGCAGAGCTCACGTTCGGGAGGCAGTCGACCGCCCGGACGGATATTCCCCTCGGCGACCTGCCGGGAGATCGCCTCGACGGCCTGCACCCACAACGGCTCTGGATAACCGGCGCGCAGAGCGCCCTCTGGCTCTCCCACCAGCACCATGTCGATCACGCGCCTTTCACGGTCGGGCGATCAGGCGGTCGAAGGCGGCCGCGAGTTCGGCGTTCGTGCGCTGCCTGCTTGCATCCGCCTCGTGGTATTCGACGATCTCGCGCGCCCCCTGGGCGAGCGAAACGCGCGGCGCGAAGTCGGGAACGAGCTGCTTGAGCTTGCCGGTGTCGAAGAGCATCGAGTGACGGAAGTCGTGCTCGAGCACCTCTCCCCAGGCGGGGTACTCCGTCGCGATCGATTCACTCGATCGGTGCACGAGCGTTGGATTCCGTACGCCCGCTGCCGTGGCGAGTGCGAGATGGATCTGATCCCAGGTCAGGATGTCGCCGCTCACGACATTCACCGATTCCCCGATCGCATGCCCGTTGCCGAGCAGCGGCACGAAGGCCCTGGCGAAGTCGCTCGAATGCATGAGCGTCCAGAGCGACGTGCCATCGCCGTGGACGACAGTGCCGAGCCCGGCGCGCATCCGCTCGATCGCCGTCCATCCGGAGAGGATTGGGATGGCGGTGCGATCGTAGGTATGGAAGGGCCGCACTATCGTCAGCGGGAGCGCACCCTCGCGATAGGCCTCCTCGAGCAGCAGTTCGCACTCGATCTTCTCCTTCGCATAGCCGAAGACCGGCTGGCGGCGCGGGCTGGACTCGGTGATCGGCAGCTGAGGCACTGGACGTCCATAGACGGAGCAGGTGCTGATGAAGACGTACTGCGCGGAGCGGGCCGCGAAGAGCTCGGGGTGGCCGGCGAGGTCCTGTGGCGAGAAACCGATCCAGTTCACGACCGAGTCGTACTGGTCGTCGCCGACGATCGCGGTCAGGGCGTCGATGTCTCGAACGTCGCCGCGGAGCTGCCGCACCTCGTCGGGAAGCTCCCGTCTCGGCTCGGTTCTGGTGACCACCGTCAGGTCGATTCCGCGGGCCACTGCCTCGGCCGCTGCGGCCGAGCCGATCATACCCGCACCACCGAGAAACAGAACTCTGGTGCTCATTTGGTTCCCTTCGAAAGCCCGTTGCCGACCAGGAAGTCGTAGCTCTGGGCGAGAGCGTCGAACACGTCGATATGAAGGCGTTCCAGTTCGACGATGTGCCACCGCACCGCGTCGTTGGCGGTCAGAGCCGCGCGCATGTCGATCGTTCCGGTGCCGACTGGCACCATCACGTCCTCCTCGTATGAGCTGGCCGGACCATCCTTGACATGCACGAATGGCACTCGGTCGCCGAGCGCGGAGAGCACCCCAGCCGGCGGAATCCCACCGAGCTGCGCCCAGTACATGTCGAGCTCGAGCACGGCCCGCGGGTCGAGCTGGTCGATGAGCACGTCATAGGCGCGGCGGCCGTCGAACGAGTTCGCGAACTCGGCGAAGTGATTGTGGTACGCGACGCGCATCCCGTACTTCTCGGCGTTCTCCGCGCCCTCGTTGACCCTGACCAGACCTCGCGTGAGGTCAGCGGGCGTATCGAACTCCTCGCGCTCGAGACTCCAGGCCAGGGTGTCCACCCCCAGTTCCGCATACTCGTCGAGGATGCGGGTCGCGTCGGCGCCGGCCGGGAAGGGGGCATGCGAGCTGACGATTGCCAGACCCGCGGCATCCGCCGCCCGCCGATAGTCGGACGGACTGTGGCCGTGTAGTCCGTAGGTCTCGATTCCGGCGAAACCGAGCTCGGCGATCCTTTCGAGCGTCGGTTCGAGGTGATCGTCGAGGAGGGCATCGACGGTGTACATCATGACGGCGACCTGCGCCGGTTCGCGCTGCATGGTCATTCGTCGCCCGCCGCCCAGGTGATGGCCTGACGCACGAGCGCCCGCACGGGCGGCTCGCCCCAGGACCGCATGTCGTGGCCCAGGGCGAGGTAGACCACTCTGCCCCGTCCGATCTCCCGGACGTAGAGCACAGGGATCACGATCCCGTCATCACGGTGACGCTGGGCGAGCACCGTCACGTTGTCGTCGGCGAGTTCGAACTCGTAGTACTCGTCGAAGAGCTCGAAGTCGTCGAGCCCGGCAGTGATGGGATGCTCGGCGACGATCTCGATCGTGTGACGGCCCTCGTGATGGCCCGGTCCGTGTGAGAGGTAACGGTTGCCGAGGAGCTCGAACAGCGGGCGGTAGGCGGGGGCGAGGCCGTCGTCCTCCCAGCCCATGATGTTCGCGCCGTGCAGGGCGACGATGCCCTTGCCCGCCTTCACCGCATCGAGCAGCGCCTGCTGCTGTGCCGTGTCGAACAGGCCGCCCGCGGTGTAGAAGACGTAGACATCCGTCTCGGCTGTCTCCGGTCGCGGCTCGACGAAACGGCTCGTGCCGATGGCTCGGCGCGTTGCGTAGCCGGCCTCGGAGGCCAGCTGCTGAAAGACGAGCGAGGCGCTCAAAAGGTCGTGGTGGATGTCATCGCCGTTCACGATGACCATCGCGCGTTTCGCGCTCTGCGGCGTCATGTTCTCTCGTTCTCAATTCCTACTCGGGGATCGCGACAGGTGGCCGCGGTCCTGGCGAGCCCGGCCGGAGCGTTTCGGCATCCGGCCGGACTCGCGCTGTGAAACCGTGCTACTTGCCCGCGGGGACGATACGTGTCGCGACGACCACGTTCGGGTTGGGGGCGAAGTACGGGTTGCTCTCATCGGGGAAGCCGGTCGCCTTTGCGGTGCTCCAGTCTCCGTAGTAGCCCCAGTAGAACAAAGTGACCATCGGGAGGTCCTTGATCCAGATGCCCTCGAGCTGCGCGATGATTTTCGCGCGGGCGTCATCCGTCGCGGCCAGCGGGTAGTCCGCGAGCAGCTTTGCGGCCTCCGGGTTCTGGTAGCGCTGGATGTTCTGGAAGGTCGGAGTCTCGGTTCCGATCGGCTTGTAGAACGCCGGGTTCATGATGTTGTTGTAGAACGAGTACACCGTCGGAGCCGAGTCGACCGGGTAACCGATCGTCGTCTCGAACTTGCCCGTGCTGGTGAGCTTGTTGATGTCCGTGACCGCGACACCGTCAAGACTCACCTTTATTCCGACATCCTTGAGCTGCGAGACGATCACCTGGGCCGGAGCCGCGATGTCGGTGTAGGCCGACGGGAAGGTGATCGAGAAGGCAAGCTCCTTTCCGCCCTTCTCGTAGTAGCCACCGCTGTTCTTCGTCCAGCCGTCGGCCTCGAGCGTCTTCACGGCCGCGGCCTTGTCCTGTTTGAAGTTGAGTCCCTTGTACTCTGGCGCGATGGCATCCGTGAATGCGGGCATCGGAAGACCGATCTGGCTGGTCGCGGGATGCGAGCTGCGCGAGTCAGCGATCTGCTGGCGGTCGACAGCGAGGCTGATGGCCTGCTTGACGGCCGGGTCACCCTTGAACGGGAAGACATCGTTGTTCGGGATGAGACCGTCCTGTCCGACGTCGGGAGCCCAGTAGTTGAATGCCTTGTTCTTCGAGAGGTAGGTGTCCTTGGCATTCGCGATGTACGCACCCGCCCAGTCGATCTGACCCTGGACGAGGGCGTTCGCCTGCGCCTGGTTGTCCTTATAGGCGATGAACCGCAGACCGTCGATGGCCGGTTTTCCCGCCTGCCAGTAGTTCTTGTTCTTCGTCAGCAGATAACTCTGTGGCGAGAACGTCGACAGCGTGAATGGACCCGTGCCCACGGGGTTCGGGTCCTGGTAGGTGGTCGGGTCCTTGACCTTGCTCCAGACGTGCTGCGGCACGATCGCGAGGGACACCAGCGTGGTGAAGTCCTGCTCGGACGGGCTCGCGAACGTGATGACCACGGTGTTCGGGTCCTTGGCAGTAATCGTGTCGAAGTTCACACCGAGAGTGTCGAGAGCCGGGAATTTCTTCATCAACTCGTAGCTGAAGACGACGTCGTCCGCGCTGAATGCTTTGCCGTCGCTCCACTTGACCCCGGACTGGAGGTTCAGCGTGATCGACTTGTTGTCGCTTGCCCACTTCCACGATTTCGCGAGCCACGGGATGTCGGAGCCGACCTTGACGTAGTTGATCTGCACGAGGGACTCGTAGATCATTCCGCCCTTGCCGGCGGATGGTGCCGAACCGAGCGAATACGCGGTGTCGGGGAGGTAGGGGTTGAAGACGCGGGTCAGGTTGTCTGCCTGCCCTCCCACGTTGAGGATGGTGCTCTTGCTAGAGGTGCTCGTTCCGGCTGAACAACCGGTAACACCAGCGACCAGGGCGGCCGCGATCGCGATGCCGATCACCCGTCGTGATCGAAACACGTTTTTTATTGCCATGGTGATGTACTCCTAGATTGTGCGGTGAAGTTGAATGCGTTTCGGGAGCTAACTCGCGCTAGCGGGAAGGTCCCCCTTTCCGCGGACAATGGCCATTCCGTTCGTGATTGCTTTGCCATTGGTGATGGAACTGGGGCGCCTCGCCGCCTGAGCGTCCGATGCAGGCGACTGGACGTCGTCCGCGTAGAGCCAGCACTTGGCCCAGTGGTCGGCGCCGAGGTCGAACTTCGGCGGAACCTGGGTGGTGCAGCGCTCCATGGCCTGCGGGCAACGGGGATGAAAACGACATCCGGTCGGCGGATCGATCAGGCTCGGTGGCTGGCCGATATCCGTCACGCGTTCCTCGTCGGGGTCGCGGCCAGGATCTGGCGCGGATGCGATGAGCAGTTGAGTGTACGGGTGTGCCGCCTTCTGAGTGACCTCCTCGGATGGGCCGCTCTCGATGATCTCCCCCGCATACATCACCGCCGTCTCCGCGGCGAAGTAACGGGCGGATGCGATGTCGTGCGTGACATAGAGCAGCCCTACATTGCGCTCCTCCGTGAGCCTCCGCAGCAGGTTGAGGATGCCGAGGCGAATCGAGACGTCCAGACTCGACACCGGCTCGTCGGCGAGGAAGACCGCGGGGTTGGCCGCGAGAGCGCGCGCGATCGAGCATCGCTGCAACTGGCCGCCGGAGAGTTCGTGGGGAAACTTGTCGGCGAACTGCTGCGGTGGGTTGAGGTTCACCTGGCGTAGCAGGTCGTAGATCAACTCGGTGCGATCCTTGCCCCTCTTGTCGGGATGGTGGATCTTCGCGGCACGCTCGAGGTGCTGGCGGATCGTGAGGAGCGGGTTGAATGAGCCGAAGGGGTCCTGGAGGATCAGCTGCACGTCGCTGACATAGTCGCGGAACGCCTTGCCACCCCTGACCTTGACCGGCTTTCCCTTGAAGAGGATCTCGCCACTGGTGACGTGGTACAGCTGAGACAGCAGGCGCGCGAGCGTCGACTTGCCGGAACCGGACTCGCCGACCAGGGCCGTGATCTGACCGGAGTAGAGCGACAGAGAGACGTCGTCGGCTGCGTGCACGACTTTCGGTCCCTTGGCGTCGCCGCGCTTCTTTCCGCCCCTGGCGAGGAAGTGCTTGGTGAGATGACGAGCCTCCAGGATCGGAGTCGGTCGTCCGGTTCCGCTCGACTCCTCAGAGATGATGTCTGCCACGGTCATTCCCTTCCCGCCCCGACGGTCTCGCGGGCTGGGGTATCGGCTTCGTAGAGTAGGCAGGCCGCCTCCGCCGGGCGCAGCTCCGACATGCGTGGCACCGAGATGAGTGGCGGCACCACGGCGGTGCATTTGTCGAAGGCGAGCGGGCAGCGCGGGTTGAATGCGCACCCGCTTGGCAGGTCGCGGAGGTCCGGCGGGGAGCCGACGATGCCGGTCAGCTCTCGCTTGGGTCCGGCGAGGGTCGGGAATGATCCGAGAAGGCCCCGGCTGTATGGATGCCGCGGATGACGGTAGAAGTCGTCCGCCGCGGCCAGTTCGACCACACGCCCGGCGTACATGACGGCGATGCTGTCGGAGAGTTCGATGAGCAGCGACAGGTCGTGAGTGATGAAGATCACCGAGAAGCCCAGGCGGTCCTTGAGCTCCATGATCTTCTCGACGATCTGACGCTGGATGACGACGTCGAGCGCGGTGGTCGGCTCGTCCATCACGATGATCTCGGGATCGAGAGCCAGACCGATCGCGATCATGGCGCGCTGGCGCATGCCGCCGGAGAGCTCGTGGGCGTACGCCCCGACCCGGTCGCGCTGGATGCCGACCAGCGCGAGCAGCTCGACGATCTTGTCGCGGCGCGCCGCCGCCGACATGTTCGGCTTGTGGGCGCG
>JAODMH010000021.1 GCA_025465035.1 Microbacteriaceae bacterium | reverse complement strand
ACCAGTAGAACATTCAGCCCCGCCTTCGAGAGATAGCAAACTCTATCGCGACTCGACGTGCAGTCGCGCGAGATCCGCGGCACCAACGACCCCGGCATCGTTGACGAGTTCGGCGATCACGAACGTGGGTTCCGGGTGATAGCCACGCGCCGGAAGATGCGAGAGGAACGCCTCGCGGATCGGATCGAGCAGCAGATCACCTGCGACAGCGACTCCGCCCCCGAAGACGAAGAGCTGGGGGTCGAGTACCGCACTGAGCGACGCGCAGGCCTCCCCGAGCCAACCGCCGAGCTCGCGCAGTGCCTGCAGTGCGCCCGCGTCGCCGTCGGCGATGAGATCCGCGACATCATTGCCGGACAGCTCGCCCTTCTGCTCGCGAACCGTCGCCAGCCCCAGCCCGATGCCGCCGACATCCGCGATCGCATTCGCCATGCGCAGTAGGGCACGACCGGAACCGTACTGCTCGATGCAGCCGCGCGCGCCGCAACCGCAGGGCAGGCCGTTCGGAACGATGCGCAGGTGGCCCAGCTCCGCCCCGGTGCCGAACCCGCCGCGGAACAGCCGGTCCTGCGTGACGATCGCGCCACCGACTCCGGTGCCGATGGTGAGCATGGTCATGTCGCTCACCAGGCGACCGGCACCGAAACGGAACTCAGCCCAACCGGCAGCGTTTGCGTCGTTGTCGATCGTGATGTCCAGGTCGAGTCGTTCCATGAGACGCTGACGCAACGGCTCATGCCGCCAGCTGATGTTCGGCGTGTAGTACACCGTTGACTGTGCCGCGTCGATGAACCCGGGCGCCGCAACGCCCGCTGCCGCGACATCCTGCCCATGACGGAGCTTCTCGATCATCGTGACGACGGCATCCACGATCGCCTCGGAATCGCCGGCCTGCGTCGGCACACGATCCTCCGCGACTATCTCGCCGAGTTCGGAGACCAGGGCTCCAGCGATCTTGGTTCCGCCGATATCGATTCCAATGGAGTGCACAGGCGGGTGACCTTTTCTTTCTGCGGATGAGTAGCGCGGGTCGAACCTCATCGGTTGCCCAGATACGCCACTTAGAGTTTAGGCAAGGCCGGTGCCACATGCCATTTGCCCCTGGTCGCCGACGTTACCCCCGGTAAGCTGAAAAGACTTCCCACCGGTGCCAAAGGAGTTGCCGTGCAACAGTTCGATGTACCCGCCGTGGTCGCAGCAGACCCGGATGCCAACGCAACCGACCTGCTGGTCGATCGAGTCACCGCGACGCCCGACCTCGCCCTCTTCGCCCTGCCAACGGCGGATGGCGGCTGGCAAGATGTCACGGCCAAGGAGTTTCTGCGACAGGTCGTCGCACTCTCCAAGGGGCTCGTCGCCTCCGGCATCCAGCCAGGCGACAAGATCGGCCTGATGTGCAAGACACGCTATGAGTGGACACTCATCGACTTCGCGACCTGGTTCGCTGGCGCCATCCTGGTCCCCATCTACGAGACCTCGTCACCGAGCCAGGTGCACTGGAACCTGACGGACTCCGGCGCGATCGCGATGATCACGGAGACGCCCGACCATTTCGCCCGCTTCGACGAGGTCCATGCGGACCTGCCGTTGATCGGCCAGGTCTGGAAGATCAATCTCGGCGATCTCGACAAACTCGCTGCGGCCGGCGCCGAAGTGCCTGACATCGAAATCGAGCGGCGCCGCACGCTTGCCAACGGCGCCGACATGGCGACCCTGATCTACACCGCCGGTACGACAGGTCGACCGAAGGGCTGCATCCTCACTCACTCGAACTTCGTCGAACTGAGCCGCAATGCGGCGAAGGCGATCCCCGAGGTCGTGAACACCAACTCGAGCACTCTGCTGTTCATCACCACCGCGCACATCTTCGCGCGCTTCATCGCCGTCCTGAGTGTGCACGGTGGCGTCAAGGTCGGGCACCAGGCAGATACCAAGCAGTTGCTGCCCGCCATGGCCTCGTTCAAACCGACCTTCCTGCTCGCGGTACCGCGGGTGTTCGAGAAGGTCTACAACTCTTCGGAGCAGAAGGCGGAATCCGGCGGAAAGGGCTCGATTTTCCGGAGGGCGGCGGCGGTCGCGATCGCCCATTCGAAGGCGCTGGATGCCGGGAGCGTGCCATTCGG
This sequence comes from Microbacteriaceae bacterium, assembly GCA_025465035.1. GTDB lineage: Bacteria > Actinomycetota > Actinomycetes > Actinomycetales > Microbacteriaceae > Lacisediminihabitans. Next base: position 41,116 of record JAODMH010000021.1, on the reverse strand, counting down.
GCTGAGGCTCCAGTTCGCCGTGCTGGATCGGCTCGTACTCTCCAAGATCCGCTCGGCCATGGGCGGCAACGTCATGTACGCGGTCTCCGGATCCGCCCCGCTCGGCCTGCGTCTCGGGCACTTCTACCGCAGCCTGGGCATCACCATTCTCGAGGGCTACGGGCTCACGGAGACGACAGCGCCCATCTCGGTCAACCTCCCGTCGAACTTCAAGATCGGCAAGGTCGGGCCGCCCCTTCCCGGAATGTCGGTGCGCATCGCCGCGGACGGCGAGATCCAGGCCAAGGGTATCGACATCTTCGACGGCTACTGGAAGAACCCGGAAGCGACCGCAGAGGTCTTCGACGGCGAGTGGTTCAAGACCGGCGACATCGGGGAAATCGACGAGGACGGCTACCTCACGATCACCGGGCGCAAGAAGGAGATCATCGTCACGGCCGGAGGAAAGAACGTCTCCCCAGCCCAGCTCGAAGACCCGATCCGCGCCAACCCGATCGTCGGACAGGTGATCGTCGTCGGCGAGCAGAAGCCATTCATTTCGGCGCTCATCACGCTCGATGAAGAGATGCTCCCGGTCTGGCTCAACAACAACGGAGAAGACGCCGGCATGAGTGTCGCCGACGCCATCGCCAATCCCAAGGTAGTCGCGGAGGTCCAACGGGCGGTGGACGCCGCGAATTCGACGGTCTCAAGAGCCGAGTCCATCCGCAAGTTCGTGATCCTCCCCCGCGACCTCACCGAGGCGAGCGGGCACCTGACGCCGAAACTCAGCATCAAGCGCAACGTCATCATGAAGGACTACGCCGACGTGATCGAGGGAATGTATCAGGGCGCCCCCACAACGGAGGGCGTCCCGCTCTGACCGCCTAGAACCAGTCGGACTCGCGGATGAGTCGCATGGCTTCGCGCCTGACGCCCTTTTCGAGGCCGTCGATGTAGAGCTTGCCGTCGAGATGATCTGTCTCGTGCTGCAACGCCTGCGCCATGACTCCCGTCCCGCTCAGTTCGATGGGGTTGCCGTCGAGATCTTCGCCGGCAACGCGCGCGGACGGATAGCGCAGACGCGGGAAATAGAACCCGGGCACGGAAAGGCAACCCTCGTCCATGAGCTCGGGCTCGCCGGAGAGTTCGACGACCACGGGATTGATGACGTAGCCGACCTTGCCGTCGACGTTGTAGCTGAACGCGCGCTGATTCACGCCGATCTGCGGGGCCGCGACGCCGGCGCGACCAGGCACCTTGACCGTCTCCACGAGGTCTTCGACGAGGCCCCTGACGTCATCGGTCGGTTTGACGGGATCCGACACCGTCTTCAAGACGGGATCGCCGAAGAGCCTGATCTGTCGTTCCGTCATTCCCGCCTGCTTGCTCTCTTCTCGTGCACTTGTGTCTTCCCGGCTTCCGACCGCGACGATGCCCTGGCCGAACTCGGACGCGCCGGCCTCTGTTACGCTCAGGCGCCCTGACGAACCGGGAGGCCGTCCGTCACGAGGGCGGCCAGTTCCCGCGCGGAGGCCTTGGTGAGGGGCTTCAGGTCCTTGTAGTTGATGACGGAACCGGCCGCGAGCTGGGGGTCGTATGGGATGCGCACGATCTCGCGCACCCGTGACTTGAAGTGGGCCTCGATCTCTTCGAGCTTGACCAGGTTGGTGCCCTGCGTCGCGGTGTTGAGCGCCACCACGGCGTTGCGCACGAGCTCGCCATAGCCGTTGGCCTCGAGCCAGGTGAGGGTCTCGGAGGCGAGACGTGCCTCGTCGACGCTGCCGCCCGAGACGATCACCACCGAGTCGGCCCGTTGCAGGGTCGCACGCATGACGGAGTGCACGATGCCCGTTCCACAGTCGGTCAGCACGATCGAATAGAACCGGGCCGCGAGGTCGGCGACCACGTTGTAGTCGTTCTCGTCGAAGGCCTCCGACAGCAGCGGGTCGGTGTCCGAGGCGAGGATGTCGAGGCGGGTCTCGTCACGCGACACCATTGCGGTGAAATCGTTGAAGCTGGTGATGGTCGGAGCCAGGGTCACGACATCCCTCACGGTGGACCGCGTCTGCTTATTGACCCGTTCGGAGAGCGTTCCCCGGTCGGGGTTCGCATCGATCGCGATCACGCGGTCTTCGCGGGTATCGGAGAGCGCCATGCCCAGCAGTGCGGTGATCGTGGTCTTGCCGACCCCGCCCTTGCGAGTCAGCACCGGAATGAAGCGGGCCCCGCCCTCGAACCGCTTATCGATGCGTGCCTCGATCGCCTTGCGCGCGCGCACCTTGGGAGAATCCCCCCGATTCACAGCATGGAGCGTGATCGCGTACAGGAACGCGTTCAGGCCGCCCTCTGGCTTCGTGCGTTTCTTTCTGCGCCGGTTGATCAGACGATCGGCCGTCAGCATGCCGGCGGCCTCCGGGGTACTCGACGCCTCGGTACGCATCCGGTCCCGCCTGCTGAGCGCCCGGTCGTCGTTGCCCGGCAGTTCCGGGATGACCGGTGCTGCTGGTTCCGGTTCTGGCTCCACCAGCGGTGCGACGACCGTGATGGACATCGTGGTCGGCTCCATTACTTCGACGAGTCCCGGATCGACAGGCTTTTCGACGATTGCGACGGCGAGCTCGTCATCGGGTGCCGCGTGAACGGTGTTCGGGAGACTCACTTCGATGGTGAGGCTCTCCGGCAGGCTGGACGCCAGGTCGTCGGATGGCGTGTCGATCAGGTCGACATCACTCTCAGAGTCCGGGTATAGCCCATGCTCGTCAGATTGTCTGCCTCTTGTTGTCATGACAACAACGCCTTCCGTCGGGTCGAGCCCTCTAGTTTATCCGGCCCCCACCGTGCAACGGTACTCGGGTCGGAGCCAGTCAGGCTGGCTCGATCTCGAGGAGGAGATCGCCGCCATCCACCTGTTGGGTCTTGGGCACGGCCAGACGGCGGACGATGCCAGCGATGGCCGCGGTGATGGCCGCCTCCATCTTCATGGCTTCGATCGAGGCGACGCTCTGTCCCGCCTCGACCCGGTCTCCCTCTGCGACCTGGAGTGTGACCACGCCGGAGAACGGGGCCGCGACGTGGCCCTGCTTGGTCGCATCCGCTTTCTCCGCCGATTTGCTCTCCACGGCGATCCCGCGGTCCCGCACGAAGACCGGCCGCAGCTGACCGTTGAGGGTGGTCATCACCGTTCGCATGCCCTTGTCGTCGGCCTCCCCGATCGCCTCGAGGCCGACGAAGAGGCTGACGCCCTTACTGATCTCGATCACATGCTCCGTGCCCTGGCGCAGACCGTAGAGGTAGTCGACGGTGTCGACGACGGAAAGGTCGCCGTAGAGTTCGCGTACCTCCTCGAACTGCTTCGTCGGCGTGGGGAACAACAGCCGGTTGAGCGTGGAGCGACGCGACTTCGGATCTCCGGCCAGCGCCGTCCTATCACCCTCGATGATGTCCTCGACGCCGATCTTGATTTTGCGGCCGGCGAGCACCTTGCTGCGAAACGGCTCTGGCCATCCACCCGGCAGATCGCCGAGTTCACCGGCCATGAAGCCGATTACCGAGTCGGGGATGTCGTATCTGTCCGGATTCTGCTCGAAGTCGTCCGGGTCGGCGTTCGCGGCCGCGAGGGCCAGGGCCAGGTCGCCGACCACCTTCGAGGACGGCGTGACCTTCGGCGGGCGGCCCAGGATCTTGTTGGCCGCGGCGTAGAGATCCTCGATCTTCTCGAATTGGTCGGCGAGGCCGAGCGCGATCGCCTGCTGACGGAGGTTGGAGAGCTGGCCACCCGGGATCTCGTGCTTGTAGACGCGCCCCGTCGGGCCGGGCAATCCCGACTCGAAGGGCCGATAGGCGTGCCGCACCGCCTCCCAGTACGGCTCGAGGTCCGAAACCGCCCGTAGCGAGATCCCGGTGTCGCGTTCGGTGTGCGCGAGCGCTGCGACGAGAGCGGATGCAGAGGGCTGGCTGGTCGTTCCGGCCATCGGTGCGCTTGCGACATCCACGGCGTCCGCTCCGGCGCGGCTGGCAGCGAGCAGGGTGGCCAACTGACCGCCGGCGGTGTCGTGGGTGTGCACATGGACCGGGAGGTCGAAGCGATCGCGCAGCGCGGTCACCAGCTTCTCCGCAGCGCTGGCGCGCAATAACCCCGCCATGTCCTTGATGGCAAGAATGTGGGCGCCGGCCTCCACGATCTGTTCGGCAAGCCTCAAGTAGTAGTCGAGGGTATAGAGGTCCTCCGCCGGGTCGAGCAGGTCACCCGTGTAGCAGACCGCGACCTCGGCGACGGCGCTGCCCGTGGCGAGCACGGCATCGATGGCCGGACGCATCTGCGAGACATCGTTGAGGGCGTCGAAGATGCGGAAGATGTCGACGCCGGTGGACGCGGCCTCCCGCACGAAGGCATCCGTCACCTCAGTCGGGTATGGCGTGTACCCGACAGTATTGCGCCCACGCAGCAGCATCTGGATGGCGATGTTCGGCAGCGCCTCGCGCAGACTCCCGAGCCGGTCCCAGGGATCCTCACCGAGGAAACGCAGCGCCACATCGTAGGTCGCACCACCCCAGGCCTCCACCGAGAGCAGTTCCGGGGTCATCCGCGCGACATACGGAGCGACCGCGACGAGGTCCTTGGTACGCACCCGGGTGGCGAGCAGCGACTGATGGGCGTCGCGGAAAGTGGTGTCGGTGACCGCGAGAGCGGTCTGCCGGCGAAGTGCGGAGGCGAACCCGACCGGACCGAGTTCCAGCAGTCGCTGACGCGAACCGGCCGGCGCCGGCCGAGACAGGTCGAGCTTCGGGAGCTTGACGGCCGGGTTGATGATGTCGTTTCCGTGGCCGTTCGGGTGGTTGACCGTCACATCCGCAAGCCAGTTGAGGATCTTGGTGCCGCGATCCTTCGACTGGTGCGTTTCGAACAACTCAGGGCGTTCCTCGATGAAGGAGGTGCTCAGATCTCCCGCGGCGAACGATGGATCGTCGAGCACCGCCTGCAGGAACGGGATGTTGGTCGAGACGCCGCGGATGCGGAACTCTGCAAGACCTCGCTTGGCTCTCGCGACTGCAGCGGGGAAGTCGCGACCGCGACAGGTCATCTTCACGAGCATGGAATCGAAGTGCGGGCTGATCTGCGTACCGGGATCGATAGTTCCGCCGTCCAGACGGATGCCGCCACCGCCGGGCGAACGGTACGTGGTGATCTTGCCGGTGTCCGGCCGGAAGCCGGCGGCGGGGTCCTCGGTCGTGATGCGGCACTGCAGCGCTGCCCCACGCAGCCGCAGGTTGTCCTGCTGCAGGCCGAGCTCCCTGAGCGTCTGCCCGAAGGCGATGCGCATCTGCGACTGCACGAGGTCGACGTCGGTGACCTCTTCCGTCACCGTGTGCTCCACCTGGATGCGCGGGTTCATCTCGATGAAGAAATGCTGGCCCTTACGCTCCCCCGCAGTGTCGAGCAGAAACTCGACGGTTCCCGCGTTCACATAACCGATGCTCTTCGCAAAGGCGATCGCATCTCGATACATCGCCTGACGGATGCCTTCGTCGAGGTTCGGCGCCGGCGCGATCTCCACCACCTTCTGATGCCGTCGCTGCACAGAACAGTCGCGCTCGAAGAGGTGGACGGTCTCCCCCGTGGCATCCGCGAGGATCTGCACCTCAATATGGCGAGGTCGTACGACAGCCTGCTCGAGGAACATCGTCGAGTCGCCGAAGGCGCTGTCCGCCTCGCGCATCGCCTCTACCAGCGCGGCCCTGAGATCTTCCTTCCTCTCGACCCGGCGCATCCCGCGACCACCGCCACCGGCGACCGCCTTCGCAAAGATCGGGAAACCGATCGCGTCTGCACCATCGAGGAGTTCGTCCAGATTCCGGGATGCCGGAGTGGACTTGAGCACGGGAACGCCGGCGGCGATCGCATGCTCCTTCGCCGTGACCTTGTTGCCGGCCATCTCCAACACGTGCTGACCGGGTCCGATGAACGTGATGCCGGCGGCAGCAGCTGCCTCTGCCAATTCCGGATTCTCGGAAAGGAAGCCATAGCCCGGATAGATGGCGTCCGCACCGCATTCCAGGGCGACGCGGACGATCTCAGAGACATCGAGATACGCGCGGACCGGATGTCCCTTCTCGCCGATCTGGTAGGCCTCGTCAGCCTTCAACCGGTGCATCGAGTTGCGATCCTCGTAAGGGAAGACTGCCACCGTAGAAGCGCCAAGCTCATAGGCGGCACGGAAGGCACGAATCGCGATCTCACCGCGATTGGCCACGAGGATCTTTGTGAACATCTGGTCCTTTCCGACTCCGGCCAGCTTATGGCGGGGGCGGAAGAGCCCAGCCGCGATTCGCTGCATCCGCAACGCGAAGATTTAGGTTCTTTCAGACTAGTGAAGGTATCGTCTCTTCTTGTGCATGTACTCAGCGTCAGCTCCCTCAAAGGAGGAGTGGGAAAGACCACGGTGACGCTCGGGCTCGCCTCGGCAGCCTTCGCCAAGGGCCTCCGGACCCTTGTGGTCGACCTCGATCCACAGTCCGACGTTTCGACGGGGATGGACATCAATGTCGCCGGGCATCTCAACGTCGCCGATGTCCTCGCCTCCCCCAAAGAAAAAATCGTTCGCGCCGCGATCGCACCCAGTGGCTGGACCAGGGGTCGCGCCGGCAAGATCGACGTGATGATCGGCAGTCCATCGGCGATCAATTTCGACGGACCGCACCCGAGCATCCGCGATATCTGGAAGCTCGAAGAGGCCCTCGCGAACGTCGAACCGGACTATGACCTGGTGCTCATCGACTGCGCCCCTTCGCTCAACGCGCTCACCCGTACTGCCTGGGCCGCCAGCGACCGAGTGACCGTTGTGACCGAGCCTGGCCTCTTCTCCGTCGCGGCCGCCGATCGCGCTTTGCGTGCGATCGAAGAGATCCGCCGTGGCCTCTCTCCCCGTCTCCAGCCGCTCGGAATCATCGTCAACCGTGCTCGCATCCAGTCACTCGAACACCAGTTCCGCATCAAGGAACTCCGCGACATGTTCGGACCACTCGTTCTCAGCCCTCAGCTACCAGAGCGCACGTCGCTCCAGCAGGCCCAGGGAGCGGCGAAGCCGCTGCACGTCTGGCCGGGTGAGAGCGCCCAGGAGATGGCACACAACTTCGACCTGCTGCTCGATCGTGTGCTCCGCACGGCGAAGATCGGCGAATACGCGGTCACTGCGTAACCGAATCGCCCGCCCGCTCCGGTCCCATCGCGGAGGGTCGAGAACTTCGGCTAGGACGCCCTCGAGGCGCGGCGAATAGCGAGTTCGTCCGCCGCATCCGGCCGCTCGGAATCGAGCTCGACGAGACTCGTCTCGACCTCGCGTAGCACCTTGCCGACGGCGATGCCGAAGACGCCCTGACCACGGCTGACGAGGTCGATGACCTCGTCGTTCGAGGTGCACAGGTAGACGCTGGCCCCGTCGCTCATGAGGGTGGTCTGGGCGAGGTCGTTGACTCCTGCCTCGCGGAGCTGGTTCACCGCGGTGCGGATCTGCTGCAGCGAGATTCCCGTATCGAGCAGCCGCTTGACCAGTTTGAGGACGAGGATGTCGCGAAAGCCGTACAACCGCTGCGATCCCGATCCGGCCGCACCACGCACCGTCGGCTCCACGAGCTCGGTTCGGGCCCAGTAGTCCAGCTGGCGATAGCTGATTCCGGCGGCGCGGGCGGCGATCGCGCCTCGATAGCCTGCCGTGTCGTCGAGGTCGGGAAGACCGTCGGTGAAGAGCAGACCGAGGTCGTAACGAGAATCCTCGCTACGGGTACTGAGCTCACTCATCTGACTGCCTTTCACCTTGTCGACCACTTCTAACATTCAAGGAATGGTTGATACTTCTGTCTGGGTCAACGTTACCGAGCGGTGAGCTCGGATCGTCGACTTGCTGCTCTACTACCGCGGCGTGTCGGTGAGATTGCCTCCCGAGACGACTCTGTTCCGGATTTTCCAGTTTACGTGTCGAGCCTGGAGAGCGCAGAACGAATCAGGCTGCCACGCACGATCTCGAGCTGCCCGGCGATCTCGCGCGCGAGTTCCGCCGCCTTTGCCCGGCTCGACGCGTCTTTCCGGCGCGACACGGGAATGAGCGCGCTCTCGATGAGACCCAGTTCCCGCTCCGCGGCCGCGCGGAAGCCGCGAAGGTGTCGCGGCTCGATGCCGGAGCGCTGCAACTCGACGAGAGACCGCAGCACCGCGAGAGCCTCCTCGCCGTAGAGATCTGCGGCCGCGATGAGCGACGACGATACCGCGTCGTTCAGCAGTTGCGGCGTCGCACCCGATTCACGAATCAGTTCGTCGCGATGCAGACGTCGCTCGCTGGACAGCATGGACGGCGCGGCGAAGGTCGAACCGCCCGGCAGGGCAGGGGGGCGTCCGGCATCGAGGTCGTCGAGATAGCCGCGGATCACCTTGAGCGGAAGATAGTGGTCGCGTTGCATGGTGAGCACGAAACGCAGCCGATCGAGATCGGATGGCGAGAATTTGCGATATCCGGATTCGGTGCGCGCCGGGCAGATGAGCTGGCGTTCTTCGAGGAAACGCAGTTTCGATGGGGTGAGATCGGGAAACTCGGAGGTGAGTCGCGCGAGCACCTGACCGATGCTGAGTAGATTCGTAGCCCCAGGCACCTGTGCCTGGGCTGAAGATCGTGCCACTACTTGCTCGCTCGGTGCGCGAGATCCGCTCGGGACGCGAAGAAGGTCAGGCGGAACTTACCCACCTGCACTTCCGCACCGTCGCTCAGAAGGGCCGTGTCGATGCGTACGCCATCGAAGTACGTGCCGTTGAGGGAACCGAGATCCTTGATCTCGAACGCGGTGCCATGCCGAAGGAACTGGCTATGCCGCCGCGACACCGTCACGTCGTCGAGAAAAATATCGGCATCCGGATGGCGACCTGCAGTAGTCACGTCCGCATCCAACAAAAATCGTGCCCCCACGTTCGGCCCCCGTCGAACTACCAGTAGTGCTGAGCCAGAGGGTAGAGCGGCGATCGCCTGTTGCTCTTCCGCCGTGACATCCCCCTCGAGCGCGGCAAGCTGTGCCTCGAAATCGACGCTCAGGTGGAGGGTCGTATCGTTCTCACGAGGAGGATGCTCCGCGTTCTGGTCCTTCTCATCCGAATCAGGCATCGCGCACCTCCCACTTTCCTTAGCGCTCAAGCGTATCGGATTCGGCGGCGGCATCTACCCGCGGAATCCTGATTACCCGGGCGGTCTCCAGAAGGTAGATGATTCCCGCCCACCAATAGAGGAAAGCGCCCCAGAGCGCGAATGCCCAACCGATCGGCGCCACCAGCCAGACCGTGACAGGGAAGGCCTGACCGATCATCAGGATAGGTAGTGCATAGAAGAGGGAGAATGTGGCGATCTTGCCGAGGTGATGCACCGGAAGCGGTCCATAACCGTGATTGGCGAGCACGATGCCGAGCACGAGAAGCATGACATCGCGCCCGACGATGATCACGAAGAGCCACCACGGGATGACATCGCGGATGGCGAGGCCGATGAGCGCCGCGAAGATGAATAGGCGGTCCGCAGCGGGATCGAGCAGCTGCCCGAGTCGCGAAACCTGGTTCAGCCCACGAGCGAGAACGCCGTCCAGGTAGTCGGTCGCGCTCGACACCACGAGGACGAGCAAGGCGAAACCGTCCTGGCCGGCCACGATCAAGCCGAGAAAGACCGGCACGAGTAGCAGCCTGATAAAGCTGAGCACGTTGGGAATCGTGAAGATTCTGGAACTCACCTGGTTCCGCTGCTGAGGCTCCACAGTGACCGAGTCTATCGAAGCGGGCGGCGGCGATAAGATTCGAGCGTGACTCCAGTGACCGCAGTTCTCCTCATCGCGGGACTGTTCTGCGCCTTCGCCTGGATCGCGTCTCTCATCACCAAAGACACGTCGTGGGTCGACCGCATCTGGTCGATCGTGCCGGTCATCTACGTGTGGGTGTTTGCGGCATTCGCCGGGCTCGCGGATGCCCGACTGGACGTCATGGCAATACTGGTGACGCTCTGGGGGGCGCGGCTGACCTTCAATTTCGCGAGAAAGGGCGGATACAACGGCGTCGAGGACTACCGCTGGCCGGTGCTTCGGTCACGGATGAAGCCCTGGCAGTTCCAGCTGTTCAACCTGTTCTTCATCGTGCTCTACCAAAACGCGATCCTCCTTCTCATCACGCTGCCGGCCGAGACGGCCTTCGCGAATCGCGTTAGGCCCTTCGGCATCCTCGACCTACTGCTCACCGTGCTCTTCCTCGGCTTCTTGGTCGGCGAGACGGTGGCCGACCAGCAGCAGTGGAACTTCCACGGCTGGAAGCGCACGGAAGTCGCGGCCGGCCGCGTGCCGAACCCGCGGTTCCTGCAGTCCGGGCTGTTCAGGTTCTCGCGCCATCCCAACTTCTTCTTCGAACAGGCCCAGTGGTGGGTTCTCTTCTTCTTCGGCGCGGTTGCGGCGGGCTCGGTGCTGCAGTGGACCGTGCTCGGCGCCGTTCTGCTCACCGGACTCTTCGTCGGGTCGACGATCTTCACGGAGAGCATCACCCGCGCGAAGTACCCCGAGTACGCGGCCTATCAAAAGCGCACCTCACCGATCGTTCCGTGGGTTCCGCGGCGCAGTACCGCCGAATCCGCCGTCGCCTAGTCTTCGCAAGATCAATGCGCCGTTTTGTGGTCCGTGCGGTGGTTGTAGCAGCCGCACGGACCACAAAACGGCGCACTGTCGTTACTTCGCGGTACCGGTCGGACTACGGAGTACCGTTGAACCATGTCCTGCATCCGCTTCAATACACCGGCCCAGCGCGAGGCGATGCGCGACCATCGGCCGGTCATGCTCACGCCAGATGAGGTCGCGGCGCAGCATCCGGCTCCCCCGGTAACGGAAAGCAAGATTCGACGCCTCAGGCTGCTCGCCTCCGATGAGAATCCCAAGATCCGCGAAAGCGTCGCGAGCAGCTACAACACCCCCCAAGACCTCTTCGAGGTGCTCGCGAGAGATGCCGACGATGGCGTGCGCTGCTGCGTGGCGCGCAACGAGGCGACCCCCTGCGACGTGTTGCGCTCACTGGTCTCCGATCCCTCTGAGCGAGTGCGCGGATTCCTCGCGCTGAACTTCTTCGTACCAGCCGACGCGATGGAGAAGCTAGCCGACGACCCGAGCGAGACGGTTCGCGGGCTCGTCAGGTGGAAGGGCGCGCTCGCCGACGCTTGAACGGCCTAGGCTCGGGAGATGGATTCCGGGTCGAGCGTTCGAGTCGACAGCTGGGTCTGGGCGGTACGGATAGCGAAGACACGTTCGGCGGCGACGACCGCCTGTCGCGCGGGCCACGTCCAGGTGAACGGAGAGCGTGTCAAGGCCGCGCAACCCCTTCATGTCGGGGACGAGGTGCGGGTGCGCACGGCTGAGTCCGAACGCACCCTTCGGGTAGCACGCCTCATCACCAAGCGGGTGAGTGCCGCGGTGGCTGCGGAGTGCTTCGTCGACCTCACCCCTCCCCCACTGCCGCGGGAGGAGGTCGCCGTGACGGTGCGGCGGGACCGCGGCGCCGGGCGGCCCACGAAACGTGACCGCCGCGACATCGAGCGGTTGCGAGGACACTGAATGGCCGCCGATGTAAACACCGTGTGAAGATTGCCGGTTCGCTCGCCCGCGAAGCCTGTCGATCCCTATGATGCGGGAATGACAGATGCAACCGCCACCCTCACCAAGTCCCCGCTTGTCGAGCCCGGCGGGATCGAAGCGATCCCGGCCGCCAAACGGCATGGATCACCCTGGCAGCTCTTCGCAACCTGGACGGCCCCGAACCTCGAGTTCGCCACCATTATCGTCGGCTCGCTCGCTGTGGTCGTTTTTCAACTCAGCTTCTGGACCGCGATGGCGGCGCTGGTGCTGGGTACAGCGCTAGGCGCGCTGACGCAGGGCATCCTGTCCACTTGGGGTCCGCGTGAGGGGCTTGCCCAACTCGTTCTCAGTCGCACCGCCTTCGGCAGTCGAGGCAACATCCTTCCTGCGGCCTTGAATACGGTGATGGCCGGGCTCGGATGGTTCGCCGTCAACTCGGTCAGCGGAGCCTTTGCTCTCTCGACGCTGACCGGGATGCCGACCGTTCTCGCCCTTCTCATCATCGTCGTGATCGAGGTGGCCGTGGCGTTCATCGGGCATGACTTGGTGCAGGTATTCGAGCGCTACGCGAGTTACGTACTCGGCCTCATCTTCCTCGTTGCAACGGTCACGATCTTCACACACGCGAATCTCGGTGCCACCCCGAAGGGTGGCGGGCTTGGCTTCGTGGGCTTCACGCTGACCGCTGCCGCCGCATTCGGCTATGCGGCCGGCTGGAATCCCTACGCATCCGACTACAGCAGGTACCTCAAGGCCTCCACGAGCACCAAGACGATAGCTTGGGCCGCTGGCCTCGGAAACTTCGTCTCCTGCATCGTGCTGATGGCAGCCGGCGCGGCCGCTGCCACGATCGCTGGATTCAAGATCGATGACCCGACCAATTCGTTCGTGTCGAGCATGCCCACCGTCATCCGCGATTTCACGCTGATCGCCATCGCGGTTGGCGCGATCGCCGCGAACGCCCTCAATATCTATTCTGGCGCCATGTCGTTCCTCGCCGCCGGCATCAAGGTCCCCTTCCGCCTCCGCCGGGCGATCGTCGCCCTGGGGTTCGGAATCATCGGATTCTTCATCGCGTGGAGTGCTCTCGCGGACGCCGGAACGAAGTATGAGGATTTCCTGCTCGTCATCGCCTATTGGATCGCTCCGTGGCTGGGCATCGTGCTCGTCGATCGTTTTCTCCGTCGAGGCACCGAAATCGCGAGCATCGTGCCAGATCACGCGAAATATCGGAATCCCGCTGGCATCATTTCACTCATTGTCGCCGGCGCCATCTCCGTCTGGCTATTCTCCAACCAGACCTTCTACACCGGCGTCGTCGCCGCGGCTGCACCCATCGGCGACCTAACGCCCCTGGTAGGTTTCGTGCTCGCCGGGCTGATCTATTGGATCCTCTTCCGAGTGTTCAGGCCCCGCCTTGGCGGCCCGATCGAGGAAACGCCAGCCGTGATCGTCGGTGTCGACGCTGCGGACGAGGTCGCGTGACCACGATCTACGCGACCGACGCCGAGAAGCTCGCGGTCGCGGCGGCAGAAGCCGCGAAGGGCGCGGCCGAGGGCGGTATACCGATCGGCGCCGCTCTTTTTGCGGCGGACGGAACCCTGCTCGGGAGTGGCCACAATCGGCGAGTACAGGATGACGATGCCGCCATGCACGCGGAGACGAACGCCTTCCACAACGCTGGCCGTCAGCGCAGCTACCGGGACACCGTCATGGTAACGACGCTCTCGCCGTGCTGGTACTGCTCCGGACTGGTGCGTCAGTTCGGCATCGGCCGACTCGTGGTCGGCGACGACAGGAACTTCCTCGGCGGTCAGGACTGGCTGGCGGAGAACGGCGTCGAGCTGACGATCGTCAACGACCAGAATCTCGTCGCGATGATGGGCGCCTTCATCACCGACAACCCGGAGCTCTGGAACGAGGACATCGGAGAGGACTAGCGGCGACCGAGCATCCCGCGCACGAATCCCGCCTGGCCGACGTGCTGCAGGTCGTCGGAGAGAACACTGACGAGCCGCACCGCGAGCGTGACCGGCGGATCCCAGGAGCGATCGACGATGCGGTCGAGGTCGTCATCGCCGAGATCCGTTAGGTAGCCGATGGTGCGCTCGCATACGGCATCGTGATAACCGGCGAGCAGGTCCGAGGGGAGCCCGCTCACCGCGCCGACCTCGGTGGACGATTGTCCATAGCCGGTCGCCGCCGCCGAGAATGGCAGCCCGAACCTCGTCGTCCACCCCTCGGATGTCCACAGTTGTTCGCTGTCCATGGCGTCGGCGAGGTGGTCGTCCTGCACGCGCGTGAGGTGCCAGATCAGCCAGGCGATGGAGTTGCCCTCGTCGTCGGGACGCGCGGCGAGCTGTTCCGCACTGAGGCCGTCGACAACCCGATGGACGCTATCCCGGATGCGGCCGAACGCGTCGATGAGGAGAGCTGCTGATGCGGGCATCCTCTGAATCTACCCCTCGGCTCTCGGCCAAGAGGGGTTCAGAGAACGGGCCATCCGGCCGATCGCCTCCCGCGCGAAGGCCAGGAAGTCCGCTGGACCGCGGACTTCATACTCGACCTCGGCGGGCCATGCCTCGATTCTCCGCCCCAATCAGCACAGAAAGCGACCTGATTGCCCCGGCAGCATCCGCGCCATAGGGAAAAGCCGCTGGCCGAGTGGGCCGGGCGATCGAAAGCGCGGCCGGCCATCGCTCGGAGCGTGACCGGCCGCGTGTCGATCGTTCAGTCTGCTGGTCCCTGGATCAGTACCATGCTGGCCGAGTGGATACCGCCGACGGCGTCGGTCCAGCCGATCGTGACAGAGTCGCCGGGCTTGTAGTTCCTCAGCAGCTGGCTGAGCTGGGAGGCGGAGGCCACCGCTGAGCCGTTCACGGCCGTGATCGTGTCACCGGCCACCAGCCCTGCGGCGGCGGCGGGTGTTGCCGCAATGACACCCCCGACGGTTGCCCCGACGGTTGTGCCAACCACCGTCCCGCCGATCTCCACCCCGAGGAATCCGGGATAGCCGATCGTGATGGTGGAGGTCTCGGCGCCCGCTCCGATCTGGTTCACGATACCGAGCGCGGTGCCGATCGGGATCGCATAACCGGCCACCGTCGACGAACCGGAGGACGCGGCCGTGTCGATACCGATAACCTCGCCGCCAGCGTCGTAGAGCGGACCGCCTGAATCTCCCGCGACAACGTTCGCGTTGGTCTCGATGAGTCCGCTGAGAGCCTCAGAGCCGCTCGTGCCGTCGCCTGACGCAGTGATCGCCTGGCCGACGGCCGTGATCTGGCCGCTGGCCGCGACGAGGGTGCCCGTTCCACCCGCGTTTCCGACGGCGGTCACATCGTTCGTGACGGCAGTCTGCGTTGTCGTGTCCGTGGTCACGGTGCTGAGTCCCGACGCATTTTCGAGTTGGAGCACAGCTATGTCGCTCGACGCATCGGTTCCGACGACGTCTGCGACGTAGACCGCTCCCGTCGAGACCACCGTCACGCTGATGCTCGTCGCACCGGCGATCACGTGGTTGTTGGTGAGGATCTCACCGCTGGAGGTCAGGATCATTCCCGTTCCCGCCGCTGCCGCTCCCTGGTATTTCAGCACCGTGTCGATCGTCACGACGCCCACGGCCTGGGCGTTCGTCGCGGCAGTGGCGCTCGGCGTCACCGCTGTGGAGGCTCGGCTGTTGCCGAATTGACCGGGCCCCGGTTGCTGCGGAGTGACTGTCGTGCCGCTGGACGAGGTGCGACTGTCGGCTGTCACGATCTGCGCCGTTGCCGCAATCCCGGTCGCGGCGGATGCCACGATCACGGCTCCCACCGCGCTCAGGATCACGATCGAGCGCTTTCGCCACTTCTTTCTGGGCGCTACCGACGAAACTCCCGGTTCGGGCTCAAGCCCGTCATTATCAATCCCACCGACAATGGGCTCGGACTCGTTCGTGTCCATGATCTCTTCCCTTCGAGCAGCGGTTCCTGCTGCTCATGGACCAAGCACAGACCTCGTTGCTATACGGAAGCTATGTGAAAGTGGAACGCCGTCTTCGAAGTGGGTGAGCGCTTGCAGTGAGTGGAGAAGACCACCCATCGACGAAGGCTCGCTTGGCCAGAGCAGTTCCATCGCGGCCGATCAGCCCTGCACCCCATCGAGCGAGGCCACGGTCAGGTCATGAAACGGAACTGGATGAGCACAGAGGAGTGCAGAGGCTGGTCGCCTGCCATCGGGCGGAGGACGCTGTCACCACTGCCGCATAGCTAGCCGGTGGGCGTGAGCCGAAAGATCCGCAGAATGCGCCCGGAAGCCCGCTCGTACCCCCGATAACCGGGCCATTGGCCCTCGATGAAACGCCAGACATCCTCGCGCTCGTCGTCGCCGATCAGGCTGGCACGCACGGCAATGCGCCGACCCCGCACGCTCACCGCCGCATCGGGGTGCGCGAGCAGGTTGGCTGTCCAGGCGGGATGGTTGTCGCGGGCGAAATTACTTCCGGTCACCAGCATCCCGTCCGCACCCTCCGGGCAGTACATGAGCGCAGTATCGCGCTCCAGTCCTGACCTGGCTCCCGTGCTGTGGAGTACCAGCGACGGCACGAGCAGCCCGCTCATCTGGATTCGGCCTCGGGTGAGCCAACCGATCCCCCGTTCCAGTGGCGGCATGACCGTGGGTCCGACGCGACGGAAAAATCGCGTGCGGGAAAAACGGGCTACGGCACCACGCACTCCGCGTACCAGGGACGGCATTCCCGTATTCTCCCGACCGTACCGTCAGCAGATCAACGTTCTACTGCGCGTCGTGTGCCGCGCGCAGGCCGTTGATGTCGATCTTGCCCATTCCGAGCATCGCCTGCATCACTCGGCTCGCCCTGGCCGGGTCTGGGTCGGCGAGCAGCGTGTCCAGGATCGGCGGCACGATCTGCCAGGAGAGCCCGTACTTGTCTTTGAGCCAGCCGCACGGGCCGGGCTCGCCGCCGTCCACGGTCAGCGCGAACCACAACCGATCGATTTCTTCCTGCGTTTCCGCGGTGACGAAGAGTGAGATGGCCTCGGTGAAGCTGAACTGGGGTCCGCCGTTGAGTGCCTGGACCTGCAGCCCGTCGAGTATGAAGCTCACCGACATGACAGTTCCGGCCGGTACCGGCGCATTCTCGCCGTAACGCGACACGCTGCGGATCTCGGAGTTCTCGAATACCGAAACGTAGAAATTGGCGGCCTCTTCCGCCTGGTTGTCGAACCAGAGGAACGGGCTGATCTTCTGCATTGTGTACTCCCTCGTACCGTCAGGTCGCCTGTGCGTCCCTGAACAGAAGGTACACCGCTGGATTATTCAGGCCACCGCACCCGCTCGTCGTCAATGGGTGTCGATGGGGACCCGAGGCGGTGCCGCTTCTTCTGGTGAGCGGCTATTTCTCGCCGTCAGTCGGCGCACGACGAAGTCGACGAGGAATCCGATGACCGCGGCGAGCACGATTGCGACGATCACCGCGAACAGCGGCTGACCACCGAACAGCTGTGCCACCCCGACGCCGACCAGACTGGAGTACACCGCCCAGGTGAACCCGCCCACGAGGGTCAGCAGCAGAAACCGCTGACGCGAGTACCCCGTTGCTCCGGCCGTCATGTTCACGGCGACCCGTCCGACCGGAATGTACCTGGCGGTGAGAATCAGCAGAGCACCACGGCGGTCGAGGCCGTTTCGCGCTCGGGCGAACCCTGCGGCCACGCGCGGGCCCCGCATCCATCCGAATCGATTCGTGCCGATGCCCCGGCCGATCGCATAGGCGATATTGTCCCCGGCCGTCGCCCCCACCGCGGCGAACGCTATGAGCAGCGGCAGGTTCGGGCTACCGGTCGAGAGTGCGAGCGCCGCGAGACCGACGACCATGGATTCACTCGGGACGGGCGGAAAGAATCCGTCGACCAGACACACGATCAGAACCGCGAGATAGATCCATGGTGAGCCGGCCAGGCCGAGAAGAAGCGCGTTGATGACGTCCACCTTCCCACGGTAGGGATCGGTCCGCGTCGTCCGCGTCCGGCGGAAGGGCTAACCACCATGAGACCTTCGATGTATTTATCCGACCCGTTGGCGACCACGGCTCGGCGACGGGCCGCTGATATAGTTAGTACACAATAACTAACTGTGTGGGCACTCAACGATGAGGCCGGTTACCGGAGGAATCGTGGTCGAGAGAACTGTTCGCGAACGAACGGGCATATTCAACAAGGATCACCCCAACTACAAGTGGATCGCACTGAGCAACACCACCCTGGGCATCCTGATGGCCACCATCAACGGGTCGATCGTGCTCATCTCCCTTCCCGCGATCTTCAAGGGCATCCAGCTGAACCCGCTCGAACCAGGCAACGTGAGTTATCTGCTGTGGATGCTCATGGGATACATCCTCGTCACCGCCGTACTGGTGATGAGTTTCGGCCGACTCGGCGACATCTACGGCCGGGTTCGCATCTACAACCTCGGGTTCGTGGTTTTCACGATCTCCGCCATCGCACTCGTCTTCGACCCGTTCACCTCCGGCGCCGGCGCGCTGTGGCTGATCGGATGGCGCGTGGTACAGGCCGTCGGAGGCTCGATGCTGTTCGCCAACTCGACAGCCATCCTGACGGATGCGTTCCCCGCGAATCGTCGAGGATTCGCAATCGGCATCAACCAGATCGCCGCGATCGCCGGCACCTTCCTTGGCCTCATCGTCGGCGGTGTGCTGGCCTCAATCGACTGGCACGCGATCTTCATCGTGAGCGTGCCGTTCGGCATCCTCGGTACGATCTGGTCATATAAGTCGCTGCATGAAGTCGGTGCCCGTGGGACCGGCAAGGTCGATTGGCCAGGCAACATCGTCTTCGGCGTCGGTCTGACCGCGCTCCTCGCCGGGATCACCTACGGCATTCAGCCGTACGGCGGCAGCTCGACGGGGTGGACGAACCCTTGGGTGCTCCTGGGAATCATCGGCGGTGTGGCACTCTTGGTCGGGTTCGTATTCCTCGAACTCCGGGTCAGGTTCCCGATGTTCGACATGCGCCTGTTCCGCATCCGCGCGTTCGTCTGGGGCAACTTCGCGGGGTTGCTGGCATCCGTCGGACGCGGCGGACTCCAGTTCATGCTCATCATCTGGCTACAGGGCATTTGGCTTCCCCTGCACGGCTATTCCTACGAAAGCACACCGCTCTGGGCCGGCATCTACCTGCTGCCGCTGACCATCGGCTTCCTCGTCTCCGGACCGATCTCCGGGACACTATCCGACCGGTTCGGGGCACGAACGTTCGCCACCGGCGGGCTGGTGCTTGTCGCAGCGACGTTCATGGTGCTTCTGGTCATCCCGGTGAACTTCGACTATTGGATGTTCGCGATCATCACCTTCCTGAATGGGATCGGATCCGGCATGTTCGCGGCGCCCAATCGAACGGCGATCATGAACAGCGTTCCGGCGGATCAGCGCGGCGCGGCATCGGGGATGACGGGGACGTTCCAGAACGCGGGCAACTCGCTCTCGATCGGAATCTTCTTCTCACTGATGATCGCGGGACTTTCGACCACCCTGCCGAGTGCGTTGCGCGCGGGACTGACCGCTCACGGCGTCAGTGCCGCAGTCGCCAACCAGGTCGCCGCCACTCCCCCGGTCGGCAGCCTCTTCGCCGCATTCCTCGGCTACAACCCGATCGCGTCGATCCTCGGGCCGACAGGCGCGCTCAGTTCGCTGTCGCCCGCCGGTGCGGCGGCCCTCACCGGCAAGACGTTCTTTCCTCAGCTCATCGCCGACCCGTTCCATGCTGGACTCGTCATCGTCTTCATCGCCGCCGCGATAATGTCAATAATTGGAGCTGCTGCTTCCCTCGCGATGGGTGGTAAGTACGTCCACGTCGACGAACCCGTGCCGAACGCCGCCGAGGCGCTCAGCGACGTCTAGCAGAGAGCGCAGGACCAGCCGTGCACAACCCCGCCACAACCGAAACGGCCGCGCGACTCGCGATCATCGTCGGTCGTTTCAATCGGCGACTCCGGTCGGCAACCGGCGGCCTCAGTCATGGACTTCTCTCCGCCCTAGCGTCAGTGACCAAACACGGGCCGATTCGTCTCGCCGACCTCGCACAGCTCGAACAGATATCGGCGCCGAGCATCACTCGGATGGTCGCCGAGCTCGAGACGAGGGGGCTGGTCGCCAGAACCACGGACCCCGCGGACGGCCGGGCGGCGCTCATCGAGGTGACCAGGGCGGGAACGGATGCCGTACTTCTGGCCCGCTCCGCCCGGGCGGAGGTCGCGTCAGAACTCCTCATGACGCTCGATGGCGACGAGATCGCCACCATCGACGCCGCGCTGCCCGCGCTCGAGCGGATGATCGGCCAGGTTTAGGCCGGAGTACCGGAGATGTTGACCATCCAGCTGACCCCGAATTTGTCGATGCACATTCCGAAGCTGTCACCCCATGGCGCCTTCTCGAGCGGGAGCGTGACGGTGCCGCCATCCGAGAGGCCATCCCAGTAACCACGCAGTCCCGACTCGTCGTCCCCACTCAGGGACACGGAGTAGTTGGTGCCGGGTGTGTAGTTCATGCTGTTCGGTGTGTCGGACCCCATCAGCACGAACCCGTTGTCGGATTTCAACTCGGAGTGCATGACCTTGTCTCGCTCGGCCGGGTCTTCACTGCCCTGAAGGTCACCGAACGTGCTGACCGTCAGCTCACCGCCGAATACCGACTTGTAGAATTCCATCGCCTGCCTCGCGGTGTCACGAAAGCTCAGGTAGGGGTTGAGAAGCATGCTCATGATCTAACCTCCTCGTTCATCATGTTCTGCTCCGATTATGGGGCAGACGGCAGACGAGCGCGAGGACCAGAACCCCGCCGTATGCCCCGATCAGTTCGCGGAGGCTACGTCAGGAGCGGGTGGTGCCCGGTCGATCTGGCACACGCCGGTAGCCGTCACGCACGACCTGGGTGACGGTAGCGCCGATCGCCAGGATGGCGATCACGCCGAGGGGAATGAGGAAGAACATGATGCCGCCTTCTCTGAGAATGAATCCGTGACTACGAGAGTCGTCTCTAAGCGGGGCGTGCGACATCGGTCCGATGCCCTATTTCTCCGCGTGCCGCCAGCGAATTCTTAAGCCGAACCAATCTCCGGTTCCACCCATCGCCACCGTGCCGTTATGGAGTGCCCGCGAGATCCCTGGCGAGATAGGCGGCTTCCGTTCGCGTGGCCGCTCCGGTCTTACGCAGAATGCTGGACACGTGAACGCTTGCCGTTTTCACGCTGATAAACAGGCGTTCGGCGACCTGTCGATTGCTGAACCCCTGCGCAATGAGATCGAGCACTTGGCGTTCGCGGGTGGTGAGCAGCGTCTCGATCGATCCGGCGTCCTCCGCATGGCTCGCGACAGTCTTCGACGAACCGACGCGATGCTCGAGGTCGATGACCTGCGCGACGATGAGACCGAGCCCGATCTTCTCGGCGCCCAGACGGGCGGTCTCTGCCCAGAGACGAGCGGATGACCGATCGCCCGCGTTCGCGAAGGCCTCGGCGAGGCGGAACGCCGCGTATGGCACGAACTGCGCCGGGGCCGTAGGGTCACCCGATGCCGTGACGGCGTGCATCCACAGTTCCGGATCGGTCCCGGTATGACGGGGTCCACCGAGTTCTGCGGCGACGATCGTGGTGTGGACGAGGGCGGTCGGCCACAACGACAGCCCGGCCAAAGCGGTTCGCAACCGCGTCTCTAGCTCATCCAATCCGGCGCCCTCCAACAGCATTCCCGTCGATCGCGCCGTGGCGACGATCCGCGCGGCGATGGAAAGCAGCGGAAGGTCATACGCCGGGTACACACGGTGCGCCGGGTCGAGGATGATGCTCACTTCCCTCCATGCCTCGCCGACGTGCCCGCGGGCGAGCGCTATCTCACCCGCGACCGCCGCGAGGCCCGAGCGGGCCTGCGCGTCGATCCGGGACTGGAGGTTGAGGGTCGCGCGCCACCCGCGCAGCATCCGTTCGGCCAGTGCGGGATCACCCGACCACAGGGTCGATTGAAGCTTGAGCCGTCGAAGAAACGTGCTGAACCCGATCGGCGGGTCGAGTTCGAGCGCGCGATCGAGCAGTTCGTCTGCTCGCTGCGTCTGCCCGAGCGCAAAAAGCGGTCCGATTACGTTCGACATGAGCATTGCGCCAGAGGTTCTCTCCACGCCACGCAGACGCGCTCGTTCTGCCCCCTGCTCTGCGGCCCGCACCGCGTCCTCGAAGCGGCCGAGCAGATTCATCGCATCGGAGTAGTTGACCCAGAACCTCAGTCGCGCCGAATCGTTCCCCGCGGCGAGCTCACGCGCCAGAGCGAGATCGTCGAGTGCTTCATCGATCTCGCCGAGTGAGAGGCGAGCCGTTCCGCGCACATTCGCCGCTACCGACATCCGCGGTTTCGAATCGACAGCGACCGCCTCGGCATAGGCGGCATCGGCCGTCTCGACCGCCTGGTCGAACCTAGCCTCGAGCATGAGCCGGGCGGCCAGCTCCCCCAGGATGATTGCGCGCGTGACGCTCTTGGGCGCGTCGCCGAGCACGACGAGCGCCTGACGCAGTAGAGCGATCGAGCCGACTTGCCCCACGTTGGCGAGATACGAGGCCTTGTCGCGCAGCATCCTGGCCGACAGCTCGAGGTTGCTCGGATCGGCTGCGCCGATGGCCTCATCGATCAGCGCGATGGCTCGATCGCTCTCACCGGCGTTCCTCAAGACGTACGAGGTCTCGGTAAGAAGTTCGACACGGGTGCGACCGGCCAACAGTTCGGCGTCCGGGACCTGATCCCACAGCTCGATCGCGCGCTCCCCCATGCGGGCCGCCGTCGAGTATGCATATGAGTCGCGCGCTTGCCCCATCGCGGCGATGGACGCCGAAAACGCATTCTGCACGTTGTGCGCCGCCATCCAGTGATAGGAGATGGCCGTAGCATCCGTGCTCAGCTCGCCCTGGCGAGACTCGAGGGCCTGCGCGTAGCGCGTGTGGAACCGCACTCGCTCGCCGGGCAGGAGGAGATCGTGGATCGCCTCCCGCACGAGTGCATGGCGGAACGCGTAGGCCGTCCCTTCGACGACGAGCACGCTCGCCGCGACGGCTTCCCGTGCCGCGGAATCGATGTCATCCGCGGACTCCTCGCACACCAGGGCGAGGAGCTCGTGCTCGACGCAGGTGCCTCCGGCCGCGAGCAATCTCAGGATGCGCTGGGTCGTATCGCCGAGGAGTTCGTACCGCGCGAGAAGGATCCCCCTCAGCGTCTCGGGGAAACTGTCCACGTTGATAAAACTCTCGCACCCGATGAACTCCTCGATGAAGAACGGCACACCGTCGGTTCTCTCGTAGACGACGCTCAACTCGTGGTCGTCTGGCGGCGAACCGAGGATGGCCGTTGCCATCTGCCGTGCTTGAGCGCGGTTCAACCGGGTCAGCTCGCGACGCGAGACACGCCTGTTGCGATCGAGTTCTGGGAGCCAGGCGCGCACACTGCTCCCGCGACCCAGCTCATCGCTCCTGAAAGTGATGACGAACAGGATGCGCGACTGCTCGATGACCCGTACGAGGAACCGGAGAATGCCGAGGGTGGCCTGGTCCGCCCAGTGCACATCCTCGATCACGACGACGAGCGGCCGTGATCGCGCGATGTTCTCCAAGGTGGTGGCAACGGCGTCGTAGAGTCGCTCTGCTCCGCCACGACGCGCAGCGTCCCGCTCCTCGTCGTGACCACCGAGTTCCGGGAGAAGCACGCGCAGGGTGTCTGCCGCGGGGCCGGCGGCTTCGACAACCGCCTCGTCGCCGACCGTGCGAGCGAGCGCCCGGAGTGCTGCAACGATGGGCGCATAGGGAGGGGCGTCCCGATCGAGATCGACGGACTGTCCCCGCAACACGATGGTCTCGCTCGCAAGCTGTGCCAGGAACTCGTCGACGAGTCGGGTCTTGCCGATGCCTGCCTCGCCGCCGAGCAACACCGTACGCGTCGAACCGGAGAGACTGTCGCCGAAGGTGTCACGAAGCGACTCGAGGTCGCCTTGCCGCCCGATGAGCGACGGACTCGTCAACGCTTGCATTCCTCCATCGTGCCACGGGCCAACGACATCGAACCCGCCATGTTCTGGCCAGGTGGATTGCGTATCCGGTGCGCTCAAGGAGCTCCGTGGGCCCGGTCAGGTGCCAAGTGGGGAGCGGAGCTGGCGCTGCCGCGAAGACGTCGCACCAGTCGCAGGATCACCGGCGCGCGTCGGGCAAGAGACACAGGCGCCTCCAGCCTCCGCTCGTCCGCGATGCGCCGGAATTCGAGTTCCCTGGTGAGTCGGTCCTCCTCTGTCCGGTAGAGCCGGTAGAAGGAATACTCGCTGATCTGCATGGTGTCCTCGTTTCGTTCCGCGTCGTGCACCATCGACGATGCCGCCTAAGGTGGCGGAGCGGCATCGGGCAGATGCCCTATCTCTCGCGGCATCCGATCGCGCCCCAGCTGTACCGGCTCAAAGGATGTCCGGAGGTCGAACGTCGCCAAATCGCCCATGCCCGCCGCCGGCGAGGGCCATTTGGCGACTTTCGCGGCGCGAGGAGCCTGCTGCCATATCGGTTCCGCGCGAGTCGGCGTAATATGACGGCCACATAGACACAGCCCAGCGGATCGAGGTCGATCTGCCGGACTCGGAGCACCCGCTCGATCCGCCATCACAACGGATGTCCGGGACCCCCACACGGGAACGCCGACTCACGAGAGTGTGTTCATCGCTTACGCGAACCGGACCCCCAGCACACTCGGCCTTCACACTCCAAAGGAGGAGATTCATGTTGAAGGAACTGCACACCATTCTGCCCGCGGCCGATCTACAGCGCGCGCGGACGTATTATCACGACAAGCTCAGTCTCGACCCGGACCAGGAGGAGGAAGGCTTGCTGACGTATCACCTCACCTCGGATTCGGCATTCGAAATCTACGAGACGAGCAACGCCGGCACTGCCCAGAACACTCAGATGGGCTGGATGACGGATGATCTCGATGCTGAGATGAAAAGGTTGCGTGACCGCGGAGTCGTCTTCGAGGAATACGACGTGCCTGGCATGAAGACTGTCAACGGCGTCGCAACGATGGAGGGCGGCATGAAGACTGCCTGGTTCAGAGACAGCGAAGGCAACTTCATCTGCATTTCACAGCGCGCCTAGTTCCCACGAACCGGGGCCGCGCCTTACGGGTTCCGGGCAGCGCACGCGCGTCCCGCCCGGACACCCACGAGGCGTGCGTGACGTGCGCCGCAGGTGCCGGTACTGCCGGACCTGCAGAGGTTGGCTCGCTAGGCTGCGCATATGTCCCTGGTGTTGGTCGTCGAAGATGACCCGACCATCGGTTCGGCGCTGCAGTCGGCGCTGGGGGTGGCGGGTCATTCCGTGATCTGGAAACGAGATGGCGGCGCAGCCTTGGAGAGTGCTCGCGCAGCGGCTCCGGATCTCGTGCTGCTCGACCTCGGGCTTCCCGACGTCGACGGCCTCACGATCTGTCGTGAACTTCGGATGCTGCTCAGTAGCGCGGTGATCGTCGTGCTGACTGCCCGCCGCGAACAGATCGACATCGTCTCCGGCCTCGAATCCGGTGCCGATGACTACCTCACCAAACCCTTCAGCGTCGTCGAGCTCCTCGCCAGGGTGCGCGCGCATCTGCGCCGCTCGGGTGCAGAGACCTCTGGCAACGACGACGACGCCGTGCTGGGGTCGCTGATAATCGACGTCTCGGGGAGGCGCGCCACAATCGGGGGTATCGAGGCTCCACTTCGCGCACGCGAGTTCGATCTGCTCGTCCGGCTCTCTCGTCAGCCGGGTGTGGCGATCGGCAGGGCGGAATTGATGGCGGATGTGTGGGACGAGAACTGGTTCGGATCGACGAAGACCCTCGACGTGCACGTCGCAGCGCTGCGTCGTCGCCTCAGAGAGACGGCCGATCTGGCCTCGATGGCCGGCCCGCTCACCCTCCCGGTGATCACCACACTGCGAGGCCACGGTTACCGCCTGGATGTCGGGCGGCCCATCGCCTAGAGCTCACGTATGGTTTCGATCGCCGGCCGCTGTGCCGTCCGGGCGGACCAGATCGCTCCCGACAGAATCGCTCCGATCGCGATGACGGCGGTCCCGGCCAGATAGGCCCATGGAACCGTCAGTGCGGCGGGCGGCGGATCGAACACCCCGGTCAGCACGGAAACGAGCATCTGGGACAGAAGCCATCCGAGCAGCGCTCCGGCGATGGTGCCGCCGACCGCAACGGCGGCAGCTTCCGCCAGGACCAGCCCCCTGAGCTGCCTTCTATTGGCCCCCAGGACAGTCGCGATCGCGAATGTCCTTCGCCGCTCGGCAAGCCCGAGAGTGAACAACAGTCCGCCTGATCCGGCCGCAATCACGAGCGCGAATGCGAGTTCGACCCTGGTCAATCCGGCGAGATCGACCGAGGTGAGGCTGGATCCGACGGATGATCGCGCCGCGCCGATCGCCGTAACTGTCGCGCTGTTCCCGACCGCGTGACGCAGGGCCGCAGCGGTGCTGTCCGTCGACTGACCTCCCGTGTCAACCAGGAAGGAGCTGACGGAACTATCGCTCGTCTGTTGTGCGATATACGTGGAATTGGCGATGAAGAAGCTGTCCTTCGGCGCAGTCGGGAACTCCTTCGCGATGCCGACGTAGTGGAACGAGACGGTCACCAGTGATTGCGTGGTCGCGTTCTGCAGTCGGAGCTTGATGAGTTCCCCCGGCTGGAGTTGGAAGTCTTTGACGGTTTCGGCGCTGACGAGGATTGCATCGGGCTGACGGGCGAGTGTTGCCATCAGTTGGGCCGCCGTTCCGCCCTGAAAGTAGGCGTCCTGGAGCAGTGTTGCCTGGGTGATGGTCGCGGCGCGGACACCGAACAGGTCCTGAAGGTCGCTTCCCACGTAGGCGTACCGATGTTGGAGCGGTTCCACGGCTGTGACGCCGGGCACGGCGGCGATCGTTGAGGATGCGGCGGGAGCGACGTTGGAGCCGGGGGGCTCCACCACGGCGATATCGGCTCCGTTTGTGAGACGAGCGTCGACTTCGGCCTGATGCTGGTACGTCGCGTTGAAGATCGAGGTGGAAAGGGCGAAGGTCAGGGCGAGGGCGAGCATGACACCTCCACGCGCCAGCAGAGACCTCTGGCGTGACATCATCCCCGACGCGGTGTTGGCCAGGTTCCCGACAATCGGCCGGATGAGGCGGGAGGTACCCTTGCGTCCGAGCCTGAGCACCACCTCATAGATGCGCCACACGAGAAGTCCAGAACCGATCCAGAACAGGGCGGGGCCAAAGAACGCCCAGTAGTTGACCTGGATCGACGCGACCCCTTCCGGTGCGAGCACGAGCGAGTAGCCGTCCTGGATGGTGATCGTGAAGACGGCCGCGGAGAGGACCAGGAGAATGACGTCGAACCATATTTTCATCCACCACGGCTTCCTGTTGCGGGTGAGCTGCGCACGGGCCTGGCTGATGATGAGGTTGCGGAAGTCGCGCACGGCGGGAATGACCACGGCGCTCGTCGCGATGACGAGCCCGACCGCGAAGGCAGCGAGCGGCCAGACAATGGCTGCGGCGGACTGACCGAAACCGACGGTGCCAAAGGAGAGGGCACCGACAAGTGCGGCGACCCCGATGCCGACCACGCCTCCCACCGTTCCGACCAGGAGCGCCTCCAGGGCGACCAGACGTCCGATGAGACGGACGCTTGCACCTCGGGTTCGGAGTAGCGCCTGTTCGCGTCTGCGTCGTTCCGCCCCGGAGTTCGCCACCGCAATGGTGAGAATGCCCGCGAGAACGGCTCCGGGTAGCCCGAGGAACAGGAAGAGCACGGTGGCATAGCTGGAATCGCCTCGCGCGGCATCGAGGGCTGCGCCCAGGTTGTCACCCACGCGTCCTGCACCGGCAAGCGTCGCTTCCAGGTTATGGGCGGACGAGGTGATGTCGACGAAGGAGACGGCGGGATCGGAGGCCAGGACATGGGTGTGGGCAACGTGGATTTGAGTTGCCAGCAGTTCTGGATGGGTCGGCGCCAGAGACGAAGTGATGCTCTGGTAGTGGGCGGACGGAATGAGGAGCACGTTGTCCGGGGGTGCGACCGGCTGGGATTGCGCGGGCGCGCCGACGGTTTGAAAGAGGGAGTTCGCCTGGGGCAGATCGACGACGCCAGCCACCGTTACGTCGACCGAACGACCGCCGGCGAGATTGATGGTGACGCTGTCTCCTGGTACGACGTGGAGATTGGCCGCCGTCTGCTGCGCGATGAGGACCCCGTTGCGCGATCCGGAGAGAAACCGGATCTCTCCGGGAAAGGCCGCCGCGTAGCCGGAGGGCAGTCCGAGAATGACCGCGGGGCCGGTGGTCTGCGTGGTGCCCTGCGAGGTGGCCGTCAATCCGCTGCTCTGCGCGAACCCGACCGGAAGAGCTTTCGTGACGCCGGGTGCGGCTCTGGCAGCGGTGGCTACCGCCGTCGCATCCGCCCCCTGTGCCACCTGGACCTGCCAGTCGACCGCTACTCCGGACGCCGCGCGGGCGGTCATCGACGACTGGGCGGCGGCGAGGAACGAACCGAGGCTTGCGAGTACGGCGACGGCGATGGCGACCCCCGCCGCGGTCGCGACCAGAGTTCCCGCCCGTCGCCGAATCAAACCGCGGATCCACAGTCCGATCATGGTCGAGCACCCTCCGTGTCGCTGCGCGACTCCGAGACGAAAGGCAGGAGCTTGCCGTCGTCCATCTGCCATCGTTCGGGGAATCGTTCGGCGACCTCAGGGTCGTGCGTGCTGATCACCAGGGCCGCGCCGAGCCGATCGGCGGCGTGAAGGAGCACATCGATCACGTGGCGGCCGGTTTCACCGTCCAGCTGCCCTGTCGGCTCGTCCGCGATGATCAGCCGCGGCCGTGTCGCGAGGACTCGCGCAATGGCAACGCGCTGCGCCTGTCCGCCGGAGAGTTCGTCGGGAAGCTTGTTGGCCATCCAGCCGAGATCGAGGTCGTTCAGTGCCTCGATCGCGCGCTGCTCGGCCTCGCCGTCCGGTATTCCCTGCACGATGAGGGGAAAGGCAACGTTGCCGAGGGCGTCCAGCGACGGGATCAGGCTGGGACCCTGAAAAACCACGCCGACCTGACCCGGGGTTCCAGCGGGGTTTGAGCCGAATGCCGGCCAGGTCACCTGGCCGCTCGTCGCGGTCTCGAGACCGGCCATCATATGCAGCAGCGTGGACTTTCCCGATCCCGATGGACCCATGAGCGCCAAGCGCGCGTCGCTGAGGACGAAACAGTCCACCTGGCTGACGGCAACGACGGCGGTCGGACCAGATCCGTAGGTGTGTGCGACGTCGGCGCACTCGACAAGGATCTCCACCTCGGTGGCCGACGCTTCAGGGAGGGTGATGCCGATATTCGTCATTGTTCGATCTGCCCGTCGTGAAGAGAGATGACTCGGTCGGCGCTTGCCACGACATCCTGGCTGTGGCTGACGAGAAGGATTGCGCATCCGCGGTCGGCATGCGCCCGAAGGAGATCGAGCAGGCGCTGCTCCGTCGCACCATCCAGTTCGCCGGTCGGTTCATCGGCCAGCAGGACCGCCGGGTCGTTGGCGAGCGCGACGGCCAGTCCCGCCCGTGCAGCCTCACCTCCCGAGAGCTGCGAGGGAAGCGCCTGGGCCCGGCTGGTAAGCCCCACTCTGGCGAGCACCTCTGAGGGCGCCGGCGCAGAGGAGGTCTCTCGCTGGATCCGCTGGGCGAGCCTGACGTTTTCTTCGACGGTGAGGTGAGCGAAGAGGTTGGAAGCTTGAAAGAGCACTCCGACGTGACGGGCGCGCAATGCGGCCCGCTCGGATTCCGGACGGTCGGTCATCCGATTGCCCGCGACGCGGACGGTGCCCGCCGTCGGCTCGTCCAGGCCGGCAAGGCAGGCGAGAAGCGTCGACTTTCCTGATCCGGAGGGGCCGGTCACGGCGAGTATCTCGCCGACCTCGACATGGAGGCTGACTCCCCTGAGCGCCAGGGTCTCCTCTTCGCCCGAACGGAAGAAACGGTAGAGCGAGAGTGCTTCGAGTGCTCTGGATGGCGCGGCGACCGTCACTTCGTCAGCCACAGGAAGGATCCGGTCACCTGGGCCCACGGGTCGACGTTGTCCGACCCCTGCGGCGAAGTGAGGGTCAGCGCTACCTGCTGACCGCCCTTCCAGAACAGGTACTGCTCTACTTCCTCCCGAACGACCTTTCCTGTGACGGAATTGACGGGCGAGTCCGCCTGGAAGGTGATCAGCACCCCGCTCCCTCCGCTCCGAGTGAAGGTCTTGACGTCGGTGAGGGCGAATTTCTGTACGGACGATGAGAGCGAAGCGACCTCGCCCTGTGTGACCGAAGCGACGGTTGGCGCGCTTGACGCCGCTTTCTCGTCGACGGTGATCATGTTCAATTTGTCGCTGAAAGTGGTCATGGAGCCGGATGAGGTTCGGGCCCAGCCCTCGGGAACCTTGACGGAGTACGCGCCATTGGATGCGGTGAACACGACGTACGCCTGATTATCTGGGATGTCCCCCGACGGACTGACCTCCGTGGAGTGCGGGCTGGGGGTGGTCTGAGACGCGGAAGGCTGTCCAGGAGCGGGTGGGCTCTGCGAGCTGCATCCGGCAAGGGCGACGGCGACGATGGCGATCGCGACTCCAACGGTCACGGCCGCTTTCGGATGCCTCGATGTACGCTGTGCTGCCATGAGATCCTCCAAGACGAGACGTGTTTCCTCAACGCGAGAAACCCGGTGGGTAGGGGTGAGGCCGGTGAAGGTAAGCGGAGGGCAAGGGCTTCCTGTGAATCGCGCCGTCGAATGAGGGGCCGAATAAGGCGCGTCGCCATCCTCAGCACGGGCGTGGCGCTTGTTCTCTTTCTTCTCCCCTTGGGATACGCGGTCATGAACCTGTCGATGGCGGACGCGCGGGCGGGGGTGGAGGCGGTCGCCCTCCACGCGGCGCTGACCATCGATCCGGCATTCTCCGGGTCGGACCGGACGGAGATTCCCAAGGCGACGCCCGGCCAGGAGCTCGGCCTCTACGGCGCCGCGGGCACGCTCGTGGTGGGAAGCGGGCCGCGAAAAGCAGACGAGGCCGTCACAGCGGCGCTCACCAGACGGTCTCCGGCCGGCATCATCGGCGGATCGATCGTCGCCGTGGTCCCGACGACCTCCGCCGAGTCCATCACGGGCGTCGTGCGCGCCGCTCTCCCGCTGTCGACGGTCTGGCAGCGCATCCTGCTCATCTGGGTGGCCATGACGTTCGCCGCAGGGGTCGCTCTCGCGGTCGGCGTCGCAGCGGCACGATCGCTCTCGCGTCGAATCGTCGCTCCCATGGAAGACCTCGCGCGCGCGTCTCAGGCGTTGGGGGACGGAGACTTTGCCGCCAGAACCACCACGACGGGGCTGGCGGAGATCGACAGGGCCGGAGCGGCCCTCAATATCACCGCTCAGCGGCTGAACGATGCCATGGCTCGCGAGCGCCAACTCACCTCACATGCGTCACATCAGCTCCGAACACCCCTCACCGGCCTGCGTGCAGTACTGGAGAACGCGTTGACCGATCCTCACGCCGATGCACGCGATGCCCTCCGGCAGGGAATCGAACGGACGGATGCTCTAGAGAAGACAGTGGATGAGATTATCGCCCTGGGTCGTGGCACGGCCGAGGGAACCCGGATCAACGTCGCCAGTCAGCTGGACGAGACCAAGCGACGATGGAATGGAGTCCTCGCCGAGCGGGGACGACCGATCCATGTCGTCGTCGACTCACCACATCCCTTCGCGGTCACAGCAGAGGCCACGCTCCGGCAGGTCTTGGACGTGCTGGTCGACAATACCGTCCGGCACGGCGCGGGCGAGGTCGTGATGCGCGTTCGTGATGCACACGGCGCGATCGCGGTCGATGTCGAGGATGCGGGAAGTTCCATCGCAACCGGTCACGACGTTTTCGTGAAGGGGTTTTCTACCGACGGAGGAACGGGGCTCGGCCTCGCGCTTGCCAGACAACTGGTCACCGACCACGGCGGTCAGCTTCTTCTCACCTCGCGCGCGCCGCGGACGCGGTTCACGGTAATTCTCAGTGCCGCTCCATCGGAACAGAATGCTTTCTTCGAAGAGTCTTAGTCGACGACTGCTTCGCTGAATCTGCCTTACCCGACCCGAGACTGGAACTCAATGGACTATTTCGAAGCGATCGTCATGGGTGCCATTCAAGGCATCACCGAGCTGTTCCCCGTCTCGAGCCTCGGCCATGCCGTGCTCATTCCCGCACTCGTCGGCGGGAGCTGGGCCAAAGACCTCTCGGTGTCCGCGCCGGAATCGCCCTACCTGGCATTCATCGTGGGCCTGCATGTGGCGACGGCGCTCGCTCTCCTGCTGTTTTTTCGACGCGACTGGGTGCGGATCATCCGCGGATTCTTCTCATCGATCAAGAATCGCCGCATTCAAACGGCCCCGGAACGGCTGTTCTGGCTTCTGGTGATCGCCACCATTCCCGTCGGTATCACCGGTCTCGTGCTCGAACACACTTTTCGCACCGTACTCGGCAAACCGATTCCTGCGGCGATCTTCCTGATGATCAACGGAGCGGTGCTCGGCGCCGGGGAACTATTGCGGCGGCGAGCGGCCCGCCGGGAGGCCGCTACCGTGACGACACCGGTCGAAACCGGTGAGCCCGACTCCCTCGGGGACGATGCCGTCCTGGGCTCCATCCCGCGCTGGCGCGCCGTCGCCATCGGAGCGGCGCAGACCCTCGCGCTGCTGCCCGGGATCAGTCGTTCCGGAATCGCCATGGTCGGGGGGATGGCCGTCGGCCTCAGCCACCGAGAGGCCGCCCGATTCTCGTTCCTCCTGGCGACTCCCGTGATCCTCGCGGCCGGACTCCTCAAGCTCCCCGACCTGTTCGGGCCACTGGGAAACGGAATCCAAGGGCAGGTGCTCGCCGGCAGCGCAGCCGCTTTCGTGGCGGCCCTCGTCGCCGTCGGATTTCTGGATCGATACTTTCGCACACGCACCCTGCTGCCGTTCGCGGTCTATTCCGTGCTCGCCGGCGGTGGCTCACTGCTGTGGTTGACCCTGCACGGTTGAGCCCAGCGCCGACCTAGAGCTCGCTGTCTTCGACCGGCACGCTCACGACGAATTCGGCTCCGCCGCGCCCGTCCGCCCTGTCGCGAACTGCGATAGTACCCCCCGTGGACTCGACGATCTGGCGGGCGATCGAGAGGCCAAGCCCGCTCCCGCCTCCACGCGTGTCACGCATCCGTGAGTCATCCAGCCTGCTGAATCGCGCGAAGATCTGTTCCCTGTCCGCCTCTGCGATGCCTGGACCGTCGTCACTCACGACGAGCCGGGCGGCATGTCCGTCGATCGCCAGCGTGATCGTAACCATCGATTTCGCGTGATCGTACGCATTGTCTCCCAGGTTCCTGAGCATCCTGGTAAGGTCCCGGAAAGATCCCCGCACCCTAGCCGCATTGTGAACAGAGACGCTGATGCTCGGGCCGCCCAATTCGCGCAGCCTCTGCGCCTCCGCAAAAACGAGCTCATCGAGGTCGACACGGGATGGCACGACCATGGGCGTCGGCTCGGTGCTTCTGGCAAGAAAAAGTAAATCGTCGATGAGCATCGTCATCCGTTTCACCTGATCTCGCATCGGAGCGAGTTCGGCCGAGATCTCATCGCCGCCGGTCTGCCTGAGCGCGAGGTCCAGCTGAATCTGCAGGGCTGCAAGCGGGCTGCGCAGTTCATGCGACGCATCCCCCACAAACTGCCTTTGGCGAGTCGCGGCCATTTCGATCCGGCTGAGCATGTCGTTCATCGTCGTCGCGAGAAGCGCTATCTCATCCGTCCCCGGGGGAACGGGGACTCGTTGCGAGAGATCGGATGCGTTGATCGCCGCGGCCCGTCGCCTGATGTTTTCGACCGGCCCGAGTGATTGACGCACCGCGAGCCAGGCGATCACGGCAACCACCGAGACCACGACCGGGAGCCCGATGATAAAGAGGGTCCTGAGCTGGGTGACGGCGGAGTCGACCTGGCCGAGCGAGGCGGCGACGTAGATCCAGCCGGGCCCACTCTGGAGGGTCACCGGTTCGGCGACGATCCGAAAAGCCGTCCCCGTATCCAGCGGCGAATCAGTGATGGTAGTCGTCGTGGTCTGGCGCTGGGACGGAGGATGCGGGAGGACGGGCGCCTCGCCCGTCACGTTCGCCGTCGATGCGACCACCGCCCCGCTGGAGTCCACGACCTGAACCAGCGACGAATCCGTCGTCGTACCGGGAACGACGCTGCCGAGCGCGCCGGAGCGGAACTGGGCGGAGAGGTCATTCGCCCGAGTCAGTTGCGTGCTGTCGAGACCGGCCACCAACAGTTGCTGTAGCAGGAGAACCAGGGCTACACCCGCGATAACCAGGGTCGCGGTCACCACGATCGCGGTGGCGAGGGTGACCCTGGCCCGTATCCCGCTGTGTCGGACGAGCTCTGCAGGGCGGCCCGCTCTCATGATGCGGATTCCGTCTCGCTCAACGGTGTGTCGTTGAGGCGGTAACCGAGACCGCGGACTGTTGTGATGTCATTCGTTCCAAACGGCCGATCCAACTTGCGCCGCACATATCCGATGTAGACCTCGACGATATTGGAATCGATGTCGAGCTCTGCGTTCCACACGTGTTCGGCGATGGTGTTGCGGCTGACCACATGTCCTTTGCGGCGTAGAAGGAATTCCGTGAGCGCGAACTCACGGGCAGTGAGTGAGATCTCGACATCGCCACGCCAGCAGCGCGCGCGCGAAGGGTCCAATCGGAGGGTTCCAG
The DNA here is from genome assembly GCA_025465035.1 of Microbacteriaceae bacterium. Taxonomy (GTDB): domain Bacteria; phylum Actinomycetota; class Actinomycetes; order Actinomycetales; family Microbacteriaceae; genus Lacisediminihabitans. Next base: position 6,655 of record JAODMH010000021.1, on the reverse strand, counting down.
ACCCGAGTATCGGTTCCCGGCTGGCGGGAGCACGCCGCAACAAGGCTCGTAGCCGCGCGAGCAGAACGACGAAGGAGAACGGTTTTGTGAGGTAGTCGTCGGCACCCAGGTCGAGAGCATCCGCTTCGTCGTACTCGCCGTCCTTTGCGGTCAGCATGAGGATCGGGACGCGTGACTCTGATGCCCGCAACCTCCTGCAGACTTCGTACCCGCTGAGCCCTGGCAACATGATGTCGAGGATGAGGAGGTCGAATTCGGACTCCTGCGCCATCCAGAGTCCCGTGATCCCATCTGCCGCTCTTTCGGTCACGAAACCCTCGGCATCGAGACCACGAAGGACGGCGTCGGCGATCGCGGAATCATCTTCAACAAGCAAAACTCTCATCTGTGCTCCAGTTAGTACGCCGCTCTGCTGCGGCGCCGCGGGTCTGACGGAGTCAAGTCAAGCAGCACGCGATGGCACGGGACGTCGCGGCAGACAACTTCCCAGTTGGGCTTATCGGAGCCTTACTTTCCGCTGCGAACCTTCATTCAGTCAATTCGACTACAGATAACCGATCTCACGGAGGACACAATGAAGAAGACCACACTCGCCGCCACGGCGGCAATCGCGCTGGCGCTCACCGGTCTCGGTGCCGGTGCCGCAATGGCAAGCACGTCGACACCCAGCCCGAGCCCAACGGTCTCGAGCTCGACGACGCCCCAGGTAGCGACGCCGCCGGCCGATGCCGAAGTTCCCGCCGCCACCGAGACCGCGACCGAGGCGCCATCCTCCGAGGCATCGTCCTCCGAGACGTCGACCCCGAGCGACGGGAACGACGGCGGGCACGCCGATCCGGCGGGCGCGAACGTCGATCACGTAGGCGGAGCGTCCGAGCAGTAGTCCGATCCCGAAAAGCGACCGCGGCATCGCCGCGGTCGCTTTTCTGTGCGCGGCGCCACTCAGCGGACGAGCACAATGTCAAGAAAGATTGACATAACGTTGTCGAGGTTGGCGCGAACGTGACACGGGTCCGCGTCGGCGACCAGGTCTTCGGCATCGCCGACGGCAGCTATGCCGAGTTCGCCCGCGCCAGCGAGGGCACTCGCGGATGCGGCACAGGCGATCCGCTACCTCGAGGAGGGCCGCACCAGGGGCAAGGTCGTCATCGAGGTCGCGGATGCGCCGGACGAGGCGCGAATGCACCGGTGAGTGGTCGGCGGCGGCCCTATCCTGAGAACGGCCATGCCGCGCGTCACGCGCATTCCCCGACGTTCGAAAGGACACCTCGTGAACCAGTTCGGAGCACCGCCCCTGGCCGGCCAGGTCGCCATCGTGACCGGTGCCGGCTCAGCGAACGGCATCGGCTTTGCGAGCGCGCGGCTGTTGAGTGCACTGGGTGCCTCGGTCGTGCTCTCCGGATTGAGCGGGCGGGTTCTCGAGCGCAGTTCTGAACTCGTTTCGGAGGGTGCTACAAGTATCGCGCGAGTCGGGGATTTGACGATGCCTGCGCAAGCGAACGCGCTGGTCGACCTCGCACTCTCCACCCACGGGCGTATCGACATCCTGGTCAACAACGCGGGAATGACGTCCGCCCAGAACCCATCGGCGTCGGCGGCCATCGCCGATATCACCGATGAGGAGTGGAGCTCCGCGCTTGACCGAAATCTGAACAGCGCACTATTCGTCACCCGACCCTGCTCGGCGGTCATGGTCGATCAGGGCTACGGGAGAATCGTCACCGTCTCCTCCGTTTCCGGACCGGTCGCCGCCTACGGGGCCGACATCGGCTACCACGCCGCAAAGGCGGCGCTCGTCGGGTTCACCCGCTCCATAGCTCTCGATCTCGCTCCCCATGGCATCACCGCCAACGCCGTCGCCCCCGGATGGATCCAGACCGAATCCTCGACGCCAGAGGAGATCGAACACGGGCGCCACGCTCCCGTGGGCCGACCGGGCACAGCCGCCGAAGTGGCGAGCGTGATCGCGTATCTCGCAAGCCCGGAATCTTCTTACCTCACCGGACAGATCATCGTGATCGACGGCGGAAACTCGATCCAAGAGGTGCGGGGCTAGGCAGACGACAGGGCTGGAAGCGGAAAGACGCCGTCTTCGCTCAGCTCGGCCAGGCTGCCGTCAATCCGCCATCGATCGCGAGTTTCTGACCGGTGACGTAACGTGCGGCATCCGAAAGCAAAAAACCAATCACGTCGGCGACGTCGGACGGTTGCCCGACGCGCCCCAGCGGAATGGTGGATGCCGAACGAGCGAGTCCATCGGGGCCACCCGAATTCACCGGATCTAACGACTGAGGTGACTCGATCACTCCCGGCAGCACCGCGTTTATCCGAATCCCCCGGGGGGCGAGTTCAAGCGCGGCACTCCTGATGAAGCCAATCAACCCGGCTTTTGCGGCCGAGTATGGTGTGTGTCCTTTCCAACCGACGGCCGCTCCCGCAATGCTCGACACGACGACGAACGCTCCGCCGACCGAGAGATGAGGGGCCACGGCGCGTACGGTGCGCATGACGCCGGTCAGGTCGATATCGATGATGCGGTTCCAATCGTCATCGTCGAGCACGTCGATCGGTGCAAGCTTCAGCACGCCGGCGTTGGCCACGGCGCCGTCCAGCCGCCCGAACCGTGTGAGCGCCGCATCGACGGCCGTCGCAAGTTCGTCGCCATCTCGCACATTCGCGGTCACTGCGAAGGCCTCGCCGCCGGCATCGATGATCTCGGCAACGACCTCTTCCGCATCGTAAGGGTCGCCGTCGAATGTACCGACCGCCACACCATAGCCTGCGGATGCCGCGCGCACCGCCGTCGCCCGACCAATCCCGCTTGCCGCGCCAGTCACGAGCAGAGCTCGCTCGATCACAGCATCACGTCGCCGCTGTTCGGCCCCAGCGTCTGCCCGGTGTAGATATTGCCGCCGGGAATGCTCGCAAGCAGCACCGCGGTCGGCGCGACCTCGTAGGGCTCGCCAGAACGCTTCAGTGGCAGTCCCGCGAAGAGCGAGGTCGTCCACTCAGCGGAAAGGGTGCCGCCCAAGGGCGTGTTGATCGGCCCCGGAGCGATGCAGTTCGCGGTGATCCCCGTTCCACCGACCTCGCGGGCGAGTGATCGAGTGAATCCGATCACTCCCGCCTTCGCCGCCGCGTAGTGGGCGAGCCCGGCTCCCCCGCGCTGCCCCACCTGGGACGCGATGTTGATGATGCGCCCAAACCCGGCCTCCAGCATCGGCGGCAGCGCGACCCGAGAACACAAGAACACGCTCCGCAGGTTGATGGAGATCATTTCATCGAAGAGGGCGGTCGACATGTCGACGATGTGAGATTCGGTCAGAATGCCCGCGTTGTTGACGAGCACGTCGATGAACCCCAGCGCCTCGCGAGCGTCGGCGAACATCCGTTCGACGTCCGCCTCGTTGGACACGTCTGCGTGCAGCGCGACAACGTCGTTGCCGAAAGCCGCGCACTGCTCTCGGATCTCGTCGAGCGCGGAACCTGCGGCACGGTCGACAAGGCATAATCGCGCGCCCGCCTCGGCGAAGGCGAGGGCGATCGCCGCACCGATGCCGCTGGCAGCTCCGGTTACCAGCGCCGTACGTTCGGCCAAAATTCCGGTGCCATTCACGGCCACTCCTATTTCTCGATTCCGAATATGCGGGCGCTGTTACCGCCAAGGATCAACTCGCGTTCGATATCGCTGAAGTGCGCGAGGTCGACGCGTTTGCGTTCATAGGTCATCTCGAACATGGGCGCGGCACTAGCAAAAATCAGCCGCTCCGGACCGAATGTCGCGACCACCCGTTCGAGAAAATCCTCGCGGTAGATACCGCTCGTCTGCACGTGCACGTTCGGATTCAACAGCGCGAGCTCCGCGTCGAACTGGCCGAGCCCCGAGATATTGAACTGCCCGCCGTTCGTCAGCACGAACGCGTTGTCTGGTGTCCACTCGGCCGCATGGCCCAACTGCAGTCCCTCGGCGAACAGGTGGAATCCGGCGGACACGGTCACCGGAATACCCAACTCGGCGGCGCACTCGACGATGGGTCGAACCCGGAGGTCGTTGATGCGAAAGTGCTCTTCTGACGGATGCAGAAAGAGCCCGCGCGCTCCCGCCAGGACAGCCCGCCTCAGCTCGAGCACTGCCGCCTCTCCGTCCCAGGGATCGACGCGGGCGAGCGGAATCAGCCGCCCAGCAGACCCCTCGGCCGCCGCGATCACCGCGTCGTTGACCGGCCCGAAATCAGCGCCGGTCGGGTGAACGGGAACGGCAATGGCGATGTCGGTACCGACGCCATCCATCCCGGTGATCGCCGACGCGGCATCCAGCTCATAGCCAAAGTGTGAGATGCCCAAGTAGACCAGACCATCGACGATCATGCCGCGAGTCCAAGCAAGGCTTCGGCATTGCCGCCCATCACCAGCGCAGCAGCCGTCTCCCCCAGCGCGGCGATGACCACTTTTTGTCGCTCCAGCGATGGTGAGCTGACCGGGCCGTCGCTACCGAAGATGACACGCTCGGCGCCGATGCGCTCGACCGCTGTCCTGATTTTTTCCGGGTACGGCATCGCCGACGTCTCGAGAACGATGTTGGGATACCGCTCGGCGACCTCGAGTGCCTCGTCCACGTGGAAGTAACCGCCCATGTGACCGAGGATGATGATCGAATCTGGGCAGGCCGCGGCCGTCTTCGCGATCGATAGCGGGGTGCTCATCGGTTCGTCACCGCAATGAAATAGCGTCGGCACTCCCAACTCGCCCGCGAGACGCACCAGTTCGATGGTCGGCGGCGCGCCAGGATGCTGCAGCGTGGAGACCGGATGCAGCTTCAGGCCCTTGAAGCCGAGGTCGGTGGTCGCCTGCCGCAACAGGTCTTTCGACAGCTGAAGATGAGCCGGATGAAGCCGGATGAAGCCGTACAGCCTGTCCGGATGGCTCGCGCACGCATCGGCGATGAGCTCGAGACCTGCGGGGTTCAGCCCGGGCAGGTCGGTCAGCGTCATCACCGCCGCGCGATCGACACCGGCGGCATCCATGGCACGGATACAGTCGTCGGCCGACATCTTCCATCCGAGCGATGGCACTTCCTCGATGTGCATATGCATGTCGATGATCATGTAATTTCCTCCATCATTCGCCGTGCGTCATTCGAGTGGTTCGGCAAGAACGAGCGAGAGCTCGTTCAACGTCTGCTCGACCCATCCGAGGTCTACCGGCCTTCCGCCGACCACTACCCCGACCGGCCGACGCACGATTTCCAGATCGGTCCTCGGATCCCCGTCGACGATGAGAAGGTCGGCTCTGGCGCCGGTCTCGATGACCCCGACCGCAGCGTCCTCGCCGACCCGGCGCACCAGGCGCCCCGCGGTGGCAGTCGCCGAGCGCAGGGCTTCGGTCTCGGTCATCCCACCCTCCCGGTACATGATCAACTCATCGAGCAGCAGGCCGATCGGGTTGAGTGCCGTTCCGGCATCGGTACCGGCCGCGATCGTCACACCGGCCGCGATCGCTCGCGCGGTGTTGGCTTGGTAGGTGGCGCGCGCCTTGAGGCTCTTCTCGACCGTCGCCGCCGGAATGCCGACCCCTTCGGCAATCGGGCTGAGCGCGATCACGGTTGGCACGAGAGTAATGCCCGCTGCGATCATCCGCTGGTGGGTTTCGTCGTCAGCGAATGCGGCGTGTTCAATGGTGTCGACACCTGCGGCGATGGCGTTCGCGATGCCTTGGGAAGCGTGAGCGTGGGCTGCAACCAACACCCCGGCCTTGTGCGCCTCTTCGATCCCCGCCGCCATCTCCGCCACGGTCAACTGGGGTAGACCTGGGTTCCCCGGGGTCGAAATGCCGCCCGTTGCCATCATCTTGATCGCCCCGGCTCCCTCCTTCAGCTGCTCGCGCACCGCAAGTCGCACGTCGTCTGGGCCATCCGCGACGCGACCATAGGCAGAGCAGTGACCTCCGGTCATCGTGATCGGTCGCCCAGCCGCGATGACTCTGGGACCGAGGATTGCGCCAGAGTTCACCTGGCGGGCGTAGTCGAGCACCATGCCGTCTGTCGACCCGAGGTCGCGGACCGAGGTGATTCCGGCCCGAACGGCGAGCAGACCGTTGTGGAAGCACGTAATCGAACGGATGAACGGTGCCCGATCCCAGTGTGCATACGGGGCCGGATGCGCGGCGAGATCGAAATGCACGTGGCAGTCGATCAGGCCGGGCAGTATGAATCCGCCGTCCGCGTCTATTTCTGGAGTGCCATCAGCGACAACCTCATCGCTGGTGATCTCGATGATCACACCGCCCCGCACGATCAGGGAAGCGAAGGTCACCGCTTCCAGCTGGTCGCCAACCAACGCGGTTCCATTGCGCACTATGAGGTCGTCGTGCGCGGCACCGGCCCCCATCAGGCGAAGCTCGCAGTGTGGTAGTAGGAGTAACCAGTGGTACCGAAGTGGATGTTCTTCAGATTCGCATTCCCCGAGTACACACCGCTGACGTTCCACAGCGGTAGGAAGATCGCGTCATCCATCAGGGTGGTGGTTACCGTCTCGTAAGCCGCGGTCCTGGTGGCCGTGTCTGCGATCGCATTGGCCTGCGCGATCTCGGTGTCGATAGCCGGGTTGTTGTAGTGCGCCCAGTTGAAGCCCGATGCGATGTTGCGTGAATTCACCAG
>JAODMH010000226.1 GCA_025465035.1 Microbacteriaceae bacterium | reverse complement strand
CACCTCCGAGACAGCCGAAACCACGAGGGACGCGTCAAACTCGATTCCCGCTTCCACTAAGACGTCGCGATATCCCGCGAGACGGAGGCGAGTCGCCGGCACGTCGTCTGTGTTATTTGTAAAGCCGATCCGACGATGCCCTGCTCCGAGGAGGGCACGAACGGCCGCGCGGGCGCCTTCGTACTCGTCGGGGACCGCGGACGGCACCAGCCCCGCCCGATCGCTGGCATCGATGAGCACGGCAGGCATGGCGTGGAGGTTCGGAGGGAGGGAGACCTCGCGGTGGTACATCGTGGCGTAGAGGATCCCGTCGACCTGACTGTCGACTAGGGCCGCCACATCCAGCCTCTTCGACTCCTCGCTCGCGTCACGATCGGAGTTGATGAGCACCAGCGTGAATCCCGCCTCACGTGCCGCGGCTTGGGCTCCCAAGATGATCCGTCCGGCGTGCGGCGTCGTGGCCACTTCCTCGCTGATCAGTCCGATCATGCGCGATCGCTGCGTGCGAAGGCCCTGCGCCATTCGGTTGGGGCCGTAACCGAGCTGACTGGCAATGTCGCGGACTCGCTGTCGCGTCGTATCGCTGATCCGCGTATGTGGGCTGTCGTTGAGGACATGGGAGACAGTCGTCACGGAGACGCCCGCAACTCTCGCGACATCGCGAATGCCTATGTGTTTGTGACGGTCCTCGGACACCTGCATCCCCTCTCTCTTCGTAATGATTGTCCCGTCCCAGCGACCGTAGCTTCAGTCAGCGGTGCGAGGGCCCCTGATCGACTGGCGGCAGCTGTGTCGTGTTTGGATGATGTATTTATCGTCACCGGTCAACCCTTGACGGCGCCGAGGGTGAGTCCGGCGACGATGTGTCGCTGGAGGACGAGAGTGAGAAGAATGACCGGTACTGAGTAGAGCACCGCGAGCGAGGTCATCGGCCCCCAGGCCAAGCCGAACTGGCTCTGATAGTTCGCAATTTCTAGCGGTGTTGTGACGGCTCGCACCGAGGTAAGAAGCAGCGCGAAAATGAAGTCGTTCCAGGATGCCAGGAATGCGAAAATCGCGGTCACCGCGACGCCGCCTCGGGTCACTGGCAACACGACCAGCCACAGCGCGCCAATCCGAGATGCGCCATCCACCCGCGCCGCTTCCTCTAGCTCGTCGGGCACGGCGTCGAAGAAGCTCGCCATGAGCCAGATCGACAATGGCAACGAAACGGTGGCCTGCGCGATCGCAAGTGCGGCTGAGGTGTCCGACAGACCCAGGGTGTGGAAGAAGCCGATGAGTGGGGCGCCGACGACAATCGCGGGCACCATCCTCATCACCAACGCAACCAGGATGAAAACTCGGCCGAGCCGGGTCTTCCAGCGGGTGACCGCGTATGCGGCGGGGATTGCAAGGGCCAGCGAGATGAGGGTGCTGAGCACCGCAGTCTGGATGCTGTTGATGAACGATGCCGGCACGCCCGCCGTCGTCAGCGCGTCAACGTAGTTCGCCACCGTCCAGGTTGTTGGGAAGAAAGTTGGCGGGATCGCGTTGGTTTCGAGCGGAGTTTTGAACGAGGTGAAGAGCATGTAGACGAACGGGAACGCGTACAGCACGGTGAGCACGGCCAATACTGCCCACAAGACGGCACGGGTCGTGCCGCGCCGGGTTTCGAGCCCAATCATCAGGCTTCACTTCCCGGTCGCCAGATCGCGGCGACCGCCACAATCGCGACGATGATCATCGCGATGAGGTAGATCGTTCCCATGGCACTCGCAAGCCCGGGGTTGCCGTCGCTGATTTGGGTGTTGTAAACAAGCAGCGACATCGTCTCGGTCGACCGCTGGGGTCCGCCATTGGTCTGTACCACGATGACGTCGAATGCTCGCGCCGCGTCGACGCCTCGAACGATCAGCGCGACCGCGATCACGGGACGAAGTAGGGGAAGCACAATCCTGAACAAGAGAGTCGGATACCGAGCACCATCGATGCGCGCCGCCTCGATGATGTCGCCGGGAATGTTCTGAAGCCCTGCGAAGAGAACGAGCGCTATGAAGGATGTTGTCAGCCAAATGTCGGGAAGCGACACCGACAAGAGCGCGATGTTGGGGTCGCTCAACCACTGGATCTGCGTGGGGGATGCGATCAGGTGGGCGTCGAACAGCAGTTGGTTTACGATGCCCGTGTTGTCGATCAGGAGGAAACGCCACAATAGCCCGGCGACGATGGGGGCGATCATGAGCGGGTACATGAAAATGGTGCGAAACACTCGCGACCGGTTGCCAAGCCCACTGAACAGCAAGGCGACGATCAGGCCAAGCGAAAACTCGAAGAAGACAACAATCGCCGTGTAGGCAATGGTGCGAACGACGGAGTTGGTGAAGGCCGCTGAGGTGAACGCCGCAACGTAGTTGCCAAAGCCGACGAAACGGTGGGGTGCGTCACCGATGGGGTTGTAGTGGTAGAAGCTATTGCCAACGAATTGCGCGAGCGGCCACGCGACGAAAATCGCCATGAATGCGGCGGCTGGTGCCATCATCAGGCCAGCGAATCTTGCATCCGTTAGCCGCAATCGTCGCCGTCGGGATACCCGCGCGCCGGGGACGGCCGGCCCTAA
>JAODMH010000210.1 GCA_025465035.1 Microbacteriaceae bacterium | reverse complement strand
CGGCCGTGGGCCGAGGCGAGGGCCGAGGCCAACGCGCCCGTGCCGTCCGGCGAGTTGTCGTCGACGACGAGCAGGTCGACGCCGGGAGCGCTCCTGAGCACCCGCGCGGTCATGTCCGTGAGGTTCTCCCGCTCGTTGTAGGTCGGGATGATGACGAGTGTCCTGTTGGCCATGAATCCATGTTCGTAAGCGAGACCGGACGTTAGCCCGGGATCGGGGTCTCCCGATATGAGAGTTCACTCAGATTTGTGGGCGTGGCCGTTCTGGGAGGATACGACCGGCACCGTCACCATCACGCTGAAGCCGTCCGAATTCGTGAGGGTCACCCGCCCGTTGGCGGCCGCGACGATGGCCTGCACGATGGCGAGACCCAGTCCGCTGCCTCCTGTGCGCTTGGTCCGCGCCTCATCCGGTCGCGAGAAACGGTCGAAGGCCACCGGCAGGAAGTCCTCCGGCATGCCGGGACCGTCGTCGACGACATTCAGGACGAGTTCGTCCGGTGAATGCCACAGTGCGATGCGAACCGTTCCCCCCTCTTCGACCGCGGCGATCGCATTGCTGCTCAGATTGTCGAGCAGCCGACCGAAGTTTCCGCCCGCGATGAGGTAGTTCGCGTCATTCGGTTCGCGCGCGACGTCGAAGTCGATAGTGACGTTCTTTGCGACCGCAAGTAGCCGCGACCTATCGACGGATGCCGCGAGCTGAAGTACGAGCTCGTCCCAGGTGCTGCCGTTCCCGGATGCCCGCGCCTCGATCTGCGAGAGTTCGAGCAGGCCGGTCGCGAGCGCTGACAGCCGAGCGACCGACCGCTGTGCCGTCACGATCTCCGCCTCCAACGCCTCGGCGTCTCCGCTGCTCAGGTGGGCGAGTTCGAGCTGAGTCATCAGGATCGCTAAGGGAGTGCGCAACTCGTGGCTCGCGTCGGAGACGAGCTGACGTTCTCGGTCGAGCGACTGACGCACGTCCGCGATGAACTCGTTGAGGGTGGTTGCGAGCGCGGACAGCTCGTCGGCTGCTGGACCGACGGGCAGTGGTTCGGTCGAGCCATCGGCGACGAGAGCTTTCGCCTGCTGTCGCATCCTGCTGACCGGGCGAAGGGAGGCGGCGGTGAGCAGCCACGATGCGATGCCGAAGCCGATCACGATGACGATGGCGCCGACGACGAGGGCCTGGGTGATCTGATCGAGCGACAGGACGGACGTGTCCTGGTTTCGCGCCGCGACGACGTGCCAATTGCCGGAGGCCGTGACGACGGTCTCGTTGAGTACACGATAGGTATCGTCGCCGACGACGATCGACTTCACGTCGTCACCCATCGTCACGATCTTGGCCGTCTTGGCCCGCAGACCCTTCGGCAGCGTCGACGCCACGACGCCGCCGTTCGGATCGACGATGGCCACCAACTGACCACGGGCCGGCGGGTCCAGCTTTTCGCCGGGATGCGCGAGGATCTCGGCGACATACGGCGCAGAATCATGGGTGAGCAGCGTGGTCGTCGTGGTACTCAGGATGCGCTCCACCTGGGCGCGGAAGGCGAACACGGCCGCAGCGGAGAGCACGGTGGCGATCGCGAGGGTGCCAAGGGCGATCCTCCAGCGGATGGTCAGCCGACGGAAAATCCTCAACGTATGACCTCGAGCTGATAGCCAGCACCCCGCATGGTCGTGATGCGCACCTGCGCGGCATCCGGATCCAGTTTGCGGCGCAGGTAGCTCACATACTGGTCGACGATGTTGGGGTCGATGTTCTCGGCGGAACCCCAGACCTCTTCGAGAATGCGCCTACGGCTCACCGTGCTGTCGGCCTGGCTCGCCAGGAGGCGCAGGAGGCTGAACTCCTTGGGGCTCATCGAGATCGAACGGCCGCCGGCTGTCACGGCGAGGGCAAGCGAGTCGAGGCGGAGTTCGCCGACGGAGATCGTCCCGGCGGCCGTGGCATCCCGTCGCAGCAGCGCCCTGATGCGGGCACTCAATTCGGCGAAGGCAAAGGGTTTCGTCAGGTAGTCATCGGCGCCGGAGTCCAGACCGAAGACCCGGTCCTCGACGGCATCGCGCGCCGTGAGCAGCAACAGCGGCATCGAACTGCCGCTCTCGCGAATGCGACGGCAGATCTCGAAGCCCGACATCTGCGGCAGCATGACGTCGATGGCCGCGAGGGCGAAGTCTTCGTTCGCGACGGCGATGAGCGCGTCGACGCCGTTATCGACGACGCGGGTCTCATAGCCCTCGGCCACGAGGCCACGGTCGACGAGCCGGCCCATCTCCGGGTCGTCCTCGACGATCAGGATTTTCACCGATACCCGCCTTCCTGGCTGCACACTGGTGATTGCATGCTCTCATGTTCGCCCGGGGCGAGCATTGGGGGAGCTCATTATGTGCACACTCTCATCAGCTGAGGTGGCGCTCACGGCGGGTGTCGAGCACGTCTCGGTATCGTCGAAGAGAGTTATTCGACGAAAGGTGAAACATGGCTACGGTCGCCGTCCGTTCTGCGCGACCATGGCTCACCGTCGCGGGCGTTCTGGGTATCGTCTCGGTCTTCCTGAGCGGATACCTGATTCGCACCGCCTTCGGCTCGCAACCGCTGGCGACGGATGTCGCCTGGCACGACTTTCTCGTGCAGCACCGCAGTCCCTGGCTGGAGTATCCGTCTCTCGCCCTGAATCTCGTCGGCGGCACGATCGCCATGACAGTGATCACCGTGGTGGTCGTGGCTGCTCTCTTCTTTCTCCGCCGCCGTTGGGCCGCCGCGTTCCTCGGTCTCACGGTTGCGCTGAGCACGGTCCTGTCGACAATTGTGAAACAGCTGGTTGACCGACCGCGCCCGGGAGACAGCATCATCGTCGCGACCTCCGGCGCCTTTCCCTCGGGGCACACCACGGCAGCGGCGGCTTTTGTCGTCGCGCTCGCTCTGATCTTCGCGCGACGCTGGGTCTGGATGCTGGCCGCCGTCTGGGTGCTCGCGATGGCCTTCAGCCGCACCTACCTGCTCGCCCACTGGCTCAGCGACACGGTCGGCGGTGCCGTGCTCGGCGCCTCTGTCGCACTTCTGCTGTGGGCTCCCGTCGGAGTGCGGCAGCGGCGCCGCGTCACTGTGGCTTAGCCCAACTCGCGCACCCACTGCGCGAGTGAACCTGCAAGTGTGCTGAGCATCTGTCCCGTCGTGCGATCGGCTTTGTACCGTGCGTGGCACATCGAGCGTTCGGCTCGACCTCCAAACGGTGAGGAGCATCATGTCTCAGGTAATCGAAACCATCGATGTCGACGTTCCCGTCAGCATCGCTTACAACCAGTGGACCCAGTTCGAGTCCTTCCCGCACTTTCTGAGCTTTGTGGAGTCGATCGAGCAGATCGGCGACACCCTCACCCATTGGAAGGTCAAGATCGCCGGTGTAGAACGAGAGTTCGACGCCGAGATCACGGAGCAGCTCCCGGATGAGCGTGTCGCGTGGAAGAGCCTCGGCGGTGAGGTGCAGCACGCCGGCGTTGTCACGTTCCACAGGCTGAGCGATGCGTCGAGCCGCGTGGCCGTGCAGTTCGATTGGGAGGCGCAGAGCATCGTCGAGAAGGCCGGTGCGCTCCTCGGCATCGACAGCGCGAGCGTCAAGTCCGACCTCAAGCACTTCAAGGAGTTCATCGAGGGCCATGGCTCGGAGACCGGCGCGTGGCGCGGTACGGTCGAGACCTGACGATGAAGGCGCTCACCTATCAGGGCAAGCGTTCGCTCTCTGTAGAAACCGTCCCGGACCCCCGGATCCTCGAACCGACGGATGCGATCGTGCGTATCACCTCGACCGCGATCTGCGGCTCGGACCTCCACCTGTATGAACTGTTCGGGCCGTTTCTCGACAGTGGCGACATCCTGGGCCACGAGCCGATGGGGATCGTCGAAGAGATCGGCTCCGCGGTCACCGGCCTCGCAGTAGGTGACCGGGTGGTCGTCACCTTCACGATTGCCTGCGGTGTCTGCTTCATGTGTTCTCATGGCCTCCAGTCGCAGTGCGAGACGACGCAGGTCCGCGAGCAGGGCTCTGGGGCGGCGCTGTTCGGTTACACGAAGCTCTATGGACAGGTGCCAGGGGGCCAGGCCGAGCTGCTGCGGGTTCCGCTCGCTGACTACAACGCCGTGAAGGTCGGCAGCGATCTGCCCGACCAGCGTTACCTGTTTCTCAGTGATATCCTGCCCACCGCCTGGCAGGGCGTGCAGTACGCCGACATCCCCGATGGCGGTACCGTCGCGGTGCTCGGTCTCGGCCCCGTCGGCCAGTTCGTCACGCGCGTCGCACGGTACTTCGGCTACGAGGTGCTCGCCGTCGATCCGGTAATCGAGCGCAGGAACCTGGCGGAGAAATACGGGGCAGAGGTGTACGACCTCACCTCCGACGTCGTCCAGGAGCTGCGCGAACGAACGATGGGGCGCGGACCGGACTCCGTGATCGATGCCGTCGGCATGGAGGCGCACGGTGCGACCATCACATCGATCGCTCAGGCCGTCGTCGGAACCCTGCCGGATTCCATCGCCCGCATGGCCATGAAGACGGTCGGCGTCGACCGGCTGACCGGGCTTCACGATGCGCTCGATCTAGTGCGGCGCGGCGGCACCGTCTCGTTGAGCGGCGTCTACGGCGGCGAAGCCGATCCGATGCCGATGAAGTCCATGTTCGACAAACAGGTCACGCTGCGGATGGGTCAATGCAACGTGCGGCGATGGATCGACGACCTCGTGCCCCTCGTCGAGGATCCCGCCGATCCCCTCGGCGTCATGGATCTCGTGACTCACGAGGTCCCCCTGGCTGACGGGCCGGACATGTACGAGATCTTCCAGAGGAAGGAAGACGGATGTATCAAGGTGGTGCTGAAGCCGTGACCAAGGACAGCGAGAGCGATATCGTGCGGAAGGACATGTCGTACAGTCCATCGAGCGATCGAGAATCCGACCGTTTGCAGCAGGAGCAGGGGACGAAGCCGGAAGCGGTGAACGTTCTGCCGGGCACCGGAGGGCCAGACGACACCGGTGATATCGAGATGGACCCGGGGGAGTTCCATCCGAAGGGTGATGCGAAGCCAGAGGATGCTGGTCACTGAGCGACCCGAAAGATTCCTGGCCGCGCTTCGCGATCGTGATCAGTTCGGATTCCGGATGATGACGATCCGGCGCTTGAGGACCGGCCGGGCATTCCCCTCGGTCGCCAGGGCATAGCAGTCGAGATCGCATCGGTCATCGCCTTTTCTCGCGGCGCCGCAGGCGAGTTATGTCACTGGCACGTCATGGTCGCTGGATGGTGGCATGCTCCAGATGGGACCGCAAGGGGGCTCGCATCTGACGACGGACGATTGGCGCTCGGTCTGAATGACGCTCCCGTGTTCGTCTCCTTGCAGTCCTCGTCAGCGAAAGGTAGACCGGAAGCATGTCCAATAAACGAGACCATCAACCCTCCGATCCGATCGAGCTGATTCCGCTTCCCGGAAGCGAACGGCCCCCCGCCGAAGGCGTCACCCCCCTGGCCACCGATCTCCAGCGCCAGGGGGACATCGAGGTGACCGTGGTGCTTCGTCGTCGCGTTGGTGCGGATCCCGCGCTCTCGAGTGGTCCGCTAGATCCCGCAGACTTCGCCGAAAAGCTCGGAGCGGATCCCGCCGATGTCGAGCTGGTGATTTCGACGCTGTCATCGCTCGGGCTGAGCGTGGTCTCGACGAGCGTTCCCTCGCGCCGGATTCGTGTCGCGGGCAGCGTGTCAACCATGGCCAGGGTCTTCGGAGCACACCTCGAAGCGGTCACGAGCCGTGCGCTCGACGGCTCCGCGGTGCACCATCGGCACCGCACCGGTGGGCTGATGCTGCCTGCGTCGCTCGGTGGAGTGGTGACGGCGGTTCTCGGGCTGGATGATCGTCCGCAGGCCCGCGCCGAGTTTCGGGTTGCCGAGGCACGAGCCGTCTCGGTGAGCTACACACCGATCCAGCTGGGCGAGATCTACCGCTTCCCGAAGGGCACCGACGGTAATGGGCAGACCATCGCCATCATCGAACTCGGCGGAGGGTACCGCCAGGCCGAGCTCGACGAGTACTTCTCCGGCCTCGGAATCACCGGACCGAAGGTGACCGCCGTCGGGGTCGATGGCGGTACCAATGCGCCGGGACAGGATGCCTCAGGCGCCGACGGCGAGGTCCTCCTCGACATCGAGGTGGCCGGCGCTCTGAGTCCCGGCGCGGGGATCGTGGTCTATTTCGCCCCGAACACCGACGCGGGGTTCCTCGATGCGATAAGCGAGGCGACGCACGCGGCCGTCACGCCGACAGTGATCAGCATCAGCTGGGGCCAGAACGAGGACGCCTGGACCGCGCAGGCCCGCACCGCAATGGATGACGCCTTCGTGGATGCGGCCGCACTCGGGGTGACCGTCACCGCCGCAGCCGGCGACAATGGGAGCTCCGATGGCGCCGCGGACGGCCGCAATCATGCCGATTTCCCGGCATCCAGCCCTCATGTCCTCGGCTGTGGCGGCACGAGCCTGCGGGCGACCTCCGGCACTGTCCAGTCCGAAACTGTGTGGAACAACGGCTCAGGGGGAGGAGCCACCGGCGGCGGAGTGAGCACCGTGTTCGCGCTGCCCGCCTGGCAGGGCACCGTCAGCGTGCCTGCTCCGACACGCACTACCGGCGGCCGCGGAGTTCCGGATGTCGCGGCGGTCGCCGATCCGACGACCGGGTACGAGGTGCTGGTCGACGGTCAGCGCAAGGTCTACGGCGGAACGAGCGCGGTCGCGCCACTCTGGGCCGCACTGGTCGCGCGGCTCGCCGAGTCGACAGGCAGGCGATTCGGATTGCTCCAGCCGACGCTCTACGCGGGGGCGACGGCGAAGACCACCGGCACAGGCTTTCGGGACGTTACTTCTGGAGACAACGGCCACTTCGCGGCCGCGGCGGGATGGGACGCCTGCACGGGGCTGGGTGTTCCAGACGGAACCAGCCTGCTCACACATCTGCATCGGGCCACCGGCTGATCACTGCTTGGTAGCTCTGGCTTCGCTAGCCAGGGCCATTCGGCGACGCTTCCCGTGATTCTTCGACGATCTCAGCGGCGATATCCGTCCGGCTGCCGGCACGAGTGACCCGCGCCGAAACCTGGTCGACGAGGATACCGAGGCCGATTGCGACGACGACGGACACCGCGACGGCCAGCACCGGATTACCGCCGAGCCATACCCCGAAGATCGCGCCGACCACGACGTTGTAGACCGCCCAACAGAGGCCGGCGATCGCGGTCAGGCCGAGGAATCGCCGATAGCGGAATCCGGTTGCACCGGCCGTGAGGTTAACAGCGATGCGGCCGAACGGCACGAAACGGGCGGTGAGGAGCACGGCGGCGGCCCGGCGGTCGAGCGAACGCCTCGCCCAGCCGAAGGCCAGAACCACCCGTGGTCGCCTCATCCAGCGGAAGCGACCGAGCCCGATGCGCTGTCCGACCGCGAAGGTGAGGCTGTCGCCGACGATTGCCGCGGCGGCGGCGACGGGAATCAGTACGAATAGATTCGGGCCGGAACCCGAGAGCGCGAGGGCGCCCAGGGCGACGACGACGGTCTCGCTCGGCAGCACGACGAGGAAGGCATCCAGCACGGTCAGCAGGAACAGCACCGGGTACACCCAGGGCGATCCGGCGGCAGCGAGCACGGCGGCCGCAATCTGATCCATGTCATGAGAGTTACCGCACGAAGGTAAACGGAGGGTGAGCGGACGGCCTTGACAGCTATGCCTCGACACGGGGTCTGCAACCATCCCTGTCGAAACGACGGCGCCGGAGTAAACTGATCACGAGAACGAGTCGCACAACTCTTTTCTTTCGATCATTAGGGCGGGGGCCCCCGATGCCATGGCAATTCCTGAATGCAATAATGCGTCCGGCAATGCGCGTCTGGCTCGGACACAGGCTCCGTGTGCTCCGTAATCTGCCGCGACCGATGGATGCTCCCCACGTGCACACGTCGGGTATCCATGCGGATCGGATCTTGCTGATCGGCAACGGGGCGTTGTCCGGCTTCGGAGTGCTGTCACATGGTCTGGGGCTGCCTGGTCATCTCGCACGACAGCTTTCCCTTCGTACCGGTCGGGCGACGGACATCGACGTCGCGGCTGATGTGGAGCTCACCGTCTCGAGCAGTCTCGACGTGCTTCGTCGAACGGATCTCAGCCGCTTCGATGCCGTCGTGATGACCTTCGGTGTCTTCGAATCACTCACCCAGCTGTCTCCGCGCGGGTGGAGCCGCGATCTGAGGCTGCTGCTCGATTACATCGACCGCGTGGCACCGGCGAACCTGCGGGTATTCCTCGTGTCAATCCCGAGGATGGACTCGATCAGCGATTTCCCGAGACTGGTTTACTGGCTCTCCGACGGTCAGGCTACGAGGCTCAACGAACACTCCAGGATGGTCTCCTCCGGCTACCCGAGGGTGACCTATGTGCCGTTCCTGCCCGCAAAAAGAGCGGATGACGGCCGCTACCGGAGTACGGAGACCTACGAGAGCTGGGCAGCACTCATCGCCCCGCGGATCGGGAACATGCTGAACTCGCGGGGAATCGCGGCACGCAGTCTCGGTTCGACAAACGAGCAACGACGTCAGAAATCCCTCGACGCACTGGGCATCCTCGACACCGAACCCGAGGAGCGCTTCGACCGGATCGTTCTCACGGCGAAGGACCTGCTTGGCGTGTCCGGGGCCGCGCTCTCCTTCATCGACCACGAACGCCAGTGGTTCAAGTCTGCGCGTGGCAGCGGACTGGCAATGCAGAATGCTCCTCGAGCGAGCGCCCTCTGCAACATCACCATCCGCCGCACAGAACCGCTGGTCATCGAGGACGCCGAGACGAATGCTAGGTTTCGCCGGCATCCGCTCGTCACCGGTCCGCCATTCCTGCGGTTCTATGCCGGCTATGCGATCGAGGCCCCCGACGGCCAGCGAGTGGGCGCGCTCTGTGTCGTCGACACCAAGCCGCGCAACTTCTCGCGGAACGAATCCGCCCTGCTGCGCGACCTCGCGCTCCAGGTGCAGGCGGAACTGTGGGCACGGCAGACGGTGAGCACGACGTAGCCACGAAGACGTTCGGATAGACCTCACGGCCCAGAGGGCGTTAACTGAAACCATGCCTACGACCGTCGCCGACCAACTCATCACCCAACTCATCGATGCCGGGGTCCATCGCATCTACGGGATCGTCGGCGACAGTCTCAATCCGATCGTGGACGCGGTGCGGCGCACCGGTGGATCCGCGAAGGGCGGCATCGACTGGGTCCACGTGCGCAATGAGGAGGCCGCGGCCTTCGCGGCGGGGGCGGAAGCTCAGCTCACCGGCAAGCTCGCCGTCTGCGCCGGTAGCTGCGGGCCGGGCAACCTTCACCTGATCAATGGCCTGTTCGACGCCCATCGATCCGGCGCACCGGTGCTCGCAATCGCCAGCCATATCCCCAGCACCGAGATCGGCAGCAGCTACTTTCAGGAGACCCATCCCGATCGGCTCTTCGTCGAATGCTCGAATTACCGCGAGCTGATTTCGACCGCCGCACAGGCGCCGCGCGTGATCAATGCGGCGATGCGTCACGCGGTCGGACTCCGGGGCGTGGCCGTCGTGACGATACCAGGCGACGTCGCCGAGTTCGAGGCTGTCGGCACCGCGCCGTCATTTACCCTGACCGGGCGCCCGACGATCGTGCCTGATCCGGCCGACGTCCGCGCGCTGGCCGAGGCCATCAACAGCGCCAAGACCGTCGCGATCTTCGCCGGAGCCGGCGTCGAGGGTGCTCACGACGAGGTAGTGGCCTTCGCCGACCTGCTGGCAGCGCCTATCGGGCATTCGCTGCGTGGCAAGCAGTGGATCCAGTACGACAATCCCTTCGACGTCGGTATGACCGGCCTGCTCGGCTACGGTGCGGCCCATGCCGGCATCCATGATGCTGAGCTCGTCATCCTTCTCGGCACCGACTTCCCCTACGAACAGTTCCTGCCGGATGCCGCCGAGGTCACGATCGCCCAGATCGACGCCGACGCCTCGCACCTCGGCCGTCGGGCCAGCGTCACGCATCCTGTGCACGGCGACGTGCTGCCGACGATCGCCGCCCTGACCGAACTCGTCGAGCCGAAGAAAAACCGCAGGTTCCTCGATCGGACCGTCAAACGCCATCGCAAACTCCTCACGAGTGTTGTCGGGAAGTACACGGACGTCGACCGGCAGAGGCCGATCCATCCGGAGTTCGCGGTATCGGTGCTCGACGAACTGCTTTCCGACGACGCGATCGTCACAGCCGATACCGGCATGGGAAACGTCTGGCAGGCACGCTACATCACGCCCAACGGGCGTCGCCGTCTCTTCGGCTCCTACCTGCACGGCTCGATGGCCAATGCTGTGCCCCAGGCGATCGGAGCCCAGTTCGCCTACCCGGGACGCCAGGTGGTGACGATCTCCGGCGACGGCGGCCTCTCGATGCTGTTGGGGGAGCTCGTGACCATCGCCGCCTACACACTTCCGGTGAAGATCATCGCGTTCAACAACTCGACGCTCGGCCTGGTGAAGCTCGAGATGTTCGTAGACGGCTATCCCGACTTCGGCGTGGACGTCCCCGCCGTCGACTACGCCGCCGTCGCCAGTGCCCTCGGGATCTTCGGCCAGCGAGTCGAGGATCCGCGGGAACTCCGGGGCGCACTCACGGCGGCATTCGAACACGATGGACCGGCACTCGTCGACATCGTGACCGATCGGCTGGCCCTGTCGTTGCCATCGGCGATCACCCTCGACCAGGTGAAGGGCTTCTCGCTCGCGATGTCGAAGGTCGTCCTCAACGGCGGCGTCGGGGAGGCCGTGCAGCTGGTCCGCTCGAACATCCGGCACGTCCCGGGGTTGTAGTCCCTGCGGTCCTCTGGTGCGGTCGCCTCGGATAGTACGGATGCGCGGCTTCGTAGACTGCCTGTGCGGTACGAGCGTCACTCGATCGGAGGCGCGGCGACGGAGGTGGGCGGGACTGTGACGATCCGAACCGCCTTCGGCGTCCTTCGGCTGACCATGGCCGTGCTGTGCATCGTCGCACTCGTTGCCCGCTTCATCTGGGGTCTCGGCTCGTCGACCTTCACCGCCGGCAACTTCTTCGCCTACCTGACGATCGAGAGCAACATGGTGTTCGTCGTCGTCTCGGTGCTCGCGGGAATCCTTGCGCTCAGGGGGACGGATGATCCCGCCTGGCTGGACACGCTACGGGCGAGTGTGCTCAGCGGAACGGTGTCATCCGGGGTCGTGTTCGCCTTTCTCATTCAGCAGGCAGGAGCGCGCGGCTTCCGTCTCGATGTGCCGTGGTCGGATCAGGTGCTGCACTTCTGGCTTCCGACCATCGCTCTGCTCGACTGGGTGATCGCCCCAGGGCGCGGGCGTGCGCTGTGGCGCAGTGTCATCTTCGTGCTCGTGTTCACACTGGGCTGGGGCGGAGCCACCCTCATCCGCGGCGAATTCGTCGGCTGGTACCCCTACTTCTTCCTCGACCCGGCACAGTTGGGGAGTGCGGGGGAGTTCTTCCTCTTCGGGGCATCGGCCCTCGCGCTGTTCGGCGGCGTCTCCTGTGGACTCGTGGCACTCAGCCGTCTGCAGCCGCTCGCGGAAAGGGAGTTCAGTGTGCCGCGAAGGGTTCGAGCGCGTGGAGCGCGGCCGCGAGGAGATCGCCATCGTTGAGCTTGGAGACGCGGCGCGCGGCGTCCCCTCCGACGAGGCCGACGAGTACGGTCTCGCCCGTGACGGCCTGCAGGTTGAACCAGGTGCTGAGATCGTCACCGGTTCCCACGAGGCTCCAGACGGCGGCATCCGTCGACCAGAACGGCTTGTCGTAGCGCAGCCACACCGTCTCGACCGACCCCATGCCCAGCGCGGCGATCGCGGTGCGGTGAGCGAACGGCAACAACGGGTCGAAGCGGATCGAACCCTTCTGCAGCACGCCGAGCGGCACGGTGACGAGCACGCGGGCGACCTTGAGCGATTCGCCGGTGCCCAGCTGCAGGCTCACCCCCGTATCGCTATACGAAATGCCGACGACGGCCGTCGACAGCGAGGTCGTGACACCCGTGAGGGCCTCGGAGATGAGGGTGCCGAATCCTCCGGTGACGAGACGGTCGTATTGCGGCGAGCCGCTCAGCCCGTACCATGCCGAGAGTTTGGAATCGCTCGCGCCGTTCACCGTCGCAAGGGACGATAGGTACTGGTTCACCAGGTCGGCACCGACCAGACCGTTGGCGTCGGATGCGCCCTTCGCCGCGCCGGAACCGGTGAGCGCGTCCGCGACGCTCACATCCTTGGTCTGGTCCGCCGCCCAGGCGACCGCGGCGTCGACCGCCTTCGGCCCGACGGTGTTCTCCGTGGCCGTCGCCTTGGCGCCCTGGAGGAGCGTTCCGGTGAGGGTGTTGGTCTCCACGCCGAGGGTGGCCAGTTTGCTGAGGAGCACCGCATCCACGGTCTTGTTCAACCGCCAGGCCCCGAGCTCGACCGGCAGGGGCCAGGATTTGGACTCCCTCGTGTCGATGCGGCCGCCGACACGATCCCTGGCCTCGATCACGATCACATCGAAGCCCTCGAGGGCCAGAACTCTGGCGGCCTCGGCACCTGCCGCGCCCGCGCCGATGATGGCGATGCGGTCGCCCTTGTTGGCGGTGCTCGAAAGCTCACCCGCTGCTCGCGCTCCCGAAACCTGTGCCCCGAGCACCGATCCCGGCAAATCGGCGGAGGTCGCCTCACCGGCGAAGAAGACGCGGCCCATGATGGGCTGACTGAGGTCGTCGCGGAACTGCGGCGTCGCGCCGACGGGCACGAAACTGTGTGAGCCGCGGAAGTATGGATCGCTCGTCCAATTGCTTCGCAGCATCGAGCTCGGCCGCGGCACGGTGAGGGTGGGGCTGGGGGATGCGGTCGGGGTCGGCATCGGCTCGGGCTGGGTGCAAGCCGCCAACACGAGCAGGGAAAGCCCTGAACCCGCCCCTAAAAGGAAACTGCGGCGACTGAACGACATCTCAGCGACACTGTACTCGGAAACGTTGCCAGACGCCCTGAGCGAGCAGGCGGCGAGGGCCGTCATCCACGAACGGGCAATATCGCACCTGCCTGAGATTTGCTGCTCTTCTCGTACCGAACTCCTTGATAATGGACACACCAATCTGGCGCATAGCGAGGGACTCGAATGTCATTTCAGGCCTACCTGGACACCATCAAGGCGAAGACCGGCAAGACGCCGGACGACTTTCGAGCTCTTGCCGCCGAGAAGGGTCTGCTCGAGCCGGGGGTGAAGACGGGCCAGCTCGTCGCCTGGCTCAAGGATGACTTCGACCTCGGCCGCGGTCATGCGATGGCCATCGTCGCCGCGCTCGGGCAGGCGAAGGGCTCCGGACAGAGCTCGGAGGAGAAGGTGGGTGCGCAATTCGACGGACGCAAAGCGCCATGGCGCGCCACCTTCGACAAGTTGCTATCTCGGGTCGAAGCGTTCGGTCCGGTCGCGCTGGCACCGACCAACAGCTACATCAGCCTGCTCAAGGGCACCAAGAAATTCGGCATCGTCCAGGCGTCCGCCGATCGGCTGGATGTCGGGATCAAGCTCCCCGGCGCCAAGGCGACCGAGCGCTTCGAGCCGGCCGGAGCCTGGAACAGCATGGTGACCCATCGCGTGCGCCTCACCGGTCACGGCGAACTCGATGCCGAGGTGCTCGACTGGCTGCGGCGAGCATACGAAGCCGCATAGCAACCAGCCTAGGCTGATCACATGTCCCTGCCGGAGGTCTGCGTCTGCTACCTGATCAGACCGGGGGAGCGGGGCGAAGAAGTGTTGCTCGGGCGCAAGAAATTCGGCCTCGGCGCGGGCAAGCTGGTCGGCCCGGGCGGCAAGATCGAGCCTGGTGAGACGCCGGAGCGGGCGATCATCCGTGAGGTCGAGGAGGAGACGGGGCTGCGCATCAGCAACCCGAAGCTGGTGGGCGAACTCAGCTACCCTTTCCCGCACAGGCCGGAGTGGAGCCAGAAATCCTGGGCCTTCGTCTGCCGCGAATGGGAGGGCGAGCCGCGGGAGTCCGACGAACTGGTACCCGGCTGGTTCGGTGTCACGGACATCCCATACGGGAGGATGTGGGATGACGCGAAATATTGGCTGCCCGACGCGCTCGGCGGGCTCTTCGTCACCGCCACCTTCGAGTTCGGCG
>JAODMH010000200.1 GCA_025465035.1 Microbacteriaceae bacterium | reverse complement strand
AATCCGTTTCCCGATCGGTTGGCGCTGTACCAGCCTACGGTCATGCGGTGAGGCCTGAATCCACACGGCCTACCGACAGCTGCTACCGGTCGCCATCGACGGGAGAGAAACGGCGGACGGCGTGCCCGTCCACTTCGATAGTGCCCAGGAACACCTGGCTATTCTCCCTGGATTCGTCGCCGAGCTATCCGGCCCGGTTGGCGCGCGGCACCTTCGGCCGTACCAGGGCGTGACTGTCGCGGAGAAGCTGCTCGACGAGGTCAACCGGCACGCTATCGTCGAGCACGATCGTGATCCAGTGCTTCTTGTTCAGATGATAGCCGGGCGTGATCTGCGGGTACTCCTCCCTGAGGGCGACGCCGTCCTCCGGATCGCACTTCAGGGATACGTTCAGCGGATCGTTGGCCAGCGCTGTCAACGCGAAGATCTTGTCGTTGCCGCTGGTCTTGAAGACCGACGTCTCCTCGCCGAAGGGGAACGTCTCGATCGCTTGGGGCAGAGCGAGGCAGAACTCGCGCAGGGCATCCGGTGTCATGGTCCGAGAGTAGTGACGCGCGTCGACAATGTCAGCCGGTGCTCCGCCCGAACCGGGTTGTTGCTTCGGCATTGTCGAAGCGGGCGGGCGCGAGTACCGTCACCATCGTCAATGGTCGGTTCGCGACATCCGCGATTCGGACGTGCCCGAGGCCGGTCGACAGGTTGCTCACTGACGTTAAGGAGAAAAAGATGAGTACCGCAGCTATTGTTTGGATCATCGTCGCGGTCGTCGTCGTCATCGCCATCATCGTTGTGGTGGCGTATTTCGGACGCAAAAGCAGGCTGGAGGCAAATCGAACCAGGGCTCAAGAGATACGTCAGAAGGCCAAGGACGACGAGTTCGGCGCTCGGGAGAGAGAAGCCAAGGCCGCAAGCGCGGAGGCGGCCGCCAAACAGGCTGAGGTCGACGCCGAGCGTCTCCGCCGCGAGGCCGCCGAGCGCATCGAGGATGCACAGACGGTGCGCGCGCAGTCCAACGAGCAGATCCGCAAGGCCGACGAAATCGACCCGGATGTGCGCACCACACATACCCACGCCTCGCACAGATCAGACAACGACGGCCGAACTTCGCTGTGATTCGGTGTGCCGCCGCTTAACCGGCGTTCCGCACCCGCCGACGCCCTGGTCCCGTCGGCAGTAACCGCACCGGGCGGATGCGCGCGCCCTTCGGCAAGGATAGACACATGATCACACGACACGAAGCGGCGTTGCGCCTGGATATCCCGCTGGAGATGGCGCAGCGGCACGGCATCCCGAATCGGATGTCGGATGCCGAGTTCGCCGAGATCGACGCCAATCCCCCGGCCTGGCTCTCGCAGTCGCGCGCCAATCGCACGGGGAAGAAACCAGTGTGGGTGCAGTTGAAGTGCGACATCTGCGGATTCGAGGAGGCTGCCAGGCCCAAGAAATGGTGGCCGGCGTTCACCTACCTGAGTTGCGACTTTCACGGCGCCGGAGAGTTACCCGCATCAGTGGACGGGATGCACCGGCGCGAGGTCGACGGCATCGGCTCGCGGTTCGTGGGGATCATCGATGAGCCGGTCTGATGGTTGCCGGCTCCTCGCCGCGGGAGTGGGCGACGATTAGTCTTGGGGCCATGCCCACCTGGAGTTGCAAGGCGTGCGCCGTCGAGTATCCGGTGTCGGCTGAACCGCCGGACGCCTGCCCGATCTGCCTCGACGAGCGGCAGTTCGTGCCGCCGGCCGGCCAGGCCTGGACCTCGCTCGAAGAACTGACCGCGCAGGGCTACCGAGTTGACATCGACGAAGTGGAACCAGACCTCTTCGCGCTGTGGGTGACCCCGACGGTTGGGATCGGCCAGCACGGCCATCTCGTGCGGACGAGCGCTGGCAACCTGCTCTGGGATCCACCCGGATTCGTCGACGAGCCCGTTGTCGAGAGGCTGCGCGGCATGGGTGGTGTCGCGGCCATCGCCGCCAGTCATCCGCACATGTTCGGCGCGCAGGTCTCGTGGTCACGCGCCCTCGATGACGCGCCGGTCTATGTCGCCGGGGCAGACCGCGGGTGGGTGCAGCGCGAGGATGACTGCATCCGGCCGTGGTCAGGGGACGTCGAGCTGTTGCCTGGTGTCACACTGAGAGTCGTCGGCGGCCACTTCCCGGGCAGCGCGGTCGCGCACTGGGCCGCGGGTGCCGACGGGAGAGGCGTCCTGCTGTCCGGCGATACCATCTTTCCCGGGCCGAGCGAGCGCTGGGTCACCTTCCTGCGCAGCTATCCGAACGATATTCCGCTCTCCGCGGCCGTGGTCGACCGCGTGGTGACGGCGGTCAATACGTTCGAGTACGACCGCGTCTACGGCAATTTCGGAAATACCGTGCGATCGGATGCTCGGGCGGCTATCCGACGGTCGGCGGATCGATACATGAGCTGGGTACGTGGTGATTTCGACCACTTGACCTGATCGGGTCGTGGTGCAGTTGCCGGAAAGCTAGACGGTGGCGTCGCTCATTGCGTTCGCCGTCAGCCCGACCGAGAGCAGGCGATCGGCGATGAGCGGTGACTGGTGCGCCACTATGAGTTCGTCGGCATGCGCTGATGTGGCGAACCCCTCCAGGTAGCGACGCACCTCGGCAGGTGTGCCGACGGCCGAATACTTCATCATGTTCGCGATCTGCCGCCCATCGGGCGTCGTCAGGAAGGTGTCGATCTGGTCATCGCTGTAGTGCGGTGCGGCCGGCCCTCTGGCGATCATGCCCCGCGCGCGAGCGCGTCGCGCCGTCTCGAACTGGTGTGTGGCATCCGCGGCATTATCGGATGCGATGACGTTCACTCCGGCGATGGCGTATGGCTCAGACAGCTGGAGGGACGGCTCGAAGTCGCGTCGGTAGGTGGCGATGGCCTCGTGCAAGGCGTCCGGAGCGAAGTGCGACGCGAAAGCGTATGGCAGACCGAGCGCGGCCGCCAGCTGTGCGCCGAACAGCGATGAACCGAGGATGTAGAGGGGAACGTTGGTTCCCGCGCCCGGCACGGCCTGCACGCCGGGAATGAGCGACTCGCCACGGAGGTAGGCCTGCAGCTCGAGGACATTCTGGGGGAACTGCGCCGCGGACATCGGATCACGACGCATCGCGCGCATGGTGTTCTGATCGCTCCCAGGCGCACGGCCGAGCCCCAGATCGATTCGTCCGGGGTAGAGGGTCTCGAGGGTGCCGAACTGTTCTGCGATGGTCAGTGGTGCGTGATTCGGGAGCATGACGCCTCCGGCCCCGAGGCGGATGGTCTTGGTATGGGCGGCGACATGGCCGATCAGGATGCTCGTCGCCGACGACGCGATCGACGGCATGTTGTGATGCTCGGCGTACCAGACGCGGACGTATCCGTGTTCTTCCGCCGTCTGCGCCAGGGCTACGCTCGCCACGAAGCTCTCCCGTGCCGTCTGCCCCGGTGCGATCGGTGCCAGGTCCAGGATGGAGAGCGGGATTGTCATGCGGCGATGCCTTCTTCGTCGGTCGTCAGAGTCGGTCATTGAAGGCAACGCCCCGGGTGCGCGAATCGTTCCCTCGTGCATCATGTCGGGGCGTCCTCTCCTTCACAGGGCGGCCATCGGGCGGGTAGCTAACAGACAAATAATAGCGTTGATCAGCAAAAACGGAATGTCGGTGGTGCGCGCGACAATGAATTCATGAACGGCATCGACGAACTTATCGGGCAGGCAACGGCGCTGCTGGGTGAGGCTACGCGTCGACCGGTTCGAGACCGCCGGCCGGCTCGTCGACACCCTTCGCGTTCTCGTGGCCGCGGAGGTCGATGACCGATCGCGGCGTGAACTGGGCGATTCTGACCTCGCTCGACGTTTCGGGCAGGTCAGAGGCGTCCACATCGTGGAGATGGTCGCTCGATGTTCACAGTTGGAAGCGGGCCGCCGCATCCGCATGGGTGAGGCGATCCGGGTGTCGACCTCGTTGACGGGAGAGCCTCTCCTGCCGCAGTACCCGCACGTCGCGGCCGCGATGGTCGCTGGGTCGCTGGGGATGGATGCCGCCTCGAGCATCGTGCGCTGCCTCGGCCAGGCCGCGGATGCGGCGCCACCTGATGCTCTCGAATGTGCCGAATTGGCTCTCGTCGGTGAGGCCGCCTACACGACCGCCGACCTCATCGCGTTCCAGGCCAGAGTCTGGCGCGAAGCCCTCGATCCCGACGGCGTCGAACAGCGCGGAGAGGCGCTGCGTCGTCGCCGATCGTTCTCCGTTGGTCGCGAGATCGGCGGGATGACGCCGATATGCGGCTGGGCAGACCCGGTCTCGGCAGGCTTGATCAGGGCGATGCTTTCCGAGGGTGCGAATCCGAGGTCGAAGCCACGATTTCTGAGCGCGGATGACACGGCACTCGGTACCGAGACCACAACCCTGTCGGACGGGCGGGTGGTCGACATCCTTCGCGACCCGCGTTCGCGGGAGCAGCGTCAGTTCGACGTGCTGATCGGCACTCTGACCGCAGGACTCCGACAGAGTGAAATGCCAGGAGGCACCCGATCGATGACCACAGTCATGGCCGTGGTGCGTCTCGAAGACCTGAGAAACGGCACGGGCGTCGGTTGGATCGACGACGTCGACGAGCCGATTTCCGCGCCCACCATCCAGCGGCTCGCCTGCGACGCGGGATTCCGCAAGATTCTGCTCGGTGACCACGGCGAGGTGCTCCATCTCGGCACTCGCGAGCGGCTCTTCAGTGCCGCACAGCGAAAGGCCGTTGCCGTAAGGGATGGCGGATGCGTCTGGGAGAACTGCACCGCTCCCCCGGGTTGGTGCGAAGCCCACCACGTCGTCGAATATCAGAACGGCGGCCCGACAGACATCGACAACGGGACAAATCGTAAATACGTCCCTCGATGTGACCCACAACCGGCCCGGCTCGAACGGGCTGCCTCCCTCTCCCAAACTGGGCCGGGCCCTGTGGGCGGGTTACGGCTAGGGCGATCCGTCCATCACTCTAATCCTGAGCGGTTGGGGCAGGCTTTGTCGCCAACGGGGTGTTGCTGTGTTCCGCACACCATCACGAGTTCCACGCGTCCGAGTTCACGATGAAGATGATCAACGGAAAGCCGCATCTGCTCGCACCACCCTGGCTGGATCCCGATCGGGTCTGGCGGCCCGTCGGACGTACCCGCGCGATCGTCGTCGCCTGAGTAGGAGGGGTTGTATGAGGCCGCTATATGAACAGCGACAACAGCAGGACGACGGCCAGCCCGACGACTGAGATGATCGTCTCCATCACCGACCAGGTCTTCAGCGTCTGACCCACTGTGAGGCCGAAATACTCCTTCACCAGCCAGAATCCGGCGTCGTTGACGTGGGAGAAGATCAGGGACCCGGCTCCGATGGCCAGTACGAGCAACGCCAGGTGGGCCGACGACAGGTGTGCGGCGAGCGGTGCGACGATGCCAGCCGCCGTCACGGTTGCGACGGTTGCGGAACCGGTGGCGAGACGGATGAGCGCGGCGACGATCCAGCCGAGAAGCAGCACCGAGACGTTCGTCGCGACCGCGATCTTGGCGATTGCCGTGCCGGTTCCGCCGTCCACGAGCACCTGCTTGAAACCGCCGCCGGCACCGACGATGAAAATGACGCCAACGATGGGCAACAGGCTCTGGCCGATCTTCGTGCCGAGGGTCGCGGCGTTGAAACCCACCCGGGTGCCGAACGTGAACATCGCGAGGATCACGGCGAACAGCAGAGCGAACACCGGATCGCCGATGAAGTCGAGGAACGGGCGGATGCCGACACCCGACGGGAGCCAGATGTCCGCCGCCGCCTTGATGAGCATCAGTACGAGCGGCGACAGCAGCGTCACCAGCGTCAATGCGAACGACGGGGGGCGCGTGACACCCGGGTCCTGCGATCGGGTCGCGGATGCGGCAGAGCCATCGGTTCTGTCGGAACCGGTCATCGAGCCTCCCGTGACGGCAAGCCCCGCGCCGGCTGCGCCGATCGGGACCCACCGGGAGGCCAGCCGGCCGAAGAGCGGGCCGGCGATGACCACGGCCGGGATCGCAACGAGCAGACCGAGCGCGAGGGTGATTCCGACGTTCGCATTGAGGATCCCGATCGCGGCGAGCGGACCGGGGTGCGGCGGGATGAAACCGTGCAGCACGGACAGCCCGGCCAGCGCCGGAATTCCCAGCCGCATCGCCGGACCCTTCGACCGATGGACGGCCAACATGACCACCGGGATCAGCAGGACGAGCCCGATCTCGAAGAACATCGGGATGCCGATGATCGCGGCGATCAGCGCCATCTTCCATGGCAGGGTGGCGGGCTTTCCCCGCAGAAGTGTGTCAACTACGCGGTCGGCGCCGCCAGAATCGGCCAGCAGTTTGCCGAGCATGGCACCGAGCGCGATCAGTATGCCGACGTATCCGAGAACCCCGCCGACCCCGGTCTCGTAGGACAGCGTGATCTTGTCCAGCGCGATCCCCGACGCGATCCCGACGAAGAGAGCCCCGATGGTGAGGGCCAGAAACGCATGGAGTTTCACCAGCACGATCAGCAACACGACAATGGCGATGCCGATGACAGCCACGATGAGCACCTGCGTATCGTGACCAGTCCACGGTTTGTCCGCCGGATTCACCACCGCCGCGACCTGCTGCGAAACGGCACCCAACCGACCCATGACATTCATCGTGTGTCCTTTCAATCATCGCTCCCCCGCACCGCGATCGAGCCCGCGACTGATCGGAGAAACTCGCATTTCAACCAACGACATTACGCCCACCCCCCATTTGTCCAGCGCGGAACGTCGGTCGTAGGCTCAATTGATGACCGCGAACCAGTACGTCCCCCGCGGGTGGGCGAGTTTGGAAGCACTGCGGGCCGAGGCGCATCAGGAACTCGACACCGTGATCCACGAGCGACTGCTCGCCGGCGAAGATCCGTGGGCGTTCATGGAGGAACTGCCGACTGTCGACGAACTCGTGGTCTATCTGTTGCGGGCCGATGCCATCAACACAGACGACGGGCGGCATCCCTCGCCGACACGCGAGTTTCGGGTGTTGAGGCAGATCGCCCTCGAGCATCCCGCACTCACCGGGACTGTCTGGCGGATGCTGGGGCAGCATGGTGCCCGTGCTCCGAAGCGACAGGGAGCGTGAGGCTGCGAGCGTGAGCCGGCCCAGCGGAGGGTCTGGATTTTGATGTTTACCATCAAACATTACAATTTGGCCGAGCCGGGAGAGTTTCGAGCAGCGCGAGCGTAGAGTCCGAATCACGGCAGCAATTTGTTGTACCGCACACCTGGGAGGGGGCTCCGATGAGCGTCAGGAGGCAACCGCGTGAGCGTATTGCGTGCGACCACGGACCGACCACACCCTCACGGCTCAGCGCTCGGTGAATTAGCATGACCGACCGGACCCTGCCCAACCAGCCGCTGTTGCTCACGTCGATCGGTATGCCGTCCGTGCAGGAATACGGGCGAAGCTACGGCTTTATCGGGGGCCTCTTCGGCTTGTTGTTCTTCAGCATCCTGGCCGGCGTGCTCGTCGCCGTGTTGACGGTCCCATCCATTCTGGTGACAAGTCGTGGTGCAAACACATCCATCGGATACTTCAACAATCTTCCCGACTACATCACGCTCGGGCAGCAGCCACAGAGGAATACCATCTTCGCCAATCGCGACGGTCAGCCCGTGCAGATTGCCACGATCTACGACCAGGATCGTGAAGAGGTGCCCTGGAACGCCGTGTCGCAGTTTCTCAAGGACGCGACCGTGGCCGGCGAAGACCGTCGGTTCTACGAGCACGGCGGCATCGACCCGCAGTCGATAGTGCGGGCGGCGGTCGGGAACGTCGCCGACAGTGGTATCACGAGCGGCAGTTCGACCATCACGATGCAGCTGGTCAAAAACATCCTGATCCAGCGGGCGCTGCAGATCAAAGATCCGAAGGCCCAAAAGGTGGCCTACAACGCGGCGATCGCGAACACTCTCAATCGCAAGCTCAGGGAGATGAGGCTCGCGATCGGTCTCGAGAAGCGCTACACGAAGAACGAGATCCTGCTCGGATACCTCAACATCGCCGGGTTCGGCGGCACTACCTACGGCGTGGAGGCCGCCGCGCGGAAGTACTTCAGTGTCAGTGCGAAGGACGTGACCCTGCCGCAGGCCGCCAGCCTCATCGCCATGGTTCAGCAGCCGAACCTGCGCAACCTGAGCAGCCCTGACCTGTACGCGGCGAACAAGGAGCGTCGCGACCTCATCCTCACCGACATGAACTCGCTCGGATACATCAGCACCGCGCAAATGCGGGAAGCGATCGCGACACCGATCCAGCCGAAGCTTCAGGGTCCGACAAATGGCTGTCTCTACGCGCAGGACGCGAAGTTCGCCTGCGACTACGCGCTGCGACTCGTTCCGACGCTTACCTCCCTGGGAGCGAACGAGGCTGAGCGCGCAGCCGCGTGGGCTCGAGGCGGCTACCAGTTGTATACCAGCATCGACCTCAACCAGCAGGATGTCGCCCAGACGAACCTCTCCGCCAGCGCGCCAGCCGCCGAGACCCGTTTTGCCCTTGGGGCGTCCGCGGTGTCGGTGCAGCCGGGCACCGGGCGGATCCTGATCATGGCGCAGAACAAGGGATTCGACAATTCGGCCACGGGTGGAGGCCCGACCACTACGGCTGTCAACTACAGCACCGACAAGGCCTACGGCGGGTCATCCGGATTCGCCACGGGGTCGACTTACAAGATCTTCACGCTCACGGAATGGATGAAGGAGGGTCACGGGCTGAGCGAGGTCGTGAACGGAACCGTCCGTCCGTTCCCCATGACCAGTTTCAAGGCACCCTCGTGCGCGAAGTCGTTCTCGGGACCGCCATACTCACCGAAGAACGACTCCCCCGGAGAGGGCGGCTCGATGACCGTCGCCGCGGCGACACAGAACTCGGTCAACGTCGCGTTCATCACGATGGCGCAGAAGCTCGACCTCTGCGCCATTCGTTCCACCGCGACGGCCATGGGCGTGCACCGCGCAGACGGGGCCGAACTCGATGCCTACCCGTCGGCGACCATCGGCACCAACGAGATAGCGCCGCTCACCATGGCCGGAGCCATCGCGACGATCGGCGCGAACGGCGTCTATTGCGCGCCGACAGTCATCGACAAGATCATCGGACCGGATGGCAAGGAACTGCCAGCCCAGCCGAGGCAGTGTGCGCAGGCTGTTGCTCCGAACATCGCGAGCACCGTGGCCTTCGCGCTGTCGGCGGTCATGAAGGCCGGAACGGGTCGGCCAGGTAACCCGCAGGACGGCGTACCGATCGTCGGCAAGACCGGAACCACAAACTACGCTGACCAGAACTGGCTGATCGCGACCACGACGAAGGTCTCGCTCGCGGTGTGGGTGGGCAACACGGATGGCGGCCAGCGCAATCTGCGCCACATCACCCTTGCCGGTACAAACGGCTACAACACGAAGTTCAACATCTTCCGAGCCACGATGAAATCGCTCGACAGCAATCCGGAGTATCGCGGCGGCGCCTTCCCGGTACCCGATCAGTCGCTCGTCTCCGGGAGGGGCGCCGGCGCCGACGCGGCCGTCAAGCCGTAGGTCTCGTCCAGCCGATCACGCTGGAGTTCGTGAGACGGATGATGCCTCTGGAGTAGAGCCCCCCACTCCTCCACAGGCGGATTACGTCGACGGCGCTCCACCATCGCTATCGCCCACTCGTGTCGCCGCCACGAATTTACCTACTCTCGGTCGACAACCGATCGAGAGGAACCACATGACCGCGCCGAGCCACGCCATCCCATCGCATCATCGACGTCGACAGGTCATCGTCACGGTGTTGGCT
Organism: Microbacteriaceae bacterium; assembly: GCA_025465035.1. Taxonomy (GTDB): domain Bacteria; phylum Actinomycetota; class Actinomycetes; order Actinomycetales; family Microbacteriaceae; genus Lacisediminihabitans. The sequence continues at coordinate 6,746 of JAODMH010000200.1, read as the reverse complement.
CTGGCCATCGGAGGCGTCGTACTGGCGCAGCCGATCGGGGCCGAGGCGGCGACACTTGGTCCCGGCTACGACTGGCATGGCCAAGCGACCAGCCATTTGGGCGGCTACCTCGACCCCGATGGAAGCGTGAGCTACTGCATCAACGCGGGAGCACCCAGCGCGATCGGACGAGTGACCACGGATGCCGGAATCGTCGAGCAGGTCAACGGGCTGAGCCCCGCATCGATGACCCAGCTGAACCTCGTGCTGTCTCGCCACGGCAACACGGGCGACGACAACACCGCCGCAGCCGTGGCGATGGCCGTCTGGAGCATTGCGGGCAACGCCGACTATCAGGCCGAGGGCGGGGATGCCTTCGTGCTCGGCCGCGCGCCAGCCTCCGAACGCGCCGCTATCCAGGCCCTCGCCGACGGGTATCGGGCGGAGGCCGCCGCCTACGTTCCGGCGACGGGATCGGCGACGATGGCCCTCAGCATCGACCAGGGCAACCATTACCTCGGCGTGCTCGACGTGGTGGCGACGCCCGCCTCGTCCGCGGGAACCATCACGCTGACCAATGCGGTGTTCGCCGACTCGAACAGCCCGACTCGTGCCGGTGTGGCGGATGGAGCGCACCTCGCGATCCGTGGCACCCCGCCATCCGCCGATCCCTATCGGGTCATGGCAACGGGTGACTTCGGCGCGCCGGGTGGTCCCGCGGCGAACGTGCACCTGTATACGACGTCGGGCGCGCAGACGCTGACGGCCTCCGGCATCTCCAGGCCCCTGGCCTTCTCTGCTTCGGCCATGGATGCCGCGGACCGGCTGGTCCCGGGGGTCACCACGCCGCCTCACCTGCCGGTGGTGAGCGGATGATCGTCCGGCGCGCCGCTCTCGTCGCGATCGTGGCAGTGCTTGTCGCCGGTCTCGGCATCGCCGGAGCGTTGGCGTCGCATCCGGCACCGCACCGCACTGCGTCGCAGGCGCCCACGACTCGGCCGACCGGTGACGCCACCACTCCCTACCATCCGCTGTCCGCGACGGCGATAGCGGCGTTACCGGAGGTCAGGTACGACGCCGTCGTCGCGGGACTCGCGGCATCGACGGATCCGCCGGTCAACGCGACTGGCGCGGCCGATGCCGCCTACTCGATCGCCGCCGACACTCCGATCTACGGCAGCGACAGGATGACGCCGATCGCGCGATTCTCCGCGACCAACTTCCTGGGTAAGCCGACGGTGGTGGTGGCCATCGAGATGGACGGCGACTGGGCCCGAGTGCTCACGCCGGCGCGCAGGGCGCTCCCATCGCAAAGCGGAGGCCGTGCCCCGGCGCAGACGGCGGGCTGGATCAGAACCGCTGCCCTCATCGATCCCGTCGTTCTGCCGCGTCGGATCGTGGTCTCGCTCGCCGCTCAGACGCTCACGATCCTCGCCGGCCAGAGCGTCGAGCGGACCTTCCGAGTCGGTGTCGGCACGCCAAGCACCCCCACTCCGCACGGCGTGACCGGCTACCTTCAGGCCCGCTACCTGGACCCCGCACAGAACCAGACCAGGCACCCGGTCCAGCTCACCTCGCTCCACTCATCGACGGCTGACGAGCCGTTCGGCGGCGGCGATGGCGGCCTCATCGGTGCGCACTACGAACGAACGGCCACGGGGGCGGTCTCCCACGGCTGCATCCGACTCTCGACGGCGGCGATCGAGACCGTGAACTCCCTTCCGCTCGGCACGCTGATATCGATCGAGCCCTGAGCGGAGCAATCAATGTTTCGGCATGTGACGGGCCGGCGTGACATCCCGCCACAGGGTTTTTAGTCTCAATAGACCGAACTCGAACCGAAGGACACCATGACCTCGTCATCCGCAGACCGCACAGATCGCAGCCAGCGTGCTGGATCGGCTGCGACGATGCGCGCGAGGATCGATGGCGGCTACGAACTGCACCCGATTCAGCGACAGGCGGCCATCGCGACGCCGAGCCGCTGGCGGGACGCGATCGTTGTCAGCGTCGAAGCCGACGGAGCGATCGAAATCTTCGATGTCGAGTCCGAGAGCGTCAGCGAGCTGTGGCACTTCGCCGACCTCACGCGGCTGCTCAGCGCTGGAGAGCCGGTGTCACTGCACGCCGACTACGCCGTGCTGGCTGTCGGCGACGCGTACCTCAGCGTCTTCGTGAGCCCCTGACCTGAGTCGGGTCGCCGCCATTCAACACGCCGTCACTCGGCTCACACTGACGACGTGGTCCTCATGGAACCCATGAGGGCTTCACAGGCGTCGGCACAATTCGTGCACACCTGAGCGCACATCGTGGCGTGATCGCTCACGTCCGCCATGGTCATGCACTCGGCGGCGCAGGCTCTGCACATGGTCATGGTCGCTTCGAGCATCGACATCATGGTCGTCATGTCGTGAGCCATCGGGCGCATCATCATGCGCATCATGGTGTTCGTCATGTCCGCGGTGTTCATGCACATGCTCATCATTCGGCCCATGTTGTCGCCGGATGAGGCATCCGCACACATGATCGCGGCCTGCTCTGCCGCGGAACACGCCTCCATGCACTCCTGCATCATCTTCATGTCCGTGCCGGGCATGGTCATCGACATCATGTCCATCATCTGATCGTTCATGTTGGTCATGGGGATCCTCCGGAAAGGTTGAAAGTCGCGGGCGCCGCCGTGAGCGCGACGAGTTATGTTACGAAATATTACAGCGCCGACCGGGGCCAGCGCGAGGGCCGATGTGACCCGGCTCGCTACGCGGGGGCGAGAAATGCCGCGATCGCGTCGGCAAATGCGGCGGGGTCGTCCACGCCGCACAGCTCGCGCGCCGAGTGCATCGAGAGCAGCGCGATGCCAACGTCGAAGGTGCGGATGCCGAGCCGGGTCGCCGTGAGCGGACCGATCGTCGATCCGCACGGCACCGCGTTGTTCGAGACGAATTCCTGATATTCGACGCCAGCCTGAGCACAGGCGCGGGACCATTCCGCCGCGCCGAGCGCATCCGTCGCGTAGCGCTGGTTGGCGTTGATCTTGAGGAGCGGACCATGATTCACCAGTGGGCGGTTGGCCGGATCGTGACGGTCGGCGTAGTTCGGATGCACAGCATGTCCTGCATCGGCCGAAAGGCACCAGGAGCCGGCGAAGGCGCGGGTCCGGTCGGAGACGGTGGCGTCGCCAGCGATTCGGGCCAGCACGTCGGAGAGGAACGGCCCGCTCGCGCCGGAGCGGGTGTCGGAGCCGACCTCCTCATGATCGAAGGCGGCGAAGACCGAGGTGGAACTCTCGACCGGCTCGATCAGTGCACGGCGGAGAAGCGCGACGAGTCCGGCGTGCACCGAAGACAGGTTGTCGAGCCGACCGGACGCGAAGAGGTCGCCGTTCAGCCCGAAGGCCTGAGGCACCGTCGTGTCGGCCACCACCACGTCGTAGCCGACAACCTGCTCGCCCGCGCGCCCGGCCAGGCCGGCGAGGTGTGCGACGATGTCGGCATCCGCCGGGCTTCCGATGCCGATGACCGGGTTGAGGTGCTGTTGCGGGTTGAGGGTGAGACCTTCGGTGTTGACACCGCGATCGAGGTGTATCGCGAGCTGGGGAAAGCGCAGGAACGGGCCGGTGCGCACAAGGGCTGTGCTGCCATCATCGAAGGCGAGACGCCCGGCGAACTCGAGTTCGCGGTCGAGCCAGGAGTTGAGGAGCGGACCGCCGTAGACCTCGACGCCTGCCTGCAGCCAGCCCTGTGAGCCGGTGGTGGGTTTTGGCTTGAGTTTGAAGCCGGGCGAGTCGGTGTGCGCACCGACGATCCGGAACGGGGTGGTTGGTCCGGCTGACGGGGGCCGGATCCACGCGATGATCGCGCCATCGCGGACGACGAAGCGCTTGGCCACCATCGGCTTGCGCCGCTTCTTGCTCGGCGCATCCGTCCAGTCAGCGCTCTCGTCGAGCTCGGTGAAACCCGCCTCGGTCAGCCGACGCGCTACCTCGGCGACCGTGTGGAACGACGACGGAGAAGCCTGGATGAAGGAGGCCAGGTCGGTCAGGTGGTCGAGCGTGTCGGTCATGCCCTCATTCAAGCATGGGGAGGATTCAGCCCTCCGGCCGCTGGAACCACGGAGGATACACCGCGACTTTCGGCCGGTGCGAGGAAGCCTGCAGGATCGGTCTGATGGCGTCGCGGGCCCTGTCGTGCGCCACCCCGATGAGCGTCACCAGCTCGAAGGGGAAGGCCTCCTTCACCAGGAACTCGGCGGCGATGATCGAGTTTTCGTCGTCGTGCAGGCGCCGCAGCATCCGCTCGCTCGCGTCTTCCGTCGAACCGAAACGGGTGAGGGAGCCGGCGGCATCACCATCGGCGACCACAGATTCGAGGTCGGCCGTCTGCCCGACTGTGCTGACCAGGATCACGAAGTCGGCGGGCGTGGCGTGACTGGTTTCCGGTGACAGCCGTGGATCGGCGGCGCCGAGGCGGATTCCCTCCCAGAGCGTCGCGTTCGGGGTGAGGAAGAAGGACACATAGCTGGCGGCGGTGCTGCCCGCGACATCCGCCGTACGTCGAGACTCACGGGTCTCCACCGAGGAGATGTCCACGGTCGGACTCGCGCCCGCGAGCAGTCCCCCTGCCTCGAGGATGCCCGCGAGGTTGCTCAGGTGCGTCACGTGATAGATCCGCTGCTCGCCGACGTCGATGGTCGATCTCCTGGCGGACGTGGATGCTGCTCTGGTTGCGGAAGGTGCGCCGCGAGTCACTCGCGACCGAACCGGCTTCCCCTCCGCCGCGGGAACGGCCTTGGGATAGCAGATGTCACACAGTCCCTCGTCGAGACCATGGATGCATTCGACGGCCACGGTGACATCCTTCCCCGGCACCGGTGAGACCGGATGCCAAGGACCACGTTACGGTGCTTTGGGAGGTCGGACTCGCCGCGGGTCGGTACATCTTCCTCGTGCCCCGGTAATCTCGAGGTGTGAACAACGAGCATCAGCGTTTCCCGATCGACCCGGAATCCGCCGAAAGGCTTGCGACCCAGGGACTGCGGATGCGGCTCGTCGACACCGCCTCCTCCGAATTTCCCGTGTGGTTGCAGGCCGAAACTCGCGGTTTCCACGGTCCGCGGCCGTCGGAGGAGTCCGTCGGCCAGCAGGTTCGCGGTTTCGCCGACCGCCGCACCACCGGAGTCTTTGACGAATCAGGGGCGGATGCGGCATCCCCGATCTCGTCCGCCAGTTCCTGGCCGACAGAGCTGACAGTTCCCGGCCAGACCAGCGTCACTGCCTGGGCGATCAGTGCGGTCACCGTCGCCCCGACCCATCGGCGCCGCGGAATAGCGCGCGCCATGCTCGAGGCCGAACTCCGCACCGCTCAGGCTCTTGGCGTCCCCGTTGCGATGCTGACGGTGTCCGAGGCGACGATTTACAGCCGTTACGGCTTTGCGCCGGCCGCGATGGTCGCCGACTGGACGATCGACACCCGGCGCGCGAAATGGACCGGGCCCGCGGCATTCGGCCGGGTGCAGTTCGTGACGCTCGAGCAGGCGCTCGCCGACGGCCTTGAGCTTGTTGGGCGTGCGAGGTTGAATACGCCGGGCGAAATCGAGTTCTCGGGGTATCTGTGGGAACGCAAACTCGGCATCCACGGTGACGCCGGTCTCGACAAGCAGCTGCGTTTCGTCCGTTACGACGACGTCGCTGGCGTCGCCCAGGGGCTCGCGATCTACCGCATGATCGAATCGCCAGGAGTCGTGTTCACCCACACTCTCGAACTGCAGTACCTCGTGACCGCGACGGACGACGCCTATGCAGGACTCTGGCGCTACCTTCTCGAGGTCGATCTGGTGAGCGCGGTGTCTGCGGAACTGCTCTCCGTCGACGAGGCGATCGTCTGGCAGATCTCCGACTACCGTGCGGCTCGTAAAACCTTCGAGCGCGACCATCTGTGGACGCGCATCCTCGATGTGGGCGCCGCCCTCGAGGCCCGTCGGTACGGTGCGCCCGGACGGATCCTGCTCGACGTTAGCGATCCGCTGGGCTTAGCGGCGGGGCGCGTGCTAATGACCATCGCCGCCGACGGTTCGGCCTCGGCCACCTCCTTCGACGGCGCGATCCCGGATGACGCGGCCGCCCTGTCCCTCTCGGTCAACGAACTCAGCGCAATGTACCTGGGCGGCGTGTCGGCCCTTACCCTCACGCGGGCAGGGCGGATCGTCGAACTCTCACCTGGCGCTGCGGTCGCCGTCGATGCCTCGTTCCGCTCCGCGATCGCTCCTCGGCTGAGCATCTGGTTCTAGTGTCCGCCTTTCTTTCGCCGGCCACGCGTGACGCCGTGGAGCGACTACTGGCGGACGACGATGCCTCGCCAGCGCCACTGACTCGGGTGGGAGACATCCGGACCCTGCTCGCTCTGCTGGAGACCGAGCCTGCTGTGCTGCAGGGAGTCAGGGAGGCGCTGTCTGCTGGCGCCACCTGGGACGAGGTGGCGGCTGTGGCACGGTTGAAGCCGGCGGCGGCGAAATGGCGCTGGCAGGGCACGGATGACGAGATCGCCGCCCGGCAGGAGGCAGGGCGCAAGCGATCGGCACGCCCTAGCAGCGTGCCGACGGATCTTCCGGGATACTCGGTCGCGGACGCCGCCCGCAGACTCGGGGTCACTGCCCAAGCCGTGTACCTGCAGATCTCGCGCGGCAAACTCGAGGCGCAGACGATCACCCTGCCGGACGGTCGGAGCTACCGGAGAGTGATGCTTCCGTAATCCGTCGCGCTGACCGTGCTG
>JAODMH010000150.1 GCA_025465035.1 Microbacteriaceae bacterium | reverse complement strand
GCAGCGCGCGTCAGGCCGGGAGGAGGGTGGCGCGCAGCACCGAGGTGAAGAACGTGAGGCCGTCGGTTCCGGAGCGCATCGCGGCGTTCGTGTCGGGGCCGAAGCCCGGCTCGACAGCGTGCTCCGGATGCGGCATGAGGCCGACGACGTTGCCGCTTTCGTTGGTGATACCGGCGATGTCGTTGATGGAACCGTTCGGATTCACGTCGAGGTAGCGGAACGCGACCTGACCCTCGCCCTCGAGCCTGGCGATGGTCTCGGCGTCCGCGATGAATCCGCCCTCGCCGTTTTTGAGGGGAATGGTGATCTCGGCGCCCTCGTCGAACTCGTTGGTCCAGGCGGTCGAGGTGTTCTCGACGCGCAGTCTCTGGTCACGGCAGATGAAGCTGCCGTGGGCATTACGGATCAGGCCCCCGGCAAGCAGGTGGGCCTCGGCGAGCATCTGGAAGCCGTTGCAGATGCCGAGCACCGGCATCCCCTTGGCAGCGGCATCGATGACCTCGGCCATGATCGGCGAGAAGCTGGCGATGGCGCCGCAGCGCAGGTAGTCGCCGTAGCTGAAGCCGCCGGGCAGCACGATCGCATCGACGCCCTTGAGGTCGTGCTCGCCGTGCCAGAGCGCGACGGGTGTGGCACCGGCGAGGCGCACAGCGCGCTGGGCATCGCGGTCGTCGAGCGAGCCGGGGAAGGTGATGACGCCAATGCTGGTCACGACGCGACAGCCTCGCTGCCGTCGAGAACGGTGATGGAGACGACATCTTCGATGACCGAATTCGAGAACATGTCGTTCGCGAGGTCCGTGACCTCGGCGAGCACGGCATCCGTGACCTCGCCGTCGACTGTCAACTCGAAGCGCTTGCCGATGCGAACGGCACTGAACTGGGACTTGCCGAGTCGGGTGAGGGCCCCCGCGACTGCCTTGCCCTGTGGGTCCAGCAGTTCGGCTTTGGGCATTACCTCGACGACGATTGTGGGCACCGATAACTCCAACGAGTTCGCCTGCGGATGGATGCTTCGATTCTAGCCGAGCGGACGGGGAGTACCGCCGCGCTACACCGCTGATGGCGCGGTCGTCACCCGGATGAGGTTAGCCCACGGGTCGTCGAAGCTGAGGGTCAGGCCGTCGTCGCGGGTCCCGATGCCGTAGTGCTGCATCCGTTCGCCGAGGGAACCGAGGTCGTCAGGGCCCGGCACCACGATGTCGACCTGGCCGAGACCCAGGGTGCGAGCGCGCCGTCCGGCGCCGGCACTGTTCCAGGTGTTCATCGCCATGTGGTGGTGGTAGCCGCCGGCGCTCACGAAGAGCGCCTGGCCGGGGATGGCGATCGTCTGCTCGAAGCCGAGCCGGTCGACGTAGAACTCCTTCGCGGTGGCGATATCGCCGACGGACAGGTGCACATGGCCGACGACGGCGTCCCCGAAGTTGGGCGCCTCGACCGCCTCCTGGCTGAGATGCTCCTGCAGAAACTCGTTCGGATCGAGGAAGAGCGTCGACATCTCGAGCTGGCCGTGGGTCCAGCTCCACTGAGTGCGGTCGCGGTCCCAGTACAGTTCGACACCGTTGCCCTCCGGATCTGTGAAGTAGAAGGCCTTGCTCACCAGATGGTCGGAGCTGCCGGTGAAGGTCCCCGGTGCCTTCGTCGCCACGGAGTAGACGGCCGCGGCCAGTGAGGCTTCACTGTCGAACAGGATGGCGGTGTGGAACAGCCCGGCGTCGCGCGGGGAAGCGTGCACGAGTTCCGGCGCAGCCCGAAGAATGATGACAGGCGTCGCTCCCCGACCGAGCGTCACGGTGTCGGCGGTAGCGGTCAGCACACTGAGCGCGACGGCGTCACGGTAATAGGCGGTGAGGACGTCGAGGTCGGCGACGAGTAGCGTCACGGGCCCCATCGATGTGTCGGCGGCGAGCAGGTCCTTGGTAGTCATGATCCATACAACTTAGTTGAGCCCTCAAGTATTCCGCTAGAGTCGACAGATGAGCGGACTGACGGATGCCCAGCAACGCGCCTGGCGGTCGCTCATGACGGCGATCGTCGTGCTCGACGGAGCGCTCGACCGGCAGTCCCAGCGGGACGGCGGCATGCCCCACGCGTATTACCAGGCGCTCGTAGTGCTCTACGAGACCCAGGGACGCCACCTGCCGATGAGCGCTCTGGCCGCTCAGCTGCGCTACTCGCTCAGCCGCCTCACCCATGCCGTCGCGAGCATGGAGAGGTCCGGTTGGCTGCAACGCAGCAGATCGACGGACGACCGGCGCGTGCAATTCGTGGAACTCACCGATGCCGGCATCCGAATGGTCAGACACGTCTCCCCCCTGCAGGCGACCGAGGTGCGTGCCAGAGCGTTCTCGCGGCTCACCGCGGAGCAGGTGCAGCAGCTCGACGCGATCACGGCCGCGATCGTCGGCGGTCTGGACGACGAATAGGACCTAGGAGTGACGTCGGATGTCCGGCAGCAGCGCCCTCGGCGATCTGCCCTTCACCGCGCTGAACCAGACTCCCGCTCCGTAGGCCAGGTCGTCCAGACGACGGGCGACCCCGAAGCGGACCGGGTCGAGCCGCGGCCGGGTGCGGCGATACTCGAGTACGACATCGAGGACACTGGAGAGCACGAGCGCGCGCCGCATCCGCCGTGAGAACAGGCTCGCGATAACCGCGAGTGGCCACCAGTGCCGCACGAAAAGCGCCATCGTTTGTGTGATCGAGGCGAGGACGCCCTCCGAGGTCAGTTCGGCCGCGACCCGCATGGGATGCTCGCTGCGCCGGAGCTTCCTGGCTATCCGCCATGCCGCGAAACCGGAGATCGCCAGCGCCGTGGGGACGGACCAGCAGCGCTGGGCCAGCAGCGCGGCGATCACGCCGACACTCCATGGTGCGAGCACCGCTGGTGCGATGTCGCGGGGGTGGCGCATCGACAGTGGATGCGCCGAGCTGCCGTAGAAGGCCTTGCGCTGCAGCCAGTCGGCGACCGTCTGCCGGTGCTCGTGCCACACCCTGGCCTCCGGTTCAAAGCGAATGCGCCAGCCCTGCTCGGCCAGCCTCCACACGAGGTCGACGTCCTCGCCCTCACGCATCTCCGCGCTGAAGCCGTCGCCGATCGCACCCACCCGCGCGACCAGAAAAGCCCCCGGCACCCAGGAGACGGGAGAGCGGGGTCGGACCGTCGCCGGATGGACGCCGAGATCCAGGGACGACCTCGCCTCCTCATAGCGGCCGATCCAGTTCAGCCCCTCCTCGTCCTGCAGACCGTGCACCCGCGGGGCGGCCAGCGCGACCTTCGGATCGGCGAAATGTCTGAGCAGCGTGGAAGTGGCGTCTGGGTCGAGCACGATGTCGGAATCGACGAACGCCACGAACGGGGTGGTCACGTGCCTCAGGCCCTCGTTGCGTGCCGCGGCGGGTCCGCCGTTGACCGAGAGCGGCAGGAAGCGCGCCCCGTGCGCTTCGACCACCGCCATGATCGCCGCCCGATCGGGGGAGACGTCGTCGACCACGATCACCGATGCTGTCGGCCCGATGCTGTCGAGCAGACGATCGAGTGCGCGCGGGCGACCGAAGACCGGCACGACGAAGGTGACGGCCGACTCGTCCGGATCTGGCAGGGAGGCGAGCACGGGATCGGCCATGCCCGCCTCGAGAAGTCGGTCGGCCAGCGCTCTGGTTCCGGCATCGGCGACCCGGATCGTGCGGTCGGCGATCATGCCGCTCGCGGCACCCGTTAGGTAGAGCACTCGCGTCGGTGCGCCGCCGATCAACGCCCGACCGCCGTCTCGCACGCGGACCCTGCGGTTCAGTCGCACGGTGAACCCATCGGGCAGATGCGGCTGCGGAGGAATCATGTCAGGAAACCCCGTTCGTCGGGCGCGAAGGCGTTCAGCCGTCGTAGCGTCGTCTCGACCATCTCGTCGAGCAGTGCGGCGCCCTCGGCCACGTTCGCGCCCGTCGGGTCGCCGAGCACTCCGGACGGCGAGACGGAGTGCGTTCCGCCGAGCCTCAGCTGCGCCATCAGGTCACCGACCGGAGTCACATTTCCCGGTCGCGCACTGGCCAGGTCGACCAGCTCCGGCGCGAGATGGAGCATGATCGATGTCTCGACCCTGCCGGCGTGGGCATCGCCATCGCGCACACTGCACGATACCCAGGCGACCCGATGACCCTCCCCGATCATCCGGGGCACCGCCGCGGCGAGCGATGCCACGTTTCCACCATGACCGTTCACGAAGAGGATGTCGCCGGCCCAGGTCGAGAAAGACCGGACGAGTTCCACGAGCGTGGCCTGCAGCGCCTCATGGCCGATGGACACGGTGCCGGGGAACGATTGATGCTCACCGCTCGCCCCGTACAGCACGGTCGGCGCGACGACGAGTTCGCGGGTTTCGTGAAGGCCCTCGGCCACGCCGAGAGCCACCGCGGTGGCGATCACGCTGTCGGTGGAGAACGGCAGGTGCGGCCCGTGCTGCTCGGTCGACCCGAGCGGCACCAGCACCAGCGGCGCGCCGGACACGCTCGGCCAGGTCTTCTCTGCCAGCAGTTCCGTCATCGTCGCGCGCTCCTTTCGATCACGCTAGCGTGACTTCGCTCAGGCCTTCGCCGTCGACCTCGCAGTGGCGTTCTTGGTGCTGGCTGCTGTGGACCGGACGGGAGCTGAGGCATCCGCCCCGAGCGTCCGCGAGAACGTCGGCGGGATGTAGAGGTCGGCGGGCGAGAGCTCCGTGATCGAGGAGTGGCCGAGTCCGAGCACGGCGGAGTCGAGGCCGCCCCGCAGGATGTCGAGCACATTCTCGACGCCGGCCTGTCCGTTCGCGGCCAGGCCCCAGAGGTAGGCGCGACCGATCATGACGGCGCGCGCGCCAAGGGCGAGCGCCTTCGCGACGTCGCTTCCGCGGCGCACCCCGCCGTCGAGCACGATCTCGATCTGGTTGTTCACCGTCTGGGCCACCGACTGCAGCACCCGGATCGTTGCCGGAGTGCCGTCGAGGTTGTTGCCGCCGTGGTTGGAGACCGAAATCGCGGTGACGCCGGCGTCGATCGCGCGCCTCGCGTCATCCACTCGCGTCACGCCCTTGAGCATGAACGGACCACCCCACTCCTTACGCAACCACTCCACGTCTTCCCAACTGGGCGGGGGCGTCTGCATCCTCTCGTAGTAGGCGCCGAAGAAGGTCGGTGCGTCACCGCCGGGCGGCGCGAGGTTCGGCGTCGTGAGGTCTGGGAAGTGCCGCGTCTTCGCGAACTCCCAGAGCCACTTCGGATGCGGCAGCACGTTCGGCGCGAACGTCACCATCGTCTTCAGGCTCATCCTGTCCGGGATGGTCGGACTGCCCCAGTCCCGGCCGTTGGAGAACGACCAGTCGAGGGTCGCGATGAGGCCCTTCGCTCCCGCGGCCCGTGCCCGGTTCATGCGCTGCACCATCGCCTCACGCGTGCCGGTCCAGTACATCTGGAAGAAGAGGTTCTGGTTCGCGGCGGCGACGTCTTCGACCGGCTTGCTCGCGAACGAGCTGAGCCCCATGATCGTGCCGCGGTTGTTCGCGGCACGCGCGACGGCCACCTCGCCGTCGGGGTGCACCGCCTGCACGCCCGTCGGCGAGATGATGACGGGAAGCGAGATCGGGATGCCCATGACTGTCGTCGACAGGTCGCGTTGCGGCTTGTGTCCGGCGACGTGCGGCGCGAAGCCGAGTTCACCGAACGCCGCCATGTTGTCGTCGACGGTCAGACCCTTCTCGGAGCCGGCGACCAGCGCACCGTAGACCGAGGATGGGAGTCGTTTCTTGGCTCGCCGTTGCGCTTCCGCGACGGTCTCGAACCACGCGTTCTTCGCCATTGGATTCTCTTTTCTCTGTGCCCCGCCCTGAGGCGAATAACTGTCTAGAAGTACTGCGCGCCGGCGTCGATGCTGAGATGCTCCGAGGTGATGAGACGCGCGTCGTCCGAGGCGAGGAAGGCAACGGCGTTCGCGATGTCTTCGGCCTCGGCGGCCCACACCGGGAGGAATGGCGTTCCCATCGCGTTGAGTGGCGGGTTGCTCTCTCCCGCGTGGGTGATCGCGGTGATCATATCGCCCGAGCCCATTGGGGTGTTCACCGCGCCGGGATGCACGCTGTTGACGCGGATGGAATGTCTTCCGAGCTCGGCGGCGAAGGCCCTGGTCATGCCGGTGACGGCGTGCTTGCTCGCGGTGTAGTGCACCATGAACGGCTGCATCTTCTTGCCCGCGTATGAGCTGGTGAGGATGATGGAGCCGCCGCCGCCCGTCACGAGGTGGGGTGCGCCGACCATTACCGTGTTCCAGACGCCGACGACATTGATGTCCATGGTGACCTGGAACATCTCCGGTGTCGTCTCGTCCCAGATCGCGGGGATGCAGATGCCGGCGTTCGCGACCACGATGTCGAGCTTGCCCAGTTCGGCCACCGATGCGTCGACGAAACTGCGCATCTTCTCCAGATCGCGGACGTCGCCCTGTTCGAAGATGATCCGCCGGTCGAGGGCCTCGACGAGCCGCACTGTCTCTTCCAGGTCGTCCATGGTCGGCGAGTCGTAGGGAACCAGTGGGATCGGGCCGGCCAGATCGATGGCGATGATATTCGCACCCTCCTGCGCAAGTTTCACCGCGTGCGCTCGACCCTGGCCGCGAGCCGCTCCGGTGATGAAGGCGACTTTGCCTTCGAGCTTTCCAGTCATGCCATTCTCCCTTTTCTCAGTTCGGAACCCCGCCCGATGTGGCGACGTTCCACGACTCCTCCGACACTAATGGCACTCAGTGCCAAATAAAAGGTCGAGATGCTGTGAGGCTTCATGATCACGCTCCGAACAGCACGCTCAGGGCGGGCGCGACATCGCGGAAACCGTGCACGAGTCTGGCCTTGCCTCGCCCGATGCGGGCGAGATCTCGTCCGAGTTCGATGTCCTTCTCGCCGCTCACGTCGATGAGGACGTCGAGGCGCGGTAGCCGGGCGGCGATCTCTCGAGGGTCAGGACCGGCATTGTGCACGCAGTCAGACAGCAGCACGACCCTGGCGTCCCGCACCGGAACCCTGGCGAGCTGCTGGCTGGCCAACTCCAGGGGGAAGGCGAGATTGGTGAGGCCCCTCGCGGGTATGCGCAGCAGCGTGTCAAGCAGTTCCATCGGATGCACCGGCTCGCCCAGACGCAACAGCACCGCCGCGTCCGACCAGAAGGCGATGATGGCGAGGGCGTCGTGTTGCAGCTCGCCGGCCAGCGCCCCGACGGCCGCCGCCGCGGTCTGCACCCGCTCGCCCTTCATCGAGCCGGAGACATCGATCGCGAGCACCACCGACCGACGGGTGCGCACCCGTTCGCGCACGATGATGTCATCGTCGTCCGGCATCGGGTGCTCGGCGAGCACCTCGATGGTCTTGTCGAGGTCGATCTCGTCCGATCCGCCACGATAGGGCAGGCTTGCGAGCGTTCCCGCGCCGCGCTGCCCCGTTCCGTCGTCGCGCGGCCGGCGGATCGATAGTCGCGCCGCGATCTGGCGGGCCCGTGCCCGAACGATCGGGTCGGCATCCGCAGCATCGACGCTGGCGAGGACGAGTTCTCCGGCCTCGTCGGTCCCGCCGGGGCTCGAGACCCCCGGCTTCGGTTTCGCCTTGCCCGGATCACGCGATGGCTCGGCACGCAGCACCAGACCGCCGGCACCCTTCCCCGCTTCGAACACGGTCGGCTCCTCGTCGAGTTGTTTCGGCTTGCGCCGGAGCGGCTGCGTCGCGCGACTCTTTTTCGGTCCCGCATCGCGGCGCACCGGCGTGTCCGCCTCTACTCCCCTTCAGCCCGGCTCGGCGATGGCGGGCTGAAGAATGAAATGGTCCTCCCAGATCTCGCGAAGCACGTACTCCGGTGTCGATTCGACCGCCTCATCGAGATGGATGCGGCCGGAGAGCGAGACGATCATCGCGTCGTAGAACAACTCCGGATAGCCAGGCTCCTCTGGATTCAGAATGTCGCGCAGCTCGGCGAGCCGTTCCGCGACGAGGACGCAGTCGATGGCTCCTCGCACGCTGCTGCCCTGGCGGATGTCGGGATGCTCGCGGGTCGCCCGTGTGACGGCGACCGCGTCCTCGACCATCCGCTCCTGCAGCAGGCCGTCGGCATGCGTGCGGAGCCTGACGATCCCCTCTTCGGATGGAGCGTCTTGATAGCCGATGGAAAGCCGGTTGAGTCTGTCGTGCACGCTGGTGGAGAGGCGAGTCGTGCCCACATTGTCGTAGGGATTCATCGAGGCGATCACCCGGAAGGTCGGCTCGGCAATGATCGTGCCGACTCGCGGCACCGCTATCGAGCGGTCGGCCATCGCCGTGAGCAACGTGTTGAGCGTGTCTTCCGGCGCCCGGTTGAACTCCTCGATGTAGAGGAATCCGCCCTTCTGCATCGCCTCGACGAGCGGCCCAGCGACGAAGTTGTCGGCGCTGTAGTCCTCCTTGAGCACGCGGGCCGGATTGTGGTGCCCGACCAGCTTGGCTGGCGTCAGATCGGCGTTTCCCTCGACGAAGAGCAGCGGGATGCCCCACTCCTCCGTGATCGCCTTGAGCATCGTCGTCTTGCTCGTGCCCGGCGGCCCCTCGAGCACGATGTCGCGACCGGCGGCGACGGCCGCGAGCGTGAGTTCCAGCTCACGTTCGCGGCCGACGAGGTGTGATGCGACCCGCTTCCGAGTGTCGGCGATGGTCGTCTGTGCCACGGATTCTCCTTCGTTCGGCACGGGATGATCGGGGCGACGCTCTGCCGCGCCGCCCCGATGCGACTGACTATTTGACGAGCTGGCCGGCGTCGACCGGGAACACGACCCCCGTGATGTAGCGCGCCTCGTCCGAGGCGAGGAACAGCACGGCATTCGAGATGTCGACCGCCTCCACCCACGGGATCGGCAGTGCGTTCATCGTCTTGAAGCGCTCGCCGATGACCTCCTTCGTCCGCTCCGCCACCGGAAGGTCGGGCGCGAACAGCTCGTAGGTGGCGGCGTTCTGGATCATGTCGGTGTTGACGCTCGTCGGGTTGACGGTGTTGACCCGGATCATGTCGGGAGCCAACTCGAGAGCCAGCGTCTTCATCAGGCCGATGACGCCGTGTTTGGCGGCGACGTAGTGCCCGATATTCGGTACCGCCTTGACGCCGGCCGACGAACTGGTGAGGATCATCGATCCGCCTCCGTTGGCGCGGAGGTGCGGGATAGCCGCCTTCGCTGTGTGCCAGACGCCCTTGAGGTTCACGTCCTGCAGCTCGTCCCACTCGACGTCGGTCAGCTCCTCCATCGTGCCGAAGCTGAAGATACCGGCGTTTGCCGAGACGATGTCGAGCCTGCCGAGCTGCGCAACGCCGTCGTCCAGTGCGGATTTCACCGCGTCGTAGTCGCGGACATCCGCCTTCGTGGCGATGATCCTACGATCGAGCGCCTCGATCTGTCGCACCGTCTCGGCCATGTCGTCCGGCGTGGACATCGCGTAGGGCACGCTGCCCATCTGCTCTTCGATATCGATCGCGATGATGTCGGCGCCCTCCTGAGCCAGTCGCAGCGCGTGGCTGCGTCCCTGGCCGCGGGCGGCGCCGGTGATGAAGGCGACCTTGCCATCCAGTCTTCCCATGATGTTCTCTTCCTTGTCTCTAGTTCTGAGGTGGTGTGTGCGCTATTTGCTATTTGATTGCGGCGCCGGCGTCGACGGCGAGGGGAACGCCCGTCACGTACCGTGATTCATCGGATGCGAAGAACAGCACGGCGTTCGAGATGTCGACGGGTTCGACCCACGGGATCGGCAGCGCGTTCATCGAGACGGCCGCGGCGGCGAAGTCGTCCTGCGTTGGATTCTCGAGGTCGGGTCGGAACAGCCTGTAGGTTCCCTCGTTCTGCACCATGGGGGTGTTGACCGTCGTCGGATGCACGCTGTTCACGCGAATGAAGTCGGGCGCGAGCTCGAGAGCCAGCGTCCGCATCAGGCCGACCACTCCGTGTTTGGCAGAGACGTAGTGCGAGATGTTCTCGTAGGCGAACAGGCCGGCATCCGAACTCGTGAGGATGATGGAGCCGCCTCGACCGCCCGCCTTGAGGTGGGGGATGGCCGCCTTGGCCGTACGCCAGACCCCGGACAGGTTGATGTCGAGCATGTTGGTCCACTCCTCTTCCGGGATGTCCTCCGAGCGATTGGGTGTTCCGCCGATGCCGGCGTTCGCCGAGACGATATCGAGTCGTCCCAGCTGGGCGACGCCGTCGTCGACTGCCTTCTTCAGCTGGGCGAAGTCGCGCACGTCGGCCTTCGATGCCACGATCCTGCGGTCGAGTGCCTCGACCTGCCGCACCGTCTCCGCGAGATCCTCCTCCGTTGCCGGGGGATAGGTGTTCTCGGGGAGCGCCTCGCAGATGTCGATGGCGATGATGTCGGCGCCCTCCTGCGCCAGTCGCAGCGCGTGGCTGCGGCCCTGTCCTCGCGCGGCGCCCGTGATGAACGCCACCTTTCCTTCTACACGCCCCATCGCGTGCTCCTTTCTCTGTCCGCCGTCATTGGCGGGATGGTCACTTCAGGAAACAGCCCGCGTCGACCGGGAGCATGACGCCGGTGACGAAGCGCGCCTCGTCCGAGGCGAGAAACAGCAGGGCATTCGAGATGTCGACCGCCTCCACCCACGGGATCGGCAGGGCGTTGACCGACTGCGACGCCGGCGCGAAATCTTCGCGCGTCGGGTGCTCGAGGTCGGGGCGAAACAGTCGATAGGTCGCCTCGTTCTGGATCATGTCGGTGTCCACCTGGGTCGGATGGATGCTGTTCACGCGGATCATGTCGTTCGCGAGTTCGAGCGCGAGAGTGCGCATGAGCCCGACGACGCCGTGCTTGGCAGACACGTAGTGACCGGCATTGGCGTAACCCCGAAGCCCGGCCTCCGAGCTGGTGAGAATGATCGAGCCACCGTTCCCACCCGCCTTGAGGTGAGGGATGGCCGCCTTCGCGGTGTGCCATACACCGGAGAGGTTGACATCGATCATCGTGTTCCAGGTCTCGTCGGAGAAATCCTCCGCCTTGCTGGGACTTGTCAGGATGCCGGCATTGGCCGAGACGATGTCGAGCCGTCCCAGCTGCGCGACCCCGTCATCCAC
>JAODMH010000013.1 GCA_025465035.1 Microbacteriaceae bacterium | reverse complement strand
GATCACGATCATCTCACCGTTGATGTACGAGGCCTTGTCAGAGCACAGCCACGCAATCAACTCGGCTACCTCCTCTGGCAGACCGGTTCGCTGGAGCGGCACCCTGTCGATGATCGTCCGTTGCTCTGGGGTGCGGAAGACCGCCGCATTTCTGGAATGCTCGGTCGGCCCGGGTGCCACAGAATTCACGGTGATGCCCGATGGACCGAGCTCGACGGCGAGCGCTCTGGTCAGCGCTGCGACGCCGCCCTTGCTCGCGACATAGGGAACAGCATTCAGCTCGGCCGCGACACTGTTCACCGAAGCCACATTCACGATGCGCCCGGCGCCGGCGCCAACCATGACGGCAGCGACACGCTGCGCCAGGTAGAAATATGCCGACAGGTTGGTGTCGATCGTGCGTCGCCAGTCATCGACCGACACCTCGAACAACGGCTTGGAGATGGAGACCGCCGCATTGTTGACGAGAATGTCGATACCGCCCCAGCGGTTCGCGACATCGCCGACGATCGACCCCACAGCCTCCGGATCGGCGACATCGCCTTCGATGGCGAGGAACCTCGGGCCGAGGTCTCGGAAACCATCCAGGCTCTCCACCGCCACGTCGACGCCGGCTACGCTCGCGCCGTACTCGAGTAGGGTGCGGCAGATGGCACGGCCGATTCCACCGCCCGCGCCCGTCACGATCGCACGCCGACCGTCGAGACTCTGCTGTGCGTCTGTCACCTCTCACCCCCGGCCAGTTTCCTCTGCAACTCCGCCCGAACCTCGTTGCTCGTCCGCAGGGCGGAACCGGGAAATTCGTCGGCCAGTTCGCGCGGCCATTTCGCGCCGGAATTCGTCACAAGCAGGACGGTAGGCCCGGTCGTGTCGATCTGTCCAGCATCTCGAAGATCCCAATACCCGGCGAGGCCTGCGGCCGAAGCCGGCTCGACCAGGAGACCCTCGGCGGCCAGGGCTTTCACCGCGGAGACGATGGAGTCATCGGTGACGGCAACTGCCGAGCCTCCCCATCGCTGAAGAGCGATCAGGGCATGCCGACCGGTGAACGGATCCGCAATGGACAGCGCCACCGACTTCGCGTCGTCGACCCGGACCGAATGGCCGGCCTCCATGCTCAGCACCAGGGGAGCAGCGCCGGTCGGCGGAACGGCCACGATCCGCGGCATCCGTCCTCCCATGAGTTCAGCCACGTCCGCGAAGCCCTTCATCACGCCATAGAGGGTGTCGCCGGACGCACTGGGCACGAGCACCGTCGCCGGAAGCCGTTGCAGGGCTTCGACGACCTCATAGGCGATCGACTTATAGCCTTCCGCTCCGTAGGGATTCGACTTCACGGACACGGCGGGGTCCATTGTCGTTGCGGGGAACCATCCGTCGTCGACCACGTCGCTCAGCAGTTGGCGTGCATCGTCGGTAGGGAGCTGAGCCACCACGCCGCCGTATGCCCTGATCATCAGCATCGCGATGTCGGATGCGTCAGGATGGCAGAACACGAGCGACGGCAGCCCGGCTTTCGTTGCGTGCGCGGCGGCGGCGGCCCCGTGATTGCCAGTGCTCGACGCAACGACGCCTCGGGAGCCGAGAAGCCTGGCGGCACCCACCGAGACTTCGTGGGTGCGATCCTTGTGGCTCCACGTGGCGTTCGTCGTCTCGTTCTTGACCCACAGATCGTGTCCGAGCTTCGGTACCGGCACGAGAGGAGTCGACGCGGACCTTCCCAGCGAAACGAGCGCGGACCCCTCGATCGGCTGCCGGAACTGCCGAAGATGAGCGATCGCGTCCTTCAGGTTCTCCGGCTCGAAACCCGCGTCGTCATAGACGACTTCGAGGGGAGCCGCCGGCTGCGCGTCACACGCCTGGCATCCGACCGGCAGCGTGCCGATCGGAGCCTCAGCGCCGCAGAACACGCAGCGAAGACTCGCCCGCGCATTCCATCCGCTGCTCGGCGGAACATCCGTGATGGTGCTTTTCGGTTCACTCATTGACTTGCCTTACGTCGGTTGCTTTAGGAGAGGAAGGAAGGGGCGGGCCCGAAATGCCGCTCGTTGCGGAGCGCGACCTCGGGGAGCTGGTGGGCTTCACGGGGGACCGCCACGCGCGACCGGAGCTCTGCGGCGATCTCCGCGAGTTCCTTCCCTGCGGCGGACAGGATGAGCTGGCCCTTCTCCGCGGAGGAGACGGCGGGATCGCCCCAGGTCCCCGTCTCCGAAACCGAACTCCAATACTCGGTCAGGTGAATCGGGTTGCGCGCGTATCCTTCCGGGGCCTGTCCCACGAGATCGGCCCAGACGTGGCGGGTTTTTGGCGAGGCATCGTCCGCCCGGAAGCGGTCGGTGTGCACCCGCTCGAGGTCTAACGCCATGTACAGCGACGTCTCCAGCTCGCAGGCGTGACCGGTCCAGGTCGAATCGCGGAATTCAGCGACGGTCGTGCCCACATCATTGAGCTCCCACCAGGAGATCACGGCGCATCGGGCGTCGGGATTTGCGACATTTGCGAGCCGGGCGGCCAAATCCAGGGGGGACGCGTTGCTCCCATGGCCGTTGACGATCAGTATCTTGTAGAAGCCGTGATAGATGAGGCTTTGGAGAACATCCCGCACGTAGTTGACGAACACATCCCACCGGATCGTGATCGTGCCCGGTCCATCGATGTGGTGCGGGCTGTAGCCCAGCGAGATGTCCGGTCCGATCACGCACGGCACGGTCGACGACGCCAACGCCTCCTCACACATCGCTCTCGCGATCACGATGTCGGTGTCGATCGGAAGATGGAGTCCGTGATCCTCGAACGTTCCCGCAGGGATCAACACGACCGGCTTTTCCGCCACGGTGTCGTTGATGTCGGGCCAGGCCTGCTTCGCCAGATACCGCTCACTCGTCATTTTTTCTCTCCTCGATCTGTCGAACATTCCAGTGGAACTGCATCCGTGCTGTTGGTTGTGGTGCCGTGCGTGCTGGTGCCGTCGGGGTCATTCCTTTACGGCCCCAAGAGTCAAGCCGCGGGCCAGATAGCGCTGCGTCGAAAGGATGAAGACGGCGATCGGCACGACCACCACGACGGCCACCGCACACATCGCGCCGAGATTCGTTCCTTTGTCCGTCATGAAACTCGAGAGAAGCACGGGCAAGGTCGTCGCCCTCTGGCTGGTGATGCTCGCTGCGATGATGAATTCGTTCCAGCTGAACATCGCCGTCAGGATTGCGCTCGTGGCAAGGGACCCTCTGACGAGAGGCAGCGCGATGAGGCGGAAGTAGTGCATCAACGAACAGCCGTCGAGCTGAGCCGCCTCCCGCAGAGAACTCGGCAGTTCGTTGAACGCCGCCATCATGATCAGCACGACGAACGGAACGGTTATCGACACGTGTGCGATCACCACGGCGGTGATCGTGTCCAGCTGTCCAAAGGATCGCATCATCAGGTAGTACGGCAGGACCGTGGTGATCTTCGGATAGAAACGAACAGCAAGGATGCCGTAGGTGATGACGGCGACCCATCGGAACCGGAGCCGCGAAATGCTGAACGCGCAGAGCGTTCCCAGCGTTATCGACAGGATCGTAGTGACCGCGGCAACGGTCACCGAATTGATCAGGTCGCCAGCCGCGCCGGTGCTGCCGCTGAACGCGGTCTGGTAGTTTCCGACGGTCCATCGTGTCGGCAGTATCGATCCGGAGAAGAAATCGGGACCGACCTTGAAGCTGTCGAGGATGAGAACGACGATCGGTATGAGGGTGGCGACCATCCCAAAAACCAGCACAGCGGTCCGAACAGACTTTTCTTGCCAGCTCAAACGCATGGTCAGTTCCCCGCTGACGTTCGCTCGGCCCGCGACCTCAGACCCAGCAAGACGGTGGCGATGACCAGGCATAGCACGAGCATGAGCCAGCTCGCGGCGGAGGCTTCGCCCATGTTGAAGTATTTGAGGCCACTGTTATAGGTCCAGAGCGTGGCTGTTGTGGTCGAGAAGCCCGGGCCGCCGTAGGTCATCGAGAAGACGACGTCGATGACGAGGAACGCGTCGATCACGCGGAATACGCAGATCATGAGGGTGGCGGGCAGCAACATCGGAATGAGGAGATGCCGGATGATTCGCCACGGTGATGCACCGTCGAGCCGCGCGCTCTCCAGCAGGGCCGGATCGATCCCCGACATGGCCGCGGTGTAGATGATCATCGAAAAGGGAATCCACTCCCAGACGTCCACGGCGATCACGCTGACGATCGCCGACGACTGGTTGCCGAGCCAGTCTGCTCCGTGGAGGCCCACCGTACTTAGGAGCGAGTTGACTAGGCCAGAATTCGCGTCGAGCAGCAGTCGCCACAGGGTTCCGACGGCGATCGGCGCGATGACCATCGGGATGATGAGAAGGGTCCGGATCAGTTGCAACGAGCGCCTCTCGCCCAGGCTGCAATACGCCAGTGCGAAACCGAGCACAAGCTCGATGACAACGCCTCCGACGAAGAAGCAGGACAGGAGCAGTCCGTGCTGGAACTGCGGATCCGCAGCCACCCGAAAGTAGTTGCCGAGCCCGATGAAACCCTGGGGCGTATCGGACGATGCCAGCGACCAGTTCTGGAAGCTCACGAACAGCGAGTAGACGAGCGGGTAGCCCTGTGAAAAGGCCAGCCACGCGAGTGCCGGCACCAAACCGCCGATGAGGAATACCCGCTCGCCTGTGGTGAGTGTCTTGAACCACGACCGCGAGCGTGGACCTGGCCACCTCAATGTCCGCTTGGGCAGCCGTTGTGTCAGCGTCACTTTTCGACAAATCCGTTCTGCTTCCCTTCAGCCAGTAGCGGTTTCGGAACGGCCATGGACGCCCATTTCGCGTTGATCTTGCTGACGGCGTCGGCGGGAGTTCCATTTGTCGTGAAGAGGGCCCCGAGGGTCGAGGCGAGGAAGTCCTGCGACTCACCCGACAGCGGCGGGTTCACGGCGCGGGCCAGGTTCGCCTGGAGGCCGGGGAAATAGTGCGAGTACTGCTGGGCGAGAGTGGGGTCGGAGTAGGTGGACTTGAACTCCGGGTTCACCCCGTTGTCAACGAATAGTTTCTTGTCGGTGGCGGGGCTCGAGAAGGTGGTCATCCAGTTCCACGCAGCGTCCGAGTTTGATGTGCAGTCGGTCATGTAGCTCTGCCACAGGCTGAGCCACACCATTCCTCCCTGTGGGTCGTTGCCCAGCGCCCACTTGCCGACGACCTTCGACTGCTTTGGATCGCTTGCCATCGTCTGCACGAAGGAGGGCCACCCGTACATGACTGCCGCTTTTCCGTTGACGAAGTTGGCGTTCGCGGCATCGATCGATGTGCTGTTCGTGTTTGGTCCGGCGAGAGCGAGGATCTGCTGGGCGAAGTCCATCGCCTTCGCCGCCTTGGCAGGATCGAGCGCGTAGTGTCCCGCTTTGTCGATGAAGTATCCGTCGTAGGTCGCAAAGAACAACGCCGGCAGTTGCTCTGGTGCGCCGCCCGCGAAGGTGATCGGGGAGATGCCCTGCGAACTGTACTTGTCCTTGAGAACCTTCAGATCGGTAATGAGGTCCGGCCAAGTTGTCGGCCAGGAAAGTCCGGCGTCGGTGAACAGATCCGTGCGGTAGACCAGTCCGTAGGCATCCGGACCGTACGGGACTCCGATGTGCTGCCCGTTGTTGAATTCGCTGTGCGCCCACAGGCCCGGGATCAGCTTGTCAGCGAAGCCAGACTTGTTCGCCAACGAGTCAAGGCTCTTAAAATGGTTGTAGATGCCAGCGAGGTAGTAGCTACCGCTGACGACGTTGTACTGGCAACTGCCGGCAATGACCGCGTTGGTGTTGTTCTGCTGGAGTGCTGCATACGGAAATGCGTTCACCGTGACGTCTGTGCCCGTTTTCTTCTTGAAGGCCGGCACGAGCGATTTAGCAGCAGTGTCGTAGGTTCCCGATTTCATGTACGTCACCGTCAGTTTGCCGCTCTGACTGGACGTTTGGCCTGCGCCGCTGCATCCGCTCAGCGCAGCGACGCTGATTGCCACGACGGCGATCGACGCGACCATGAGCTTTCGGGGGAAGATCTTTACCATGGGAAACGACTCCTGTCATGAGTTTGAATCAAGGCGTTAGTTGGCGTGTGATCGGGGTCGATATTGACACCACGATCAACTGGGGCGTTGTCTGAGTAGACTACACAACTGACTCTTTGAGCGCCATAATTTCAATGTTTCATTCATGTTTCGCGGTGTGTCTGCTTGTCTGATTAGGAAACCTTGTTGACATCGTGGTCGTCGCAGCGCGATTCCAGCAGAGTTGGAGTTCGGTAGTCGCGAGCTTGACGAGATAATGCCGTCGCTTCCCATTGAGCCATCCATGGCGTTCCTGACGCTCATTACCCGAGAGGCCACTTAGCAGGGCTGGCTGCTCAAGAAGCGGTCGAACCATGAGAGGTGACCTCGCCGTCCAGTGATTTACCAGGTGACCCAGTCGAATCGGGAGGCAGATCGGCCCAATCTCTTTCGCACGATCGCCTTCGGGGAGTAGGGTGCGGCATCAGGAGAGGATGCCCATGGCAACTCTGGACAACTCGGATCGGATCGTTCTCAAGGCGACTCACACTGCCATCAAGATTCCGCCCGAGCAAATGGCGACGCTCGGCCGGGCGCTGGATAAGTCCGCCTATGTACGGGCTCTGGCGTTGCGCCCTGGTGAGGTGGAGGCGGCCAGATCGTCCAGCGAGCTGCGACAAGTCTCTGACACGGTGTGGCCGACCCTCACCCAATTCGAGCAGCAGAACGCGCTGCTGTCGGTTCCGGAGGCGTCTGGGCTGGCCCCGATCCCGACTGATTTCCTCACGGCATTCGGCAAGGCTGTGATTGCGAAACGGAGCGCCGATCTCGGGGCTGCGCAATCGGGTGCCGCCGTCGACGCGGCCAAGTCTCCGACCGGTGATCTCAGAATCGCGGATGCGGTCGTCGCGACACAGTACGCGAACACAGACCGCGACCTGGCCGCTCTCGTGCACGCGGCGAAACAGGCTGTGTCGACCTTCAGCGCGGCATCGGAGATCAGCCCGATCGGAATGCTTCACCTGGAGCGGATCGAGATGAGTCCCGCTGGTGTGGAGCGCGGCGAGCTGTTGTCGACCATCCCGTTGGCTCCGGGCGAGAGTACCGCGGTGGAGCAGAAGGAGTGGTCCGTCACCGACGAGGAGCTATCGTCCATCGTCACTGACTCGCTCGAGTCATATACCGAAAAGGGCGTCACCGAGAAGTCGGAGCTGGCGCAGGCCACCACATCGGAGTCGAAACGCAGCCAGCAGCTGGGGGTCGGAGCAACACTGTCGGGGAGCTACGGTTTCGTCACCTTCTCCACGACCACGAACTTCAGTTCAGCGGTGGAGGCATCGCAAAGCCGGAAGGACAGCCGCACCCAGGCTGTGGAGGTCACGCAGAAGGCGTCCTCGCGGGTACGGAAGGAACGCAAGGTAACGATCCAGTCGAAGACCACGACCGGATCACAGGAGACGACCACGCGATCCATTCACAACCCCTCCGACACCGACGGAATGCGGATCGACTACTACTCGATGATGCGGCGGTGGCGGGTTCGGTTGCTGCAGTACGGGTTGCGTCAGACATATGACGTCGCGGTCCCCTCGCCGGGCGCGACATTACGGAAGCCCTTCGAATCGATCGCGTATCTGACGGCATTGATCGAGGCGCCGTTCACGTTCGACGTGAAGGTCGCCGACATCCGCGTAGACACCTACCGGGATCTCGCGACAACATGGGCGGCGAACGTTCCGGAACCACCGCCTCCCGCGTTCTCCGCCCGGTTCGGCGGGCCGGTGCCCGGCCTCGATCACGGCGACGGCTGGCACTTCAACACGGTGGATGTCGAGGTGCCCGAGAACACAGAGATCACGCACGTGCTGCTGGATGCCTTCCTCGGTAACGTCAACAACGACAACCCCAAGCACCGATCGTTCTGGATCTTCGGCTACGGTCCTCCCCGCCTGGACAGCAGCGGAAATCCGACGACGGATGCGATGGGGGAGAACGGCCGAGCCGCGTTCGTGGAGGACCTCACGGCGGGCGACGGCTTTTCGACCGGTTCACGCACGAAGCAGTCGATTCAGTACTTCATCCAATTCATCGACACCGGGTCGGTGAGTTTCGTCGTCACCTTCTCCCCGACAGCGGAAGCGGTCAGCCGATGGCAGTTCGCGGTCTGGCAAGCATTGAAGGATGCTGCGGCCGATGCCCACTATGCGATGGTGCAGATGTACACGGCGCAGCGTGACGCGGTCGCCGCATCGATCACCGCGATCGACTCGTTGACGTTGCGGAGGGAGGAGCGTGACGAGATCATGCGCGGCGTGCTCCACTGGCTGCTGGGGCCGGCGTTCGAGTTCATGCCGGACGAGATCGCGGCGCTGTTCGATGACGGCAAGGGCGGAAGCGTCATCTCCTTGACGGGCAACGATATGAACATCAACGACGTGCAATGGAATCACGTGTTCCGGTATGAGGAGATGATCAAGTTCCTGCATCAGGCGATCGAGTGGGAGAACCTTCTCTACTTCGTCTACCCCTATTTCTGGGATGTCCCGAAGGACTGGGACTTCAACCGCACGATCGAACATCCCGACCTGGAACGACAGCAGTTCGTTCGCGCCGGGTCCGCTCGGGTCGTGCTCACGGTGCGGCCCGGGTTCGAAGAGTCGTTCGCGCAGTTCGTCGACGGTGGCTCGTTCGGGGAGGTGCTGCCGCCCGGGCATCCGTATGTGACGATCGGACAGGAGATTGCCGCCTACAGCAACACGAACTATCCCGGTATTCCGCCCGCGAACCCGGCAGCCGAGTTCCGCCCACTTCTGACGCCGGGCGAACGGAAAGCATGGGCAGAGATCGTGACGATCATCGGCGCACTTGAGACCTGGCACGACAGCCACGGCAACGTCTACCCGACCACCACTGAGGGGCTGGCGGTGCTGCCGATCGCGGCGCCGGCCGCCGACCCATGGGGCCACCCGTACGTCTACGTGTCGCCCGGGCGAACGACGGACTACGAGCTGTCATCGATGGGGGAGGACGGGACGGCGGGCCCGGGACCCTCCGGCGCCAGCGATGATGTCACGAGCTGGGCGCCCGCGTCGCTCATCGGAGAATGGTTCGAGTACACGCCCACGCGCGGTGTCGATATCGCCGTCAACTCCGTGCTGGCCGATATGGCGTGATCCTGATGACGGTCATGGCGGTTGCAGGCTGATGGCCAAGGCTGCGTCGTTCGCGGCATACATCGCTCTGGTCGCCGCCGCGGAGAAGCGGTTGATCGCCGCCGGGCAGAGGGATCCCGTTCAGCGGTTAGTGACACTGCGTGGCGTCTACTACGGAACGACGTGGTCGCTCGACTACGACAAGGAGAGCAAACGGTCGGTTCCGGGCGCGACGATTCGCAACTTCGGCTTCTTCACATACCTGGGTGGCACCATGCCGGCGGACCCTCGCCCGGCGTTGGCGGGGTCGACGCTGTTGGCCGACCTGAAGTTGAGTCAGAGTATGCACGACGGGTTGCGCAGCGCGGATGTGGGCCATCTGCTGATCGGCTTGGAATCCCGCACCACCACGGCCGGGACGACGCACTTTCCACAGGAGGGCGGGACCGGGCTGGAGATCGTGACCTGGTTGGGCGACCTGGGCGGCGGGGCGGCGAATCTGGCGCGACGGCGGGCGACCGCACCGGCGACCACGGTGGAGTACGTCTTCCACAACGCCTCGTCCGACTACGGCGTCACCGACAATCTGGAGGGGGATGTCGCCGCCTACGTGACGGCATCCCGTGTCGCTGGCGATAAGCCCACATTCAGCACGGTCGCGGATGCACTACGTGGTTACCTGCTGCCAGCGACCGGCGCTCTCTGGAAGGGCCGGGCGGCAGGTTTCGCTGCCGCGACGGGAGCGACCCTCGGACCGAAAGGCGCCATCGCGAACGAGACAGCGTGGATTTCCGCACTAACGACGAAACTTTACGATTTCGGCATCTGGTACGCCGCGACCCGCTGGGTGCACACCGGGGAACTGACCGGGTCTGCGGCCTCGGCGACCTGCACTCACATGCACGGCGCGGCCGAGGAAGTCGCAACCGTGTTCGTCAAGACCTTGGGCCGCGCGATCCTCCGGGCTCCTGCCGCGATCGACGCCGTCGCTCCCTACCCGGCACCCACTCCGCCCGGATCATGCCAGAGCCTGCTGCTGCAGGCAGCCGGTCTGCTCAAATTGCCGTCGTTGAGGTTGCCGTCCCTCGACTTCTGACTAACCTGATCGCCGCGAAATCGCGGCGGCGTCGGCTATTGCTAGTGACTACTGGCGGCCGGCTGCGTCGGATACCGCTGGGAAATGGTCCCGGATTTGCACCCAGCGTTGCACGCCCACGAGCAACCCGGAACTAAGGCGTGGCCGGCCGAACTCGGTGGTTACGTGGATCGACTGCCTGGTCCGGGAAGTGCGACGATTTCCGTTAGGCGGGGATCAGTTGGGTGACCGCCTTCGTCTAGGATCTCTACCCTGAGCGTTCCTTTGTCAGTTGCGTGGTAGATCACCGGAGCTCCGTCGGGGGCGGCCCAGGCGTCTCCCCATTGCGTGAGGGCGAGTAGTACTGGTGCTAAGTCGAGGGCCATTTGGGTCGGGCGGTAGCGGTTGCCGTCGTGAACGAGAAGCCCCTCAGTGACGAACCTGGCGAGCCGATTTGCGAGCACGTTGCTGGCTAGGCCGAGGCTTTCTTCAAATTCTGAATACTGGGTCATTCCCCGGAACAGGGAATCGCGCAGAATCAGCAGACTCCACCGCTCCCCGACCACCTCGAGCGCGCGTGCGATCGAGCAGTTCTCCGCGGGGTAATCACGACCAAGCATCTAATCAGACTACCTCTTGCATCACGAAAGCTGATCTGACACACTGACTTGCATGACACAAGCTATCGATATTGCCCGGAACTATTTGAATGCGTTCTACGCGGACGATCGAGCCGCAACACGCGCTCTACTGGCGGATGACTTCGATTTCGGTGGCCCCTTCTCCGGCACAATCGGTGCCGACGAGTTCCTCGACAGCGCGCGGCGACTGCTGGTGCGGCTGAAGGAACCGACATCGTGCGTGGCTGGCAGGATGGCGGCGAGGTGTGCGTGGTGCACGAGGTCTCGGTCGCGGGACATCGCGTCACGATGGCGGATTGGCTATCGGTCAGCGGTGATCGAGTCACTCGCGAGCGCGTCTACTTCGACCCGCAGCAGCTCGCCAAGGCTCTCGCCGCGTAACCTGCCAGCTCGCTCTGCTGTTCAAGCGTTTCGCCAACCTTGGCAATGTCTTCCGAAGCGAACGATCACCTCGGCTAGGACGACCGCTGGAACGCCATTGATTATGGATCTCAGAGTTCGTTGGCTGGATCCGCCAGAGCGAAATGACGGCGGTGGCCAAATCCGCCGCCTCAAACGTCCTCAATCGCCGCACCTGGGAGCTCTTGGCAAGAGGCCGGATAGCGCGCTAGCTTTCTAGCGGCCCGACCAGGAGGCGCAGACATGAGCAGGATCGTGGTGCAGGAGTTCATCACACTCGATGGCGTCGTGCAGGGCGGCGGCGGCCCTGACGAGGATCGTGAGGACGGCTTCGATCGCGGCGGCTGGGCGATGGACTACGACCAGGAGTACGACAAGCTCGACGAGGGCACTCCGATCATCATGGAGTGGGAGAGCCGCTCCGAAGCGCTGCTGCTCGTCCGTAAGACCTACGACATCTGGTCGCGGGCCTGGGGCGTGTGGGATGAGAACGCCGACGGCCTGCAGGGCGAGTTCACCAGACGTTATAACCGCGTCCCCAAATATGTCGCTTCGCGGACGCTAACCGAGCTCGGATGGAAGAACTCGCACCTTCTCGGACCGGACGTGCCTGCCGCGGTCGCACAGCTGCGAGCGGAGCCGGGCGGCGAGATTCGCGTGTGGGGGAGCACCGTGCTGATCAGGGCACTCGCCGAGCACGACCTGATCGACGAGTACCGGCTGGTTGTGTACCCGATCGTGCTCGGCGCCGGTAAGAAGCTGTTCTCCGATGGGTTTCCGGTCTCGACGTTCACGTTGGCCGATACTCGTGCGCTCGCCTCGGGTGTGGTGGTCAATACGTACCGGAGGCGCTAGACCGTGCGGGAACTGCCCACGCCAGCGCCTGGTGCACCGACGCCTCTCCACCTTGTCTAACGGACTTAGGCGCTTATCTATCCGAAGCGAAATGGGCGCTTCTTCGCGCCCGAGCTGATTGTCGCTCGTCATTGCCTGCTGGGTTCTAAGTTTGCGGGCTGTGCTCCGTGGCACCGGCGAGTCGCGACCGCGCGGCGTGAAGGTGGCCGCGCATGGCTTCAGCGGCGCCCGACTCGTCGTGCTTCGTCACAGCATCGAGCACGTGCTGATGTTCGATCACGGTGTCTGTTGCGATTCCTGACTCGTAGTACAGCCGATACAACTGGGAGTGTGGTCGAAGTCGTTCCAGAATGTCGACCATAAGACCCACCCCGGATGCGACTGCGAGCGCGACGTGGAATGCGGCATCCTGAGCGGCGAACGCCTTGTAGCTGTCGTAGCTGGCGCCGACTAGGGGCTCTTCCATCTCGGCGATGAGATCCTCGAGGTTGCGTACCTGCTGACGATTCGCCACAGCGGCAGCCCACGACGCGGATGCCGGCTCGAGCAGGAGTCGAACCCGAAAGAGTTCGTCGAAGGATTTGGCGTCCATGAGCGGCGCGACGGTGTAACCGTGATGCGCGCGTTTCGTGACCAGCCCGTCAGATTCGAGTCGAGCGAGCGCCTCACGCACCGGGGTTGGGGAACACCCGAAGTCTCTCGCGAGGCCATCGATGGAGAGCCGCGATCCCGGTTCGACGAGGTTGTCCATGAGGCGGGACTTGATCAGTTCATAGATCTCGTCACCGAGCACGGATCGCCGCGGCGCTCCCGCCGCCAGCCATGGGGAGAGCTCGGCTTCTGGGTGCTCGTCGGCGGGCCGGGACATGCCTACAGCCTATAGGAAGACTGATTCCGTGGTGCTCATTCGCCGCCTATTCATCCAGTCCACAACCAGCGGGCGCCAGAACCCCCGGAAACTCACGGGTTACCTGTGGTCAACTTGACAGTCATCCGTTTGCCCATAATCATAGATCAAATAGGAAATCCAACGAAGGGTTGCACTAAATGAGACACAAGAACCTTGCAATTCACATTGGCATGGGCGGTGCGCTCATAGCGTTACTCGCCGAATGCTCGGCAGCAACCGGCTCGACGACGACCGGCTCAGCCACCACAGCAGCCAAGAACATCACGATCGGACTCTCGAACCAGACCATGGCCGGCACCTTCCCCGTCGGCCTGGCGAAGGGCGCACAGCAGGAAGCAAAGCTACTCGGCATTAAGCTGGTGGTGCTCGATTCAAAGGGCGACGTGCAGAAGCAGGGTAGCGATATGCAGGACCTGGTAGCCCAGAAGGTCAACGGCATCCTGATCGTCCCGAACTCGCCCGGCCCAGCGCAGGCGATGGTGGATCAGGCCGTGGCCGCGAAGATCCCTGTCGCCTCAGTGCATGGCACGGTCGGCACCGGGCCAACCGACGTCCCGTATAGCAAGCTGTCATTCACCATGAACGAGAGTGCAACGGTGCTCGGGACTGAGGAGGCTCAGCTCGCCGAGAAGGCCCTACCGAATGGTGGGCAGGTCGCGATCATCACGGGTGCAGCCGGATTCCTGGAGAACACGACCTGGACGGCTGGCTTCAAGAGCGGCCTCGCGGCAAAGGGAGGCTTCACGATTGTGGCCACTCAGCCCGGCGACTGGACGCCGGAGGCA
The DNA here is from genome assembly GCA_025465035.1 of Microbacteriaceae bacterium. Taxonomy (GTDB): domain Bacteria; phylum Actinomycetota; class Actinomycetes; order Actinomycetales; family Microbacteriaceae; genus Lacisediminihabitans. Next base: position 15,513 of record JAODMH010000013.1, on the reverse strand, counting down.
GGCCAGGCCGCGTGCCAGGCCATTCTGAGCGCACACCCCGGAGTCAATCTGTTCTACGCGATCAGCGATGATATGGCCACCGGATGTGCGAAGGCCGTCGCCGCCGCTCACTCGAGTGCCAAGATCCTCGGCAACGGTGGTTCGGCAGCGGGCATCAGCGGAATCAAGGACGGATCCATCTACGGAGACGTGTGCTACAAGCCCGTGGATGAGGGCGCGAAGGCGGTAGACACGCTATACGCGCAGATCACCGGCAAGCAGGCCGCATCACACAAGGTACTGACCTACAACACGCCGGCCATCACGTTGGCCAACGTCGATCAGTGCGTGGCTCAGTGGTAGTTGTCCCACCCTCGGCGCACCATCATGACACGCCCGGGTCACCCACGTTGGAGATCCGGAACATCACGAAGACCTACCCCGGGGGAACACAGGCGCTGCGCGGAGTCACGCTCTCGCTTCGCCCGGGTGTAGTGCACGGGCTGGTGGGTGCGAATGGCGCCGGAAAATCCACTCTCATCAAGATCATCGCTGGTGCCGAAAGGCCAACAACGGGTGAATTGCGATGGCTTGGAACCTCGACCGATTGGCGTCGCCCCGCGGATGCGCAATCCGCGGGCGTCGCCGTCGTACACCAACAGAGTCCCGTCGTTCCGGCGCTGAGCGTTCTCGAAAACGTCTACCTCGGCAACGAAGCAACGGGGCTCTGGCGGCCCCAGGATCGGATCGCGGAATTCGCCGCCCTGTGTGCACGGGTTGCGTTCGTCATCGACCCGCACACGATCGTGGCTGAACTGTCTGTCGGCGACCGGCAGATGGTCTCGATCCTGCGAGCGCTGGCTCAGAACCCCGCGCTCATCCTCCTCGACGAGCCGACGGCATCCATTTCGCCAGCCGAACGGGCGGGCGTATTGGGTGCGGCACGCAGCCTCGCGGCGAGCGGGGTTGCTGTGGTCTTCGTTTCGCACTTTCTCAACGAGATCATGCAGATCTGCGACGAGGTCAGCGTCCTGCGGGACGGCCAGCTGGTCGACGAGTTCGATGCTGCAGGGATGTCTGTCGAGCGAATGGTTTCGGGGATCGTCGGCAACCGGCTGCACGCCGTCGAGGCGTTCAAGCCGGCCCACGCGATCGGCGAGGTCGTTCTCGACGTTCGCGGGCTGCGCTCGACGAGCATGGGCTCCGTCGTAGACCTGGAGGTTCGGCGGGGGGAGATAGTGGGAATCGCTGGTCTGCTCGGGTCGGGGCGCACCTCGCTACTCAAGGCCATCTTTGGTGCAGACCGTCGCGTCTCTGGCGAGGTGATCGTTAATGGGGAGTCCATCTCCGCCTCTCCGGAGCGCGCGGTTGCCGGCGGGGTCGCCTTCGTTCCGGAGGACCGACTCAGTCAGGGTCTGATCGCCGACTGGGAGATCTGGCGCAATACGGCGCTCGCGGATTCGCGGGAGCTGTCGCGTCGGTTCGGACTGATCGATATCGCCAAGGAGCGCGCGCTGGCGACCAGGGCGCAAAACGATCTTGGCATCGTCGCCCCATCGATCGACGCCGCCGTGAAGGACCTCAGTGGCGGCAATGCCCAGAAAGTCGTCTTCGCGAAGTGGATTTACAAAACACACCATGTGCTGTTGCTCGATGAGCCGACCGCCGGTGTTGACGTCGCGGGTAAAGCAGACCTCATCAAGCTCATTCGTGATTTAGCTGCACGAGGTATCGGAGTTCTCGTTGTGCTCTCGGAGTTTGAAGAGTTGCTTTCGCTCGTGGACAGGGTCGTCGTGCTGAGGCACGGAGCGATCGAAGCAGAATTTCGCGCGGATGACGTGTCCGTTGCCGAATTGACCGCGTCCGTTGGAGGACTCGCATGATCAATCAGAAACCAGGGCACGACGACGTCGCCGTGCTCAGCATCGCCAGCAGACTTCGCTCGGCCGCCACAAGCCTGCGACCCCAGCGCGCTGGCGTCGTCTACGCGCTGACCCTGCTCGTCGTCATCCTCGTGATCACGACCGCAGTAGTGGGGCAGCCCGCCTATCTGTCGAGCACGAACATCTCGAACATCCTCGGCCAGCTGGCTCCGGATGCCATCCTCGCGGTCTTCATGACCGTCGTGCTGATCTCGGGAAACTTCGATCTCTCCGTCGCGTCCGTCGCCGCCCTCGCCGCGGCAACAGCGCTTGAGACGATCGATACGCTCGGCCCAGTGCCCGCGATACTCCTCGCACTCGCGGTTGGCGCCGTCGTCGGATTCGCGAACGCCATCCTCGTGCAAAAGGTCGGAGTCAACGCGTTCATCGTCACCCTCGGCGCCATGACGGCGGTTCGCGGAGTTGTGCTCATCGTGCTCAACGGCGAGAGCGTCACCGCAAAATCCCGGTCTCTCGTGAACATCGACAGTCTCGTACTGAGCGTCCCGTTCTGGGTTGGTGCGCTCGCCGGAATCGGGCTGTTGGCGCTCGCGTTCGTTCGCTTCCGTCAGGCACGCAGAGCATCCGCTCTTCCGCTCGACGGCTTCTTCGTCGCCCTGATCATCGCGGGCGTCCTCGTGTTGGTTGTGTCGTTCGTCGCCCCGGAGCTGCTGACTCAGCCGCTTCCTGTCTGGCTCATGGTGTTCGTGACACTTGCCGCGAGCCTGGGGCTGAGGTTTCTTGTTCCCGGCAGAAAGCTGTACGCGGTCGGGAGCAACCCGGAGGCGGCCCGGCTCTCCGGCATCAACGTGAACTTGTACAAGATGGCACCGTTCGTGTTGTCCGGCATCGCCGCGGCGGCGGTCGGCCTCATTTACGCTGGTCGCTTCAACTCGGTCGACCCGAACGCACTGACGGGCACAGAGCTCACCGTCATTGCGGCGGCCATCCTGGGTGGCACCTCGCTCTTCGGCGGCGCGGGATACGTCGGAAAGTCGGTCCTCGGAACCGTGGTTCTCTTCACACTGTCGAACGGGTTCAACATGTTGAACCTCGGATCCAACTACCAATACGTGGTGCAGGGCGTCGTATTGATCGCCGCGTCCGCCGTCTACACCGTCGCATCGAGGTCGCGCAGGAGGCAGAAGGTTGCGGATCTTGCGCCCGCGACTGTGGTCACGAGCGCGAAAGAGACCGAATGAGCGTCGGGTCTCCGGGGACCCGGGACGACGGCGTCATCATCGAACGCAACGTTTCGATCCCCATGCGGGATGGAACGAGGCTCCAGGCAGACGTATGGCGGCCGATCACCGCCGGGCGCTACCCGATCCTGCTCCAGCGCACACCGTACAATCGGGCGGACTCGTTTGCGGTCATCGTCAACGCCGGCATCGAGCCGCTCCGAGCCGTGAGCGACGGCTTCGTCGTCGTGATCCAGGACACGCGAGGTCGTTTCGGGTCCGAGGGAGTGTTCGACCCGTTCTCCAACGAGGCGGACGACGGGTACGACACGATCGAGTGGCTCGCCGCCCTCCACTATTCAAATGGTCGGGTGGGGATGTACGGCGCGTCGTATTACGGAGCGACACAGTTGCTTGCCGCGACGAAGAAACCCCCGGCCCTACGAGCGATCGCGCCGCAGATTACGGCATCCGACTACCACGACGACTGGACCTACCGGGGCGGAGCGCTGCAGCTTGGCTTCACTCTGAACTGGGCCCTCCGGCTCGCCGCAGGCGAAGTCGAGCGGCGTCGGGCCGCCGGCGAGGATGTCGCCGCACACGCCGCACAGCTGCAGAAGCTCATCGATGACCCGTGGCTGGCATTCCGAACGCGGCCCCTCAACGGCCTGGACTCCCTCGCCGCGCTACTGCCGGCCTGGACGGCGTGGCTCGAGCATCCGGCACGAGACGACTTCTGGCGATCGATCAGCATCTCGGAGCACTTTGCGACCATCGGCCTGCCCGCGCTGCACGTCGGGGGGTGGTTCGACCTGTTCCTGCACGGCACCCTCGCCAACTATGCGGGGCTCAACACTCGCCCGAATCCGGCAAAGCAGAACCTCATCATCGGGCCATGGGCGCACGCTGTTGCATACGATGCACTCGGCGAGGTCGACTACGGGGCGGCTGCCGCAGCAGCAGCTCTCGATATGACCCGCATCCAGCTCGATTGGTTCTCGGAATTTCTGAAGCCCGATGCCCCTGCACCGACGAGCGCACCCGTAAGGGTCTTCGTCATGGGAGACAACGAGTGGCGCGACGAGAGTGAGTGGCCGCCCGCGAGGGCCATCACGGAGCGCTTCTATCTCGGCGTGGCCAGCGATAGCGCGACGGGTGAGTTGACAACGCATCGTCCAGCCGACGAACTTCCCACCGCGACCTTCGTCTTCGATCCGGCTAACCCCGTGCCAACGGTTGGCGGCGCAACGCTGCTTCCTGGTGCGTACGTTGGCCTGCATGCGGGCCAACGCGACCAGCGAGCGGTTGAGGAACGCGCCGATGTGCTCAGCTACACCACAACGACGTTCCGCGACGATGTCGAGATCTGCGGGCCGGTCTCGGTTTCGCTCTGGGCCGCGACCTCGGCCCTCGACACCGACTGGACAGCGAAACTGGTCGACGTTTCACCCGACGGACCCGCCAGGAATATCTGCGACGGAATCATCCGCGCGCGGTATGCAAACGGCACTGACCACGAGGAACTCGTAACTCCGGGTCGTGCAACTGAATTTCGAATTGACCTCGGAGCGACGGCGATCGTGATCTTTGCCGGCCACCGGCTGCGCCTCGAGATCTCCAGCTCCAATTTTCCCCGATTCGACGTCAACCCGAACCACGGCGGCGATATTGCTTCTGCGACCGCAAGCGATCTGATCGTCGCAAACCAGCAGGTGTTCCACGGTGGGACGCACCCGTCCTATCTCGAGTTGTCGGTGGTCGCTGTGAAAGAACCACGACCAGTTGTGAAAGCAGGAGTGTCCCATGTCACGTATCGTGAAGGCTGAACTCCGGCTCGTCGACCTCAAACCGCTCACAGAGCGCACCGACGCCATCCAGTCGTTTGTGAGCCAGGAGACGCCAATCCTGACCATCACCGACGAGGACGGGATGACCGGCACCGGCTATACGTACACCATCGGAAGTGGCGGCACCGCTATCGTCGCACTGCTTCAGGATCATCTTCTTCCGCGCCTGCTCGGCATGAACGCGGACGAAATCGAAGCCAACTGGCGCAGCCTGCTGTTCGGAATGCATTCGCTCGCGGTCGGCGCCGTCAGTTCGCTTGCGCTCGCAGCAATCGACATCGCGTTGTGGGATCTCCGCTGCCGGCGTGCGGGAGTTCCGCTGCACCAGGCGGTCGGTGGTGCACACACCCGGCTACCGCTGTACACGACGGAAGGCGGTTGGCTGCACATCGCCAGTGACAAGCTGGTCGAAGACGCTTTGCTGATGAAGGCACGCGGATTCAAGGGCGCGAAACTCAAGATTGGCAAGCCGCGCCGATCCGAGGATGTCGAACGACTCACCGCCGTACGAGCCGCGGTCGGCGATGGCTTCGAGCTTATGGTCGACGCCAATCAGGGGCTTCGAATCGACGACGCCCAACGGCGCGCCCACCTGCTCGCCGAACTTGACCTGGCCTGGATCGAGGAGCCCCTTCCTGCTGACGACATCCGCGCGCACGCCAGGCTCGTTGCGTCATCCTCGACCCCTATCGCTGTCGGAGAATCGCTCTACAGCCTCAGTCAGTTCAAGGATTATCTGCAGGCGGATGCGTGCTCCATCGTGCAGGTCGACGTCGCGAGAATCGGTGGAATCACGCCATGGCTCAAGGTTGCGCACCTCGCCGAGGCGTACAACGTGCCCGTGTCTCCGCACTTCCTGATGGAACTCCACGCCTCTCTGGCCTGCGGGATCGCGAATGGCCAGTGGGTCGAGTACATCCCGCAGCTCGAGTCGATCACGAAAACCGGCCTGAAGGTCCACGACGGTTACGCTTATCCATCCAACGAGCCCGGCCTCGGGGTCGATTGGGATTGGGATGCACTCGACAACCTCCAAACGTACGAGCACTCCGCGACCGTGGTCTGAATTCACACACCACTGCAACCAAGGAGAACGCGCATGCGTCTGGCCAGCGCCGGAATCCCGGGCGAAGAATGCCCGATTACCCGGGGAGCACACTGATGCGAAAACGCACACTCGGCAGAACCGGGGTAGCGGTCAGCGAGCTCGGCTTCGGCGCGGCACCGATCGGCAATCTCTACTCCCGCGTCTCGGACGCCGATGCAGCATCCGCGGTTGATGCCGCCTGGGATTCTGGCATCCGGTACTTTGACACCGCTCCGCACTACGGCCTCGGGCTTTCCGAGCGGCGCCTCGGGGCCGCGCTGGCCAGGCATCCACGAGACGAATACGTCGTCTCGACCAAGGTGGGCAGACTACTGATCGAAAATCCGTTCCCAACTGGTTCTGATCTCCCTTACGGTGGCTTCGCCGTGCCGGACACCTTCACCAGACGGTTCGACTTCAGCCCGGAGGGCGTCCGGCGCTCCCTTGACGAAAGTCTCGGTCGACTGGGAATCGACCGCGTCGACATCGTCCTCGTGCACGATCCGGTCGAGCAGGTCGACGAGGTCATCCGCAGCACCATCCCGACGCTTGTCGAACTGCGGGATCAGGGCGTCATCGGCGCTGTTGGCGTCGGCATGAATTTCTGGGAACCGCTGCGCAGAATTGTGCTCGAGTCCGATGTCGACGTCGTTATGATCGCCGGACGGTGGACCCTTCTCGATCGATCGGCCGCTCCACTGCTCGAAGCCTGCGAAGATCGAAACTGCTCGGTGCTTGCGGCTGCCCCATTCAACTCCGGCCTGCTCGCAAAAGCGTGGCCGGAAGCCTCTGCACGATTCGACTACGGCCCTGCCTCGGAAGCCGTCCTGGCGCAGGCGCGAGCACTCGCTCTTGCCTGCGACGCCGCAGGCGCGACCCTTCCGCAGGTTGCGCTTCAATTTGCGCTACGTCATCCTCAGGTCGCAAGCGTTGTCGCCGGCATGGGCAGCCAGCGGCACGTCACAGCCGACGCGGAACTCCTTGCCGCGCCGGTGTCAGAGGATGCCTGGGCTCTGGTCGCTGATGCGCACGCCACGGCGACCCGAACGTCCGGGCAGTAGTTTCCGTATCGGCATCACTGGGCCGCGTTTGGTCGAGGGGACTGCCGTCACCGAGGTGACGCCGCCGGATGTAATCGAGCGCCAACAAGCCGGTCCCCGATCGTGGTCCCATTACGTAGCGAGCAGACCCTCGGGGGGTTCCGAGTCAAGGACGGCTGACTGGATCGCTGCGTCGACGGTCACCCCTCCTTCGGCTATCGCGTCGAGAACGGCACCGTGGATGGGCACGGCCCCGGTCGTGACGATCCGCGCATCCGGGAGAGTCGCCTCGAGGGCCTCGACGATAAGGCGCCGCAAGAAGGAATCCGGGGCGGAGAGCACCGAACCCCCGAGCACCACCGGCAACTGTGCGTTTGGGCCGAATCCGACTCGATCCGCGCAGAGTGAGACGTAGTCGACGACTCGATCGGCGTGTTCCTGCACGATCGCACGCGCGACGGGGTCGCCTCCGGCTGCTTCTGCGATGACCACGCGGGCGGAACTGGCCCGGTCATGATGGCCGAGCGGTGAAACGCGGCGGGTAAAGGCATGCAACAGCTCTTCCGGATCCGGCGCCCCGTAGAAGCCGGAGAGGGCGGCGCTGAGCGACGTTGGCGGGCCGAATCCAAGCTCGCCGAGCATCGTCGCACGGAGGGCGTCGCTTCCGAGCCCCGCTGCACCCAGGTTGTGCTGGAACCACCACGAGACGAAGAACTCTTCGCCCGCAGTTCCGCGCCCCGCCATGGCCGCCCCGGTGCCGATCGACACCGCCACGCCGACACCGGAGGTGTCCCCGCAGCGCAGCAGCGCGAATCCGTCGTTCTTAACCGAGCAGCAGACAGTCGTGCCGAGGCGCTCACCGAGCGCCGACCTCCACAGGTGTTCGTCCTCGGGCCAGTCGACGCCGGCGAGGCGGAATGCGGCTGACGCGATCCGACCTGTACCTGCGCCCGCCGCCTCGAGTGCGCTCTCGACGGTCGCCATGACCGTGTCGATCGCATGATCGGGCGTGGGGGCACCGTAGATGTCGCCAAGGCCGCCGCGGGCCCAGCCCACGATGCGGCCGGTCCGGTCGGAGACGGCGGCAATCGTCTTGCTGTTGCCGGCGTCGACACCCAGGTACAGGTCGGAATGCGTCACGGTTACTTCAGTAGCCTTTCCGGCAGGTAGGCGGCGTGGGCGGCTGCCATCTCGTCGTAGAGTTCCTCCGCGACCTTCAGATTATCGACCAGCGGGTTGGCGAGCAGCGCACGGATGCCGTCCGCGCGGTTGCCATCCCAGCCAGCCTTGGCCGCGAGGATCTGGTATTCCGCGAGCTGCTGAGTGATCCCGAGAACCGAATGAGGCAGCGGCTTCTGGGGCAGGATGTTGAATCCGCTCTTGTCGACGCTGCACCAGACCTCGACGACCGTCTTCTCGTCGAAGCCCGGGAGCGCGCCGCCGGCATTCGGCAGGTTGACCGGGAGGATTGCGCCGGTGTCGTTGTAGTGGGCGCTCATCACGTCGATCGCGAGTTCGAGTTCGTGGATCCCACCGCGCGAACGCTTCGGGTCCAGTAGGGGATTCGGCAGCGCGGCCTGCTCGCGATAGTGCTCCCAGTACCCGGGAACCGAATCCATGATGATCTCGGAACGGGTCTTTGACGCACCCTGCTGCTCGCGCAGGAGTTCCTCACGGAAGTAGTAGTAGTTGAAGTAGTCCGACGGGATCGAGCCCATCGTGACCGCCAGGTGCAGGGCGCGACGCGAATTCGCATCGAGGCTGGGGTCGTCCTTGCGCTCGGCCCAGGCGCGTTCGAGCAATGGCATCACATCTTCGCCATCGTAGAGATGCTCGGTGCTCCACACGTTGTGGTTCACTCCGGCCATCGTGACGCTGGCGCGCTCAGGATCGAGGCCTGCTGCCTTCAGGATGACAGGCGGAAAGACGATCGGGCCTTCGCACATCGACACGAGCTCGATGTCACTGTACTGAGTCACGGCCTGGGCGACGATGTTGACCGGGTTCGTGTAGTTGAAGATCTTCGCGCGGGGAGCGACATCGTTGAGGTCGGCGACGACGTCCTTGAGTACGTTGACCGACCGCAGCGACATGAAGAAGCCGCCGGCGCCCTGCGTCTCCTGGCCGATGACGCCGTGCTTGACCGGGATCCGCTCATCGAGCGCCCGCGCGGCGAACCCGCCAGGCCGGAAGCTGGAGAGCACAGCGTCGACGTCTTCGAGGCCCGCACGGCGGTCCGTCGTCGCAGTGACCTTCATGTCGATGCCGGCCTCGGCGATCATCTTCTCGGAGATCGAGCGGACGATCTCCAGATGGTCGGGATCGAGGTCGATGAGTGTGACCTCGGAACCTTCGAACTCCTTGCCGTGCCAGATCAGGGAGGCCATGGTTCCGGCTGCCCTGGAGGAGCCTCCGCCCAGGTAGGCGAGTTTGATGCGTGCCATTGATTGATTCCTTTCGATGGTCGGTGACGCGTTATTACGCGGTCTTGAGGAGGGCGCTCGCGGCCCGGTCGATGATGAAGCGCGGTGAGCGACATTCGCTGAGCACGGTGGCAGGCCAGAGCGGATCGTACGCGTCCGCCAACTCGAGACGCCGCACGGCTTCCTGCTTCTGCTCGCCGAGCGCGAGCATGATGACGGCCTTCGATTGTTCGCGAATGGTCCGGATGCCGACTGTCACGCCGAATTTCGGAACGTCGTCGATGCTGCGGAACGTCGGAAAGGTCGAGAGGTTGTCGCGCCTGGTTGTGTCTTCGAGCGCGACCACGCGGGTGATCGTGGATGCGGCCGACCCGACCGGATTGAGTGCGACGTGCCCGTCGGACGAGCCGGAGGCGAGAAGGAAGAAGTCGATCCCGCCGATAGCCGTGAGCTTGGCTTCGTAGTCTTCGGGAGCTGTCACGTCCGGGAACCAGAGGTTGGCTTCCGGGATGCCGCGGCCGTGTCTCGCGGCCAGGGACAGTGGAGCGACGATCTCGCGGAGACCGAAGCCAACGCAGCTGTGGGGGAGGTGGGCCGGCACGGCCCGGAAGCCGTCGCCGTCGCGTTCGACGTATTCGTCCATCAATGCGATCACGAAGGAGCTGAGGTCGAGGTCACGTTGCGCGACCTCGCTCGCGAGGTGCTCATAGGTGGTCTGCGCGCTGCGACCGCTTGGGCAGCCGATGACGAACGGGCGTCCCTGCTGGTTTGCGAGGGCAATGCCGTCGGCGACGATCGCTGCCGCGACACGTCCTACCTCATCGGCGGTGTTGTGGATCTCAGGAGAGATTCGCATAGGTATGGCTCCGTTTTCGTGGAAAGTGGCGTGTTGGCCCTGGCGATGTGCTCGGGCTATTCCTTGATCGCGCCGCTGATGACGCCCTGGATGAAGTGCCGCTGAAAGAAGACGTAGAGCAGCAGGACGGGGAGCGCGACGATCAACGACCCAGCGGCCATGAGGTTGACGTTGAGGGTGTGCTGGCCTTGGAAGACGCCAAGAGCCAGGGTTGCCGGCTGTTTCGACGGGTCCGAGATGAAGACCAGCGCCAGGAAGAAGTCGTTCCACGTCCACATAAATGACAGCAGCACCAGAGTGAACGTGGCCGGGCGGACGATCGGGAAAAGGATCTGCCAGAGGATGCGCCACGAGTGGGCACCGTCGATCTTCGCGGCCTCCACGAGCGACGGTGGCACGGCGCGGAAGGTCGCCCGCATCCAGAACGCACCGAACGGAACACCCATCCCGATCTGGATGATGATCAGGCCGAGCCACGTATCGGTAAGGCCGATCGCGTGGAACTGGTAGTACAGCGGAATGATGAAGACCTCGGACGAGATCATCAGCCCGAGAAGGATGATCGGGAAGATGACCTTCTGCCCGATCACCCCGAGGATGCCGAATGCGTAACCCGAGAGGATTGCGAGCACGGTCTGACCGGCGACTGCGCCGACGGTGATGACCGCGGAGGCGAACATCGCCGGACCGAACGAGCCCGCCTGCCATGCGGTGGCGAAATTGCCCCAGGTCAGCTGGGTCAGGTCAATCCGGCCGCTCGACTCCGGGCTGAGGGCCGCGAAGATGAACCAGATCACCGGGAAGACCACGAGGATCGATGCGACGGCGAGTACCGCGTGGTTGAGGGTGCGTTCCGTGCGGGAGATCATGAGTCCCTCTCTTCGGACAGGCGGTTGACGACGAGGGCGATCGCGAGGCAGAAGATCGCCAGAACGATTCCGATGGCCGCGGCCATGCCGACATCCGGGTTGAGGAAGGCTTTGCGGTAGAGCAGCAGGGCCGGCGTCGTGGTGGAGGTGCCAGGTCCGCCCTGAGTGGTGATCCAGACCAGATCGAATGCGCGGAGCGCGCCCGTGACGGTAAGGGTCATCGCGATTGCGAGTTGGCCGCGCAGGCCGGGCAGGGTGACGGCGAAGAATTCGGCGACCGGACCGGCCCCGTCCATCCGTGCCTGCTCGTAGAGTTCGTCGGGGATGGCCGTTACTCCCGCGACAAACAGGACCATGCAGAATCCGAGGGCCGTCCAGGTGCCGATCAGACCGAGCGAGGGAAGCGCCCAGTCGAAGTCGCCTAGCCAGTTGTGTGCGAGTCCACCGAGGCCGACTGCATTGAGTGCCGCGTTCAGCGGTCCGTCTGGACCGTAGATCCGCTTCCAGATGACGGCGACGACGACACTGGTCAGAACCTGGGGGAGGAACAGCAGCCAGCGGTACACGCCCTGCCCCCTGACCCGGCCGCGTCCGAGGAGGGCGGCGCTGATGAGTCCGAACACGATCGGCAGGATCGAGAAGAAGGCGATGAGCACGAGGACGTGCCAGAGGGACTCGACGAGAGCCGGATCGGTGAAGAACGAGACGTAGTTGGATATCCCGACCCAGCGAGCCGCGGTGACACCGTTCCAGCTGTAGAACGAGAAGTTGACGCTCTGCAGCAGAGGGACGATGACCACATACCCGTAGGCGATGATGGCCGGGGCCGCGTATGCGAGCCCCAACCATCCACGCCGACGACTCCGGACCCTGGGTGCCGCCCGTACGGCGACCGCAAGCGGTCGCCGTACGGAGGTAGTGCGCAGTGACACGTTCCGCTCTATTTCCTGGTGGCCTGGAAGGCGTCGTAGTCCTTCTGGCCAGCTTCCGTCAGCTGCTGCGGCGTGGCGCGCCCGGCGAGAAGGAGCTGCATCTGCGTGCCCATGGTGTCGAGCATCGTGGGGGTCGACCAGTCGAAGTACGGGACATAACCGTTGTTGGCATCCAGAGACTGCTGGCCGGTGATCTCCGTGGCCAACTCAGCGTTTCCGGCCGGCTTCTTCAGGTCGCTGTGGAGCAGCGGAAGGTAACCGTGGTCGACCGCGAGCTGGGCGGTCTGCTTGTTGGTCAGATAGTTGAGGAATGCCGCCGCCACGTCCGGGTTCTTCGACTTGCTGGAGATCGACATGACCCCCGACGCCGACCCCGTGCCGACGACGCCGGAACCGTCGACCTGCGGCAGCTGGAGGTAGCCGTAGGTCTGCTTCTGGGCGTCGGTGAACGGAATGGCCCCGGTGTACTCGAAGCGGAAGGCTCCGTCACCGTGCATGAACTTGTCGAGGGCGTCCGCATAGGCCACACCCTGATAGTTCGGGGTGAACCATCCGTTGTCTGCCCACTTCTTGATCGTGGTCGCGGCCTGCGTGATCCCGGTCTTCGTCATGGGAATGTGGCCGGCGGAGTAGACGAAGTCACCGATGTTCTTGGCGCTGCCGTACAGGTCCTGCACGCTGAAGAGCATCGCGGTCGCTGAGTCCTTCTCCACCGAGCCGAACGCAAACGGGACCTTGCCGGCCGCCTTGATCTTCTCGCAGGCCTTCTCGAGATCACCAAGAGTCTTGGGCACCGCGATGTGCAGCGACTGGAGCACGGTCGTGTTGTAGTAAAGGCCGATGAGCGACGAGCGCGCGGTCGGCGTTGCGTAGAGGGAGCCGGTTCCCATCTCCTTACCGTTGGAGGTGAACTCCAGCTGGCGCAGCATCGTGGCCGGGATCGACTTCTTCCAGCCGTAGAGGTCGCTGTACGCGTCGAGGTTGAGGATGCGGCCACCCTGCGCGAGCGTGCCCATCGACTGCCAGCCGTTGTTCACCGTAGCGATGTCGGGCCCGTTCGCGTCGGCAAGGCGCAGGTTAAGGGTGTTCATGACCTGGCCCCAGTCCTGGACCGTGCGCTTGATCGTGACGTTGGGGTGCTGCTTCCTGAAGCCGGCGATCGCTTCATCGACCCACTTGCTCTCGCCGCCCTGCCAGAAGTCGAGCATATTCAGCGTGACAGGCTTTGAGGTGATGTCTTTCGACACGGTTGAATGAGTAGTGGTGCCTGCGGTCGATCCGCCCGGTGCGCACGCACTGAGGGCCAACAGTATCGGGAGGGTCACGGCGATCGCGCCGATGACGTGCCTCTTCTTTGCCACTTGTGAGTCTCCTTTAACTCGGACCTCCCGCCTGTTTCGCACGGGGGCGACCACAGTCGAGACACATCGATGTGCCGCAGGGGTTGTGGGCCAATCCTAATCAGAACTGGACCAGATAATCCAGTTAAGAGAAGGATCAACTTCCAATGCGCGAAAAATGGTCCGGAATAGCCCGACTTCACCGAATTTATGGACGTACCAGTGGCACAACTGGTATGTTCTCAACATGAGCACTGATAGCGTGAGCGATGTCGTCTACCGCCGTGTGGGGGAATCCATCCGCCGCGGTGTCTACGCTCCCGGTGCCCGGTTGCCAGGTGAGCGCCATCTGTCGGAGCAGCTCGGTGTGAGCCGGGCGACGCTCCGTGTTGCGCTCGAGCGACTCGAGGATGAGGAGGCGTTGTCACGTTCTGCCCAGCGAGGATGGTTCGTCCCGCGTCCGACCGTTGGTGAGCCTCCAAGTACCCTCCAGAGCTTCACCGAGATGGCACGGTCGCGCGGACTGCACGCCACCGCGACCGTGCTCGACCAGTCCGTGAGGTCGGCGACCATCGACGAAGCGACCCGCCTCGCGATCGCACCCGGCGCAAAAGTGCTTTCGATCGTCCGCCTTCGCGGCATGGACGGAACCCCGGTCTGCGTCGACTCGAATGTGATCCCGCTCGCGTTGGGGGCTCCACTGGTCGAGGTCGACCTCACCGACCAGTCGCTCTACGAGAACGTCGAGCGGTTGTGCGGGGTCGTGATCGACCGCAGCGCTTATGCGGTGCAGGCGGATGCCGCGACTGCCGAGATGGCGCCACTCCTACAGATCGCCCAGGGCAGCCCGGTGCTCATCGGACGCGAAGTGGCGTATACCTCGGACGGTCGACCCTTGCTGCTCGGCATGAACACCTATCGCGGTGACGCATACCGCTTCGAGGCCGACCTTTATCGCACCAGAGGCTGAGCGGGACGCGTGTTTCCTCGCACGACGTCGCTCCGATTGGGCGAAGAGGAGAGACCGGATCGACCGCACGCGGAGCGGACCACCGTGGCGGCCGACGCTCACGATCCAGGGAGCGCGCGGCGGAATACCTCGAGCGCGACGGTGGCATCAGCGTCGGCGGCGACGAATCCGTCGGGTCTGACCAGGTAGAGACGATCTGGTCGCAGGTGCGTTCGCCCCGCTGTGGCGAAGGCCCAGGGCGTGAGGCCGAGGTTCTGGGCGACGGCAAGACCGAGGGGTGCGCTGGCTTCGTTGTAGGAGTGCACCTGCCAGTTCATTGATCGGAGGCAGTCATAGTTTTCGCCGGTCCATGGCAGGCGGCGGCCGAGGATGCGGTCACGACGGTGGCCAGTCTGGTCGATAGTTCGGTAGTGGATGCGGGTTTGGGATACGTAGCCGAAGATCCGGCCGGCTCCAGGCACATGGGGGAGTGCGCGAGTGGCGAGCGGGGCAATGACGGGAATGACGGTCCGTCGAAGGAAGCGGGCCAGGGTCTTTTCCGAGGTGATTGTTTCGAAGAGACGGTCGGTGGTGGACACCAAGCGCTCGGCGACAGGGCGACGCTCTGCCTCGTACAAGTCCAGGCGCGCGTCGTGTGCTCGGTTCTGGATGACGTCGGCGAGTTTGGTCGCGAGGTTGTGAGCGTCCTGCAATCCGGTATTCATGCCTTGCGCGCCGACCGGAGAATGCACGTGCGCAGCGTCGCCAGCGAGAAAGATCGGGCCGTCGCGGAACCGCGTGGCGATTCTATGGTGCAGCCGGTAGGTCGCGAACCAGGTCGATCGTCCATAGGTCACGGAGAAGGCGTTGGATAGGCGGTTCCTGACGCTTTCTTCCAGGATCAGGTCATCCGCTTCCTCGGTGCGAACGATCCCCAGCAGTCTTTGATGGTTGTGGGGTCCCATCGGGAAGGTCAGTAAAAAGTCATCCTCGGCCATGCGCAAATTGATGCGGTCCGGGACCAGCCCTTGCACGTCGGTCGCGTCACACACGTAGAAGCTGTGCTGGTTGGTCTTGCCGGCGAAGTC
>JAODMH010000108.1 GCA_025465035.1 Microbacteriaceae bacterium | reverse complement strand
GTATTTGCGGCCCGCGGCGCCCATGGTCTGCATGGGACTGAACACGACGTCCGGCTTGTGTTTGTTGATGGACAGCATCCCGATGAACGGTTCGAGCGCGCTCGTGCCCGGACGCCCCATCACCCAGGGAAGATCTGGCAGCATCGGCAGCTGCCGCTCATCGCTGATGAGCATCGTGACGGAGTGCAGTTTCGCGAAGGCGGCGACCAACCCGGCGGTGTAACGGCTGATGCCATCGTGGCGCACGAAGCGCGTGTAGCGGCAGTCGAAGATCACTTTCACGTCGTGCGTGGCTCCTCGGTCGCTCCGACGCCGAAACCCTGGGCCTCGAGGAATTCCTTGATGGCGGCGGCGGCGAGTTCCGGGACTTCGTAGTGGATGAGATGGCCGACACCCATGAGCAGCGTGAGCCGGGCATCCGGCATGATCGCGATCACGTCGTGGTGGGCCTGCACTGGCGTGATGTCGTCGAGCTCCGCCGCGACGAGCAGGGTCGGAACGCCGATCTGTGCGGCGAACTCGCTCACGTCGCTGCCGACCGACGCCTCGAAGGCTTCGACGACGAAGTCACGATTCGCGAAATTGTTGAAGTAGGTGTGGTGCTGATCGTGGATCCAGCCGCGCAACTGCTTGTCTTTGGTCTTGGCCAGGGTGCTGCTCATGAATTGCACCACGAACCAGCGACGCAGGATCCACGCGCCAAGCCTATTCGGCAGCCTGCCAGCCAGTCGGTAGTAGGCCACAGTCACGAGAGTGGCCACCCGGCTCGGGCCCTTGAGGCCAGAGGTCGAGATCGGGTTGATGAGAATGAGCGCAGGGGTCTTCAGGCCGGCCGAGACCGCCCTCGAGGAGATGATCGTGCCGAAGGAGTGCCCAAGGGTCACCGCGGTGCCGGTGAGGCCGAGCTCGTCGACGAAGGTGGTGAACCACTGCGCGAAGCCGTCGATGCTGTGCGGCACCTCGGTGAGCGGCGTCGACTCGCCGAAGCCCGGCATGTCGGCGCCAATCCAGCGGATGCCGGGAAGCTGCGCGATGACCGGCTCGAGACCGTGGTGCTCGCCGCGATAGCCGTGTGCGATGACGATGGTCGTCTCGGCGTCTTCCGCCCCGTAGACCCAGTACCGGGTGGTGCTCCCGAGCACGGAGATCTCACGACGCTCGATGGGAATCCGGCCGAGCTTTGCCGCGTACGGCGAGTATTTGGTCATCGGTTCTCAGTCTACGGAGATGACGTTGTGTGGGCGTTTCCACGGCCACCTAAACTCGTAGAAGTCGGAATACTGGCCGTGGATCTGCTCTTGAGAGGAGCACAGTGAGCTTCACCGCACCCATTCAGTTACCAGGCTTGACGCTCGATCCGCGGTGGTACAGACGGTCGGTCTTCTACGAAGTGATGGTGCGCTCCTTCGTCGACAGCAATGGCGACGGTTCCGGCGACCTGCAGGGACTGCTCTCCAAGCTCGACTACCTGCAGTGGCTCGGCGTGGACGCGCTGTGGCTTCCGCCCTTCTACCAGTCACCACTTCGCGACGGCGGCTACGACGTCTCCGACTTCAAGAGCATCCTGCCGGAATTCGGCACCCTCGACGAGTTCAAGGACCTCGTGACCAAGGCGCATGAGCGCAACATGCGCATCGTGATCGACTTTCCGCTCAACCACACCTCCGACCAGCACGAGTGGTTCCAGCAGTCCCGTCAGGACCCCGACGGACCCTACGGCGATTTCTACGTCTGGAGCGACAGCGACGAGAAATATCCGAACATCCGGATCATCTTCGTCGACACCGAGGAGTCGAACTGGGCCTTCGATCCGGTTCGCCGTCAGTTCTTCTTCCACCGATTCTTCTCGCACCAGCCCGACCTCAACTTCGAGAATCCGGCCGTGCAGGAGGCGGTGCTCGACATCATGCGCTTCTGGCTCGATCTCGGAGTCGACGGAATCCGCCTCGACGCCATCCCGTACCTCTTCGAATCGGAGGAGGGCAACGGCGAGGGTGAGGCACCCACCCACGAGTACATCAAGCGGGTCAGGGAGATGTTCGACAGCGAATATCCCGGTCGCATCATGCTCGCGGAGGCGAACCAGTGGCCTCGCGAGGTCGCCGCCTTCCTGGGCACCGCGGAGGAGCCGGAGTGCCACATGGCCTTCGATTTTCCCGTGATGCCCCGAGTCTTCTATTCCCTGCGATCACAGAACGCGGGGGAACTGACCCGGATCCTCTCGGAGACGACGGACATCCCCGATGGCGCCGGCTGGGGCGTGTTCCTACGCAACCACGACGAACTCACCCTGGAGATGGTGTCAGAGGAATATCGCCAGGCGATGTACGGCTGGTACGCCTACGACCCGCGGATGCGCTCCAACATCGGTATCCGTCGGCGCCTCGCTCCCCTGCTCGACAATTCGCGGGCCGAACTCGAACTGGCGCACGCGCTGCTGTTCAGCCTTCCCGGCAGCCCGTTCCTCTACTACGGGGACGAGATCGGCATGGGCGACAACATCTGGCTTCCCGATCGTGACTCCTCGCGTACGCCGATGCAGTGGACGCCGGACCGCAACGCCGGATTCTCCTCCGCCGATCCCGGCAAGCTCTATCTGCCGATCGTCCAGTCGCTCGTCTACAACTACAACCTCATCAATGTCGAGTCGCAGCTCGCCCAGTCCCGCTCTCTGCTGCACTGGGTGCGCAACGTCATCCACGTGCGGAAGGCGCATCCGACCTTCGGGCTCGGCACCATCACGGTGCTCGAGACGACGCACGAATCGGTGCTCGCCTTCGTCCGCTCTTACGAAGGGTCCGGCACTCAGTTCGGTGATTCGCCGGAGGACGTGCTGTGCGTGTTCAGCTTCGCCCACAACCCGATCGCGGTGACCATCAGGGCCGATCAGTTCGGCGGCTCGGCCCTGTACGACCTGTTCGGCGGCGGCGAGTTCCCCGCCTTCGATGAGAAGGGCGAAGTGACTCTCACCCTGGCCACCCAGAGTTTCTACTGGTTGCACGTCGGGTCGTCCAGTTATGCCGGTGGTAGGCCGTAGAGTCTCGACGTGGACAAGCTCTGGTACGAAACCCTCGGGGTGTTCGACCTCGAAACGACGGGTATCGACACCGACACGAGCAGAATCGTCTCCGCCTACGTGGGAGTCGTCGATGGCGACGGCGTAGCCAAGGGGGTCTCTTGGCTCGCCGACCCCGGGGTGGAGATCCCCGAGCAGGCCAGTGCCGTGCACGGAATCACCACCGAGAGAGCCCGCACCGAGGGGCGTGAGGCCTCCGAGGTCGTGGCCGAGATCGTGGCCGTGCTCCGTTCGTTGCTCGCTCAGAAGGTTCCCGTCGTGATCTACAACGCCGCCTACGACCTGACGCTGCTCAATCGCGAGAGCGTGCGGTACGGGATCGAGCCGCTCGAAAACCCTTCGCCGATCATCGACCCGCTCGTGATCGACCGGGCGATGGACCGTTTTCGCAAGGGCAAGCGCACCCTCGAGGTGGCCGCGGAGTTCTATGGCGTCGATCTCATGGATGCGCACGATGCCCAGGCGGATGCCGTGGCGGCCGGGCGGGTGGCCCAGGCGATCTCGCAACGATACTTCGAGCAGCTCGGCCACGATGTCCACGCCCTTCATGCGCTTCAGGTGGTGTGGGCGGCGGAGAGTGCCCAGAGTTTCCAGGAGTACATGCGGCGCACGAAAGACCCGGCCTTCGTGGCAGACGGCGCCTGGCCGGAGCGTTAACTGCGATCGAGACTATTCGACCTCCGTCATCTCGACCAGAACGAGATCGTTTCCATACAATTCGGGCACGTGGGCAAACCGAGAAGTCGCGTCAGATCCCGTGGAGCTGGGCTTCGTCCCGACCAGGACCAGTCGTGCCAGCGCCGCGTCGAGGTCGTCGACGTAGATGACCCCGAGCGGTTCGCCATTCGTTTGATGAAATCTACTAGGTCTCTGATCTCAGGGTGAGTGTTCGGCGACTGAACAGAGAAATGGCGACCGGCCGAAGCCGATCGCCATTCCGGAAGAGGGTGTTACGCGCCGAAGCCCTTGTAACGCGAGTTGAACTTCTCCACTCGGCCGGCGCTGTCGAGGATGCGCTGCTTGCCGGTGTAGAACGGGTGAGAGGCGGAGGAGATCTCCACGTCGATGACCGGGTAGGTCGTGCCATCCAGCTCGATCGTCTTCTCGCTCTTGACCGTCGAGCGGGTCAGGAAGGTTTCGCCGCTCGCGAGGTCGCGGAAGACGACCGGTGCGTAGTCGGGGTGGATGTCAGACTTCATCGTTATTCCTTGGCTGGTGTGATGGGGAGAGTCGTGCACAAAGAGATGGCGCTTGGGCCAGCTAGTCACTTTATCAGAACTACGCGGCTCGCGCGCTGTAACGGCCGTCCTGTGCTGTTACTTGCAGCGGAAGACCGAAGGTCTCGCTGAGGTTCTCGGAGGTGATGACCTCCTCGATCGGGCCCGCCGCGGTGATCGACCCGTTTGAGAGCAGCAGCGCGTTGCCGAATCCGAGCGGGATCTCCTCGACGTGGTGCGTGACCATGATCATCGCCGGCGCCTCGGCGGCGCTCGCATAGCCACCGAGCAGCTGGAGTAGTTCTTCGCGCGCGCCGAGGTCGAGGCTCGCGGCCGGTTCGTCGAGCAGGAGCAGTTCGGGATCGGTCATGATCGAACGGGCGATCTGCACACGCTTCTGCTCGCCGTCGCTGAGATCTCCGAAGCGGCGGGTCTCGAGGTGATCGAGTCTCCACTCGGCCAGGACGCGCTGCGCGCGACGGATGTCGACATCCTCGTATGCCTCGTTCCAGCGGCCGGTTACCGAGTACGCGGCGGTCAGCACGACGTCCAGCACACGTTCGCTGGACGGGATGCGGCGGGCCATCGCCGTCGATGCGAAACCGATGCGCGGCCGAAGGTCGAATACGTCGACTCTGCCGAGAGTGTCGTCGAGAAGCCGCGCTGTGCCGGAGCTCGGGTGGATCATGGCGGCGGCGACCTGAAGCAGCGTGGTCTTGCCTGCGCCGTTCGGGCCGAGAATGACCCATCGCTCGTCCCCGTCGACCGCCCAATCGACGGATTTCAGGATGGGATTGCCTTCTCGAACGATGGAGACATCGGAAAGCTGGAGAACGCTGGCCATGCCTCAACCCTACCTTTGCCCGCTCGCGTTCCGCGCTGTCGCCACTCAGGCGAGCAGCCCGCGGTAGATCTCCTGCGTGCGCTTGGAGATCTGGTCCCAGCCGAAGTCTCGCTCGGCGCGCTCGCGCCCGGCGGCGCCCATCCGTTTCGCCGCGACAGGATCGCTGACCACCTCGATGAGCGCGCGAGCCAGGTCGTCGACGAATCTCTGTGGATCGAGCGGCGTGCCCGTTCCGTCGTCTGCCTGTTCGATCGGAACGAGTCGGCCGGTCACCCCGTCGTCGACGACCTCTGGGATGCCGCCGGTCGCCGTGCCGACCACCGGCGCACCGCAGGCCATGGCCTCGAGGTTCACGATGCCGAGCGGTTCGTAGATGGAGGGGCAGACGAAGGTGGTCGCGGCGGTGAGCACGGCGGAGAGCTCATGTTGTCCGAGCAGGCGCTCGATCCAGACGACCCCGGTGCGCTCGGCCTGCAGCGCCGTGACACCAGACCTGACCTCGTCGAGGATCTCCGGAGTGTCTGGTGCGCCTGCACAGAGCACGAGTTGCACATCCTTCGGCAGCTGGGCCGCCGCGCGGAGCAGGTAGGTCAGACCCTTCTGACGGGTGATCCGTCCGACGAAGACGACGGAGGGTCGGTCGGGGTCGATACCGAGCGATCGGACCAGCTCCACATCGTGCACCGGCCTCCAATGCCCCAGATCGATACCGTTGTGCACGACGGAGACGCGCTGCTCATCGAGAGTCGGATAGGAGCGCAGGATGTCGCGGCGCATGCCGTCACTCACCGCGATGATGGCGTCGGCCGAGGTGAAGGCATCCCGCTCGATCCAGCTGGACACGCGATAGCCGCCGCCGAGTTGCTCCGCCTTCCACGGACGAAGCGGTTCGAGACTGTGTGCCGTGACGACGTGCGGAATGCCATGCAGTAGCTGGGCGAGGCGCCCGGCGGCATTCGCGTACCAGGTATGCGAGTGCACCAGGTTCGCGCCGGCCACATCCTCGGCGATCTGGAGGTCGACGCCGAGCGTCGCGATCGAGGGGTTCGCTGCCGTCAGCTGCGGCGGGACGAGGTAGGAGAAGACTCCGGGCTCGTCCCGCGGTAGGCCGAAGCAGCGCACGGTGACATCGAGGTCGAGGCGAAGCGCGCGCACGAGTTCTGCGACATGTACGCCAGCCCCGCCATAGACCTCTGGTGGATATTCTCGGGTTAGTAGATCGACTCTCACAGGTGAACGCTAGTACAGGTCGACACCTGCCCCTACTCTGGTGACATGGCATCGAAGAAGATTTTCGGCATCGTTCTCGCGGGCGGAGAAGGCAAACGTCTGATGCCGCTCACGGCCGACCGCGCCAAGCCGGCGGTGCCGTTCGGCGGCAACTACCGGCTCATCGACTTCGCGCTGTCCAACCTGATCAACTCCGGCCTTCGGCAGATCGTCGTGCTGACCCAGTACAAGTCGCACAGCCTCGACCGGCACGTCTCGCAGACCTGGCGTCTTTCCGGCCTCACTAACTCCTACGTGGCATCCGTCCCGGCGCAGCAGCGGCTCGGCAAGCGCTGGTTCGCCGGATCCGCGGATGCCATACTGCAGAGCCTCAACCTCTTGCGCGATGAGAAGCCGGACATCGTCGTCGTGGTCGGGGCCGACCACGTCTATCGCATGGATTTCAGCCAGATGATCGACGCGCACATCGAGTCGGGTGCCGGCGTGACGGTCGCCGCCATCCGTCAGCCGATCTCCCTCGCCGACCAGTTCGGTGTCATCGAGTTGGACAGGGACGACCCGACCAGGATCGCGCAGTTCCTGGAGAAGCCGAAGAACGCCGTCGGCCTCGCGGACTCGCCAGGCGAGGTGCTCGCGTCGATGGGTAATTATGTCTTCGACGCCGACATCCTCATCGACGCCGTGTTGAGGGATGGCGAGCTCACGACCTCCAACCACGACATGGGCGGTGACATCGTGCCCGACTTCGTCTCGCGCGGCGATGCCGCCGTCTACGACCTCAATCGCAATGAGATGCCGGGAGCGACCGATCGCGATCGCTACTACTGGCGGGACGTCGGAACTATCGACTCCTTCTTCGACGCCCACCAGGACCTGATCTCTGCGCTGCCCATCTTCAACCTCTACAACAGCTCGTGGCCCATCTTCAGCCAGCAGTTGAACTCGCCGCCCGCCAAGTTCGTGCGGGATTCGAAGGGCAACCTCGGCACCACGATCGACTCGATAGTCTCGCTCGGCTCCCTGCTGTCCGGTGCGCACATCGAGCGCAGCGTGCTCGGCCCGTGGGCGACCGTCGAATCCGGCGCGCAGGTGATCGATTCGATCGTCTTCGACCGGGTGCTGATCGGTCCAGACTCGATCGTGCGTCGGGCTATTCTGGACAAGGAAGTCGTCGTCACCGCTGGCGCGACCGTTGGTGTGGATGCCGAGGCCGACCGGGCGCGCGGATTCACCGTCACCGAATCCGGCATCACCGTCGTTGGCAAGGGCGTCACAGTCGCCTGAGCGACTACGCGCGGTGCCGGGCTCGCCTCAACCGCGTCACAAGGATGGCTGACCACCGATGCCCCGCTTTCTCGTCGTGCTCGATGTCGATTCAACCCTCATAGAGAACGAGGTCATCGAGCTGCTTGCGGATGCCGCGGGGTCCGGCGAGGCCGTGGCGGCCATCACCGCCAGCGCGATGAACGGCGAGGTCGACTTCGAGCAGAGTCTGCGGGCCCGGGTTGCGACCCTCGCGGGACTTCCCGAGACCGTTTTCGCCGAGGTTTCGGCCGTCGTGACCGTGACGATGGGCGTGCCGGAAATGATCGCCGGTGTGCACGCCACCGGCGGCAGGGTCGGCGTCGTCTCCGGCGGCTTCCACGAGGTCATCGATCCGGTCGCCGAGGAACTGGGTCTCGACTACTGGCGGGCCAACCGGCTCGAGGTGGTGGACGGCAGGCTCACCGGCGGTCTCGTCGGCCCTATCGTCGACGCGAACGCCAAGGCGGACACGCTCTCCGAGTGGGCCGCGGACTTCGGGGTGCCACTCGGTCAGACAGTTGCCGTCGGAGATGGAGCGAACGACCTGCCGATGATGGCCATCACGGGCCTCTCCGTCGGCTTCGATGCGAAGGCACCGGTGCGCGACGAGGCTGCCGTGTTGATGGACGTGCGCGACCTCAGTCAGCTGCTGCCGCTGCTCGGCCTGCGCGGTTAGGTCAGGCTCCGCTTTTGCGCCCGTTCGTCACCTCCGCGCCTGCTCGAGCGGCCGCCGATATACCTAGAGGCCGCGGAACCGGGACGTGACGCTCAGTGGCCCATTCCTAGGCCGCCATCCACGGGGATGACCGCCCCGGAGATGTAGCCGGCGTCGTCCCCGGCGAGCCAGACGATGACCTTCGCCACCTCCTCCGGGCTGGCGAAGCGACCCGCCGGAATGGACTTCTTGTACTCGGCCCGCTGGGCCTCCGGCAGCTCAGCGGTCATGTCGGTCTCGATGAAACCCGGCGCGACGACGTTCGCCGTGATGCCGCGGGCACCGAGCTCGCGGGTGATCGACCTGGCGAGGCCGACGAGGCCGCTCTTCGAGGCGGCGTAGTTCACCTGTCCGGCCGAGCCGAGCAGGCCGACCACGCTCGAGACCAGCACGATCCGGCCGTAGCGTGCCTTCAGCATCCCCTTCGACGCACGCTTGATCACCCGGAAGGCTCCGCTGAGGTTGGTATCGAGCACGGAGGTGAAGTCGTCCTCCGTCATCCTGAGCAGCAGCGTGTCCCTGGTGATGCCGGCATTGGCGACGAGGACCTCGACCGGGCCGAGTTCGGCCTCGACGGCCGTGAACGCCGCGTCGACGGATTCGTAGTCCGTGACATCCGCTCTGACGGTGAAGCTGCCGGCCGGGCCATCGCCAGAGCGTGCGGTCACCGCGACCCGATGGCCATCGGCCACGAATTGTTCGGCGATCGCGTAGCCGATGCCACGATTTCCGCCGGTGACGAGAACGGTCCTTGGGGTGGTCATGAGACCTCACTTTCGACGGGTGCGCGGCGGCAAACTCCCCCAATCTTAGACGTAGGCTTGGGAGCAATCATGGCCAAGCAGCAGTCCATCACGTCCCTCCCCCGGTCTCCGCAGGACGACCGGCGCAGTCGCATGGTCCAGTACACCGTCGCCATGTCGATCCGTGTGGTCTGCATCGTTCTCTGCCTCTTCGTGCGTGGCTGGTGGCTGCTTCTTCCGGCGGCCGGTGCGGTCTTCCTGCCATACGTCGCCGTCGTGCTGGCCAATGCGAGCAGCTCGAGAGCCAACCCCATCGGGGTACTGCGTCCAGGTGCCGTCGAGCGCAGAAAGCCGGACGACAAGTGATCGGCGACATCGGCGGCGTCGACCTTCCGCCGACCTGTTCGAGGGCGGGATGCCGCCTCCCTGCCGTCTGGAACATCAATTGGCGCAATCCCCGCATTCACGGTCCTGAGCGGGTGAAGGTCTGGCTCGCCTGCGACGATCACCGGGACTACCTCCGCGACTATCTCGCGACCAGGGACTTCCCTGTGCTGGTCACTCCCCTCGCGCAGCACGTTGTCGATGGGGCGTTGTCGTGAAGAACTGGCGCTTCGCGTTCAGCCGCCGCTGGTTCGGCTATCTCGGCCTCGCCATCGTGTTCGCCGCCGTCTGTATCGGTCTGTCGAAGTGGCAGGTCGACCGCACGAACGAGACGCGCGCCGCCAACCAGCTCGTCGACAGCAACTACCACAGTGTGCCCCGGCCGATCGGCGAGGTGCTGCCGACCCTGACGTCGTACAGGCCGAGCCAGGAGTGGACGCAGGTCACCATCACGGGGACCTACCTGATGTCTGACCAGCTCCTCGTGCGCAACCGCCCGCTCGGCGGCCAGCCAGGATTCGAGGTGCTGGATCCCCTGCTGCTCGCGGACGGCTCGGTCTTCGTCGTGGATCGTGGCTACCTGCCGATCGGCAACCACCAGGATGCGCCGGACAGCATTCCCGCTCCGAAGTCGGGGACCGTGACGGTCATCGTTCGTCTCAAGGCCGGGGAGCCCATGCTCGACGGCCGCACGGCCGCCAGCGGAGAACTCGCCACGGTGTTTCTGCCCGCGGTGGCCGAACTCGTCGGGAAGCCGACCTACACGGCCGCCTACGGACTCATGGTCTCGGAAGTCCCCGCCACGACGACTCGGCCGACGGCCATGCCGCAGCCGCAACTCGACGAGGGCCTGCACATCTCCTACGCCATCCAGTGGGTGATCTTCGCCATCATCGCCTTCTTCGGGCTCGGCTACGCCATCCGCCAGGAATACCGGATGCGCAACGCGGACGATCCGGATGAGCAGGAGCGCGCCGATGACCGAGCGCGACGCAAGGCGGAGCGCCCGAGAACCGACGCGGAGATCGAGGACGAGATCCTCGAGGGTACCCGTCGCTGACGCGGCGGCTCAGGCCAGGCTGACCAGCTCGGCATAGTCGCGGTTCCAGTGGTCCTCCGTGCCGTCCGGCAGGATGAGCACGCGCTCGGGGTTGAGCGCCTCGACGGCCCCCTCGTCGTGGCTCACCAGAACGACCGCGCCGGCATAGTTCGCCAGTGCGTCGAGAATCTCGAGGCGACTTGCCGGGTCGAGGTTGTTGGTTGGCTCGTCGAGCAGCAGCACGTTGGCTCCCGAGACGACGATCATCGCGAGGGCGAGGCGGGTCTTCTCCCCGCCGGAGAGCACGCCGGCGGGTTTGGTCGCGTCATCCCCGGTGAACAGGAACGAGCCGAGCACCCGTCGCGCCTCCGTCTCCGTGATGTTCGGCGACGACGAGACCATGTTCTGCAGCACGGAGCGCTTGACATCGATGGTCTCGTGCTCCTGGGCGTAGTACCCGATCCGCAGTCCGTGCCCCGGCTCGACCTGGCCGGTATCCGGCTGGTCGACGCTCGCCAGGATGCGCAGGAGCGTGGTCTTGCCGGCACCGTTGAAGCCCAGGATCACGACCTTCGAGCCGCGGTCGATGGCCAGGTCGACGGCGGTGAAGATCTCGAGCGAACCGTAACTCTTGCTCAGGTTGCTCGCCATCAGCGGCGTCCTGCCGCAGGGGGCAGGGTCGGGGAAGCGCAGCTTGGCGACGCGGTCAACTGTGCGCACCTCGTCGAGTCCGGAGAGCATCTTCTCCGCCCGCCGAACCATCTGATGTGCCGCAGCGGCCTTCGAGGCCTTCGCCCCGAACTTGGCGGCCTGCATCTGCAGGACGCCGGCCTTCTTCTCGACGTTGACGCGCTCCTTCTTGCGGCGCTCCTCGTCGGCGGCACGCTGCCGCTGGTAGTTCTTCCAGCTCATGTTGTAGATGTCGATGACCTGCCGGTTGGCGTCCAGGTAGAAGACGCGGTTGACGGTGTCTTCCACGAGTTCGACATCGTGGCTGATCACGATCAGCCCGCCCTGGAAATTCTTCAGGAACTCGCGCAGCCACAC
>JAODMH010000102.1 GCA_025465035.1 Microbacteriaceae bacterium | reverse complement strand
GACGCGAAGATCTACGGGCCTGACAACGTCCCCGGCATCCCGGCGGGCTCGACCAGCCACAACGACGGCTGATCACCCCTGATCGGCTGCACGCCGATCGCTGATCGCCTGCACGCGCCGGGCCCGACGGGAGACACCCGCCGGGCCCGGCGCTCACGTCGGCGCATTCACCGACTACAGCGAGTCGTCACACCCACTCAAGCAACCTGCCCGGGCAGCACAACGAGCGCTGCGGCATCCTCCACTGGCTCGCCACTGTCGATCGTGGTCGCCAGCGACTTCTCCTTCATGAAGATGAGCAGCACGACGGCGAGGACGACGAGCGGAACCATGTAGAGGAACACGGGCGTCAGGGCGTCGTTGTATGCACCGACGATGATGTCCCGAACGGCCGTTGGCAACTGCTTCACCGCCGCCGGGGTGAAGGAGTTCGAGTTGCCGCCAGCCGATCCGCCGTTCGGCAGCCGATCCGCGAGGAGGCTCGTCAGCTTCGCCACGAAGAGGCTTCCGACGATCGCCGATCCGAGCGATGCGCCGATCTGGCGGAAGTAGTTGTTCGAGGCCGTGGCGGTGCCGACCTGGGACACCGGGAACGAGTTCTGCACGATCAGGATCAGGATCTGCATGCTGAGGCCGAGCCCGATACCCATGATCGCGAGATAGGTGCAGAGGACCCAGATCGCCAGTAAGGGAGTCATCGTCGAGAGCAACAGGAGCGCGACCGCGACGATGGCCGTTCCGATGATCGGCAGCCACTTGTAGCGGCCGGTCTTCGAGACGAGTTGGCCGGCACCGATGGAGGTGATCAGCAGCGCCGCCATCATCGGGATCATCAGGAACCCTGCCTGGGTGGCATTGACCCCGGTGACCATCTGCAGATACGTCGGGAGGTAGGCCAGGGCGCCGAACATTGAGATACCGATGATCAAGCCTGCGATCGTCGTGAGGTTGAAGTTGCGGTCCCGGAAGAAGCCGAGCGGCATGATCGGCTCTGCGGCACGACGCTCGACCATTACGAAGGCGATCGCGGCGATCACGGTGCCGACAATCAGCGAGATGATCGTGACCGAGTTCCAGTCGTAGGTGGTCCCGCCCCAGGTGGTGACAAGAACCAGCCCTGTGGATGCGAGCGCGAGCAGCACCATTCCGGTGAAGTCCAGACGTGGCTTGGCTCGGTCGGCCTTGGGAAGACGCAGGAACAGCACCGCGGAAGCGATGGCGAGGATGCCGAGTGGGATGTTCATCCAAAACGCCCAGCGCCATCCGATGCCCTCGGTGAACCAGCCGCCGAGCAGCGGGCCGGCCACCGACGACAGCGCGAAGACGCCACCCATGATGCCCATGTAGCGGCCACGCTCACGGGCGGGAACGACATCGGCGATGATCGCCTGCGACAGGATCATCAGACCGCCGCCTCCGAGACCCTGGATGGCCCGGCCGACGATCAGCCAGGTCATGTCGTGCGCCGTGCCGCCGACGATGGAGCCAACGATGAAGAGCGAGATCGCGCCGATGAAGAGACCCTTACGACCGATCAGGTCACCGAGCTTTCCGTAGACGGGAAGCATGATCGTGGAGGCGAGGATATACGCGGTCGTCACCCACAGCATGTGGTCGACGCCGTTGAGCTCGCCGACGATCGTCGGCAGGGCTGTCGAGAAGATGGTCTGGTCGAGGGATGCCAGAAGCATCGTCACCATGAGACCGGCGAAGATGAGCAAGATGTGACGTCGTGAGCCGTCCGCCGCCGGTGCCTTTGTGGCAGGTCTTGGGGACGGCGCCGGGAGCGCCGCCTGGTCTGTCTGAGTCATGCGATTCTTTCGTGTAATTGGCGGATGAGAGCGATCGTTCGCTTCTCGAGTTCTTGGGGTGTTTCCTGGCTGCCTGTTGCGAGCCATTCCTTCACGGAGATGTGCACAGCGCTGAAGCACATGCCGAGCATCATCTCGGCGGACGTGATGTCGACCTGCTGACCCCAGCCGGGACGTCCAGCCAGGATCGCCTGCACGGCTTCGGTGAGCTGCTCGGTCATCGTGGTCATCTGGGCGATCTGGCGGCTCAGCAGCTGCGGGAAGCGCTTGATGATCTCCATGCGATTGTGGTGGGCGGCGGTGTCGCGAAGCGACGGGCCGATGACGTGGAAGAGGGAGCCGACGACGGCCGAAATGGCGTCCGCGTTGCCAGCGGCATGCTCGGCCAGCTCCTGGGCGGTCGCCTCGATATCACGGATGCCGAGAATGGCATCCTCTTTGCTGTCGAAGTAGTTGAAGAAGGTGCGGGACGAGACATCCGCCCGCTCACTGATCGCGTCGACGGTGGCATGCTCGATCCCGCCCTCGAGGGCGAGGGACACCGCCGCCGCTTCAAGGCGGGCGCGCGTCTCCAGACGTTTGCGGTCGCGAAGACCAAGTGTTTGTTCTTGCATGGTTAATATAATTGCATAGCGCGCAAAAATACACAACTGCATTTTTGCATCAGTGCATTAATTTCGAGGTATTTGGCTTGTGGGCTCCCCCACGTCCGACGTCGAGAACGTCGATTCCACCGCATCACGACCGCGCGACTGGCGGATTTGGGACCTCACGTTTCGCGGGCCTTGCGCGTTTCCGTGAGGACAGCGAATATCACAAGGGAGAGGATTACCGATCATGTACACGCGTCACGCGATCGTCGACACCATATTGGGCGAGCTGACGATCGTGGCCTCGGACGAGGCCATCGTCGGCCTCTATTTCCCGCACCACTGGTACCTCCCGCCAGAGGACAGCATCGGCCAGAGGGTCGATGCACGGGGCGACGCCCTCCTCGAAACGGCACAGGCTCAGCTGACGCAATACCTGGACGGCGACCGCACCTCATTCGACCTGCCGACGGCAACGAATGGCAACCCGTTCCAAGAGCGCGTCTGGGCCATGCTCACCGAGATTCCGTTCGGGGAAACCACGACCTACGGAGATCTCGCCGAGAGGTTGGGCGACAGGGCACTGGCGCAGTCGGTCGGGCAGGCGGTCGGCCACAATCCGATCAGCATCATCGTCGCCTGCCACCGGGTGGTCGGCGGGGACGGGAGACTCACCGGTTACGCCGGAGGGTTGGAGCGCAAGCAATTCCTCCTGGAACTCGAAGAGCCCGCGAACGCGAAGGCCGAAAGGCTGTTCTAACGCGTGTTTCGTGGAGCCGCCTATCAGAATCGAACTGATGACCTTCTCATTACGAGTGAGATGCTCTACCGACTGAGCTAAGGCGGCGTGCGCCCCGAGAAACCCGGGTGGCACAGCAAGAAAGCTTAGCGGACGCGAGCGCGGAACATGACGCTACGCGGCATCCGCAGGCGCGAGGATGCCACCCAGTTGTATGAAGGAATCACGCAGCCGCTCGCCGAGGCTGACTACGCCGTCCGTGTCTGCCCAGCAGGTCCAGGCGTGGCGCATGGCCCCGAAGGCGACCAGGGTGACGAGCCTCGCCCTGCTGAGTAGGGCCTCCTGGTCTTTGGCCAGTTCAGGATCGTCCAGGCCGAGGCGACGCGCGACCACCTCACCCAGTTCGTTCTCGAAGTTGCGCATCGCGGTCATCCGCATGGCGAACAGTTGCGGATACTTCTTCAGCAGTTCCCGCCGCCGCTGCAGCAGTTCGGTGTCGTCGGTCTCGCCGTTCGATGAGGGGATGAGAAGCTCACCGATTCCCTCGAAGATGCTCGCCTCCCGACCCGCGTTGACAAAGTCGAGGACCAGGTCCTCCGGCGGCAACTCCGGCGCATCTCCCACGAGGGCGATTTCCTTCGAGGCGAAATAGTTGAAGAAGGTGCGTGGTGAGATGTCCGCGACGCGACTGATCTCGTCGACGGTGACCTTATCCAGTCCCCTCTCGAAGACGAGGTCGAGGGCAGCCATCTGGATGGCGCGCCGCGTTGCCAGGCGCTTGCGTTCGCGCAAGCCGAACTGCTCGGGTTCCAAGTTCACCCTAACATTCTTGCGCACTCTGCAATTTTGCACAAACAAACACATGGTGCGCCGTCGTGCCTCAGCAGTTCGGATCCTTGCTCGGTACCGTGCCGTTGACGAAGTAGTTGTCCACCGTGTCGTTCACGCAGGAGTTCGACTTGTTGTAGGCCGTGTGACCCTCGCCGTGGTAGGTAACGAGGTGACCGTTCTGGAGTTCCTTCGAGAGGCTCTGAGCCCAGACATAGGGCGTCGCGGGGTCGTTCGTCGTTCCGACCACCAGGATCGGTGCCGACCCCTTGGCCGCGAGAGCGGCGCGAGCGCGGGTGGAGGGGAACGGCCAGTTCAGGCAGGAGGTGTCGTAGGAGAGCTGCGGACCGAGTACCGGTGCGAGCTGCTTGAGTTTCGCCGCATCCGCCTGGAGGCCGGCGTTCGTGGTCGCCGTGGTCTGATAATCGAGGCAGTTGATCGCGATGAACGCCTCGGTCGAGTTGTCTTTGTAGGTGCCGTTGGCGTTTCGCCCGTAGTAGTTGTCGGCGAGTTGGAATGCATAGTTGGCATCGCCCTGCATGACACTCGTGAACAGATCGGAGAGGTAGGGCCAATTCGTCTTGCTATAGAGGGGAAGGATGATGGCGTTCGTCATCGCGGAACTGCCGAGCTCGCGACCGTCGGATGCGCGAAGCGGGCTCGCATTGAGGCTGTCCAGGAGCGAGCGGATCGTGTTCATCGCGGCATCCACCGATCCCGTGAACGGACACTTCTTGCCCGTCTTGCAGTCGGCGATATAGGCACGCAGTGCACTCTCGAAGCCCTTGGCCTGCGTCGCACTCACATCGAAGCTCGTCGTCGTCGGGTCAAGGGCACCATCGAGCACAAGCCGCCCGGTCTTCTTCGGGTAGAGGTCGGCGTAGGTCGTGCCGAGCAGCGTGCCGTAGGAATAGCCGAGATAGTTGAGCTTCTTGTCGCCGAGCACCGCCCGCAGGAGGTCGAGATCGCGGGCAGCGCTCACGGTGTCGACGAAGCCCAGGAGATCGCCGGTGTAGGTGAGGCAGTCCCGCGCGAACTTCGCGTTCGCGGCTTCCTGATCGGCGATCCAGGCATCCGATCCGAAGGGGTTCGGCGAGATGTTGAAGAGATAGGCGTCCATGTTCGCCGGATTGTCATAACACTTGACGGCGGAGGACCTGTTGACGCCCCTGGGATCGAAACCGACGATGTCGTAGCTCTGCTGCAATTGTGAGTCGACGGCGTAGGACAGGCTGTCTTTGACGAAATCGTAGCCCGACCCGCCAGGGCCACCGGGATTCACGAGCAACGAGCCGAGCCTGGTTCCGGATGCGGTTTTGCGGATGAGTGCGAGACTGATCGACTTCGCCGCCGGGTTCTTCCAATCCATCGGCGCGGTTGCGGTCGCGCACTGGAAGGCGCCCTTCTCACAGCTCTTCCAGGTCAGCACCTGGCCGTAGAAGGGAGTGAGATCCGCCGCCACTTTTTCGTTCGTCGGCGTCGAAGTGGAGTTCTGCACCTTCGGCAGAAACGACGAGACGCAGCCGCTCAGCGGCAGGATGATCGCGAGCGCGGCTGCCACGACGGCGAT
The DNA here is from genome assembly GCA_025465035.1 of Microbacteriaceae bacterium. Taxonomy (GTDB): domain Bacteria; phylum Actinomycetota; class Actinomycetes; order Actinomycetales; family Microbacteriaceae; genus Lacisediminihabitans. The sequence continues at coordinate 9,551 of JAODMH010000102.1, read as the reverse complement.
CCGAGTCGACCTTCGGCGAGTATTCATCGTGCCTCCTGGCGCGCGGCTGAGATGAGCATGGCCTCGAGAGCGAGTGCGGGCGAGACGTTGCCCTCGATACGCTGGCGCGCGGTGGCTATCGCGTCCATGGTCGCGAGGGTCATCGCCGCGGTCGAGACCGAACTAGCGGCGACCAACTCGGCATGGATGGCGAGGTTGATCGGCTCGGTGGTGACACCGAGTTGCATGAGGAGTACGTCGCGATACAGCGACAGCAGGTCGACCATGATGCGGTCGATACCGTCGCGCAGGCTTCTCGTCGCGCGCCGCTTCTGGTCGTCTTCGAGTGCCCTGAGCTGGGCTCGGAGGGCCGGCGGGATGGTGCCCCCCGGCTCGATGCCGAGCGATCGAAGGGCGCTCTCGCGCTCCTCCGCATCGCGCTCTTCGGTGATCGCCTTGGCGTCCTCACCGGCGAGCTCGAGCAGTTGGGACGCGGCGATCACGGCATCCGAGACCGAGCGGATGCCGAGCGCGATATCGAGGGTCTGTTGACGTCGCCGCCGCGCCTCTTCGTTGGTCGCGAGGCGGTGCGCCATGCCGATGTGGCTCTGTGCTTCGCGCGCGGCACGGGTGGCGGTCGTCAGGTCGACGTTGTCGCGATGCGAGATGAGCGCCGCGACCTCCGCGACATCCGGGACCCTCAAACGCACGGTGCGTACCCGGGAACGAATGGTGGGCAGCAGGTCGGCCTCACTGGGCGCACAGAGGATCCAGACCGTGCGTGGCGGCGGCTCTTCGAGCGCCTTGAGCAGCACATTGGAGGTGCGCTCGGCCATGCGGTCTGCGTCCTCGATGACCATGACGCGGTAACGGGAGACGGATGGCGAGAACTGCGAGCTCGAGACCAGCTTGCGCACGTCATCCATCTTGATGATGACACCCTCGGTGCTGAGCACGGCGAGATCCGGGTGTGTGCGGGCCGCGACCTGGCGTCGGGTCGCCTCGTCGCCACTCGGATCGCCCTGGCTGAGCAGGGCTGTCGCGAAGGCATAGGCGAGGTTGGAGCGCCCCGAACCGGGGGGGCCGGTAATGAGCCAGGAGTGCGTCATTGCCGAGTCGCCGATGGGCGCATCGCTGAGGCTCGAGTCAGCGGCGGCGGCGCGGAAGATCGCAATCGCCTCGGACTGGCCGGTCAGTTCATCCCACACAGACATATTCCCAAGCCTATGCGGAGCGCCTGACCGTCATCTGCCGCTGCGCTCGCGCGGCGTCAGCCAACAAGCAGCGGCTCGACCCGCGCCCGCACCGCCGCCGCGATCTCCTCGATCGAGTCGGTGGCACTGAGCACGAGAAAGCGATCGGGCTCCGCCTGCGCGAGCGCCAGATACCCGGCACGCACCCTGGCGTGGAAGTCGTGCTCTTCTGCCTCGAGCCGGTCGTACTTGGTGCGGGCCTCGTCGAGGCGTTCCCGTCCGACGGTCTCGTCGAGGTCGAGCAGGATCGTGAGGTCGGGCATGAACTGCTCGGTCGCCCAGAGGGAGATATCGCGCACCTCTTTCGGATCGAGCACCCGCCCCGCACCCTGATAGGCGACCGAGGAGTCGATGTAGCGGTCCTGGATCACGATCTCGCCACGCTCGATCGCCGGACGGACCTTCGTCGCGATGTGATGGGCGCGGTCCGCCGCATAGATGAGGGCCTCCGCACGCGGAGCGATGTGCCCCCTGCGGTGCAGCACGATCTCACGCAGCTCGACGCCGAGATCTGTCCCGCCGGGCTCGCGCGTGCGAATCACCGTGTGGCCGGCATCCGTGAGCCAGGCGGACAACAGCTCCGCCTGAGTGGATTTCCCGGAGCCATCGCCGCCCTCGAACGTGATGAAGAGCCCGGTCGTCACTTCTTGACTGCCGGCTTCTTCGCCGCCGGCTTCCTCTTGGCTGGTGCCTTGGCCTTCGGCTTCGCCGGGCCCTTGGCGCGCTTGTCGGCGAGCATCTGCACGGCGCGCTCGAAGTCGATCTCCTCGATCGTCTCGCCGCGCGGGATCGTGACGTTGGTCACGCCGTCGGTCACGTATGCGCCGAAACGGCCGTCCCTGATCCGGATCGGCTTGCCGCTCTCGGGGTCCGCATCGAACTCCTTGAGCGCGCTCGAGGCGCGGCGGGCACCGTACTTGGGCTGTGCGTAGAGCTCGAGGGCGCCGGGGAGGTCGATCTCGAAGATCTGGTCTTCTTCGGTCAGCGAGCGAGTGTCTGCACCCTTTTTGAGGTATGGGCCGAACTTGCCGTTCTGGGCGGTGATGTCCTCACCGGACTCGGGATCCTGCCCGACGACCCGGGGCAGGGAGAGCAGCCGCATGGCGGTGTCGAGGTCGATGGCCGCGAGATCCATGGACTTGAAAATGGATGCCGTGCGCGGCTTGACGGCGGACGCCTTCTTCGCGGCGGCCTTCTTCGGTGCCTTCTTCTGGGGCTTCTCGTCAGTGACCTCGCCGGTGGCGGGGTCCGCGATAATCTCCTCGGGCTGGGTCTCCGATTCCGGATCGAGCTCGGTCACGTAGGGACCGAACCGACCGTCCTTCGCGACAATGTTCTTACCGTTCTCCGGGTTCACCCCGATCACACGGTCCACGACCACCGGTGCATCGATCAGTTCCTGCGCCTTGGCGACCGTGAGCTCGTCCGGAGCGAGGTCTTCAGGGATGTTGACCCGGCGCGGGGTGGCATCCGGTGCGGCATCCTCACCGACGACCTCGAGGTACGGGCCGTACTTTCCGATGCGAAGGGTGATCTCATCGTTCAGCTTGATCGAGTTGATGCTCTTCGCGTCGATGTCACCGAGGTTGTCGATGACGTTGCGAAGGCCGCGGTGCTTATCGCTGCCGAAATAGAAGCTCGTCAGCCAGTCGACACGGTCTTGCTGGCCGTCCGCTATCCGGTCGAGGTCGTCCTCCATACCAGCGGTGAAGTCGTACTGCACGAGGTCGGTGAAGAAGTCTTCGAGCAATCGAACCACGGAGAAGGCAATCCAGTTCGGGACCAGCGCCGTGCCGCGTGGCGTAACGTAGCCGCGGTCGATGATCGTCGAGATGATCGAAGCGTAGGTGGACGGGCGCCCGATCCCGAGCTCTTCGAGGGTCTTGACCAGGCTAGCCTCTGTGTAGCGCGGCGGCGGGCTGGTCTCGTGGCCCTTGGCTTCGACATCGGTGACCGTGAGCTTCTGCCCGACGGCCAGCGGCGGCAGCTTAGCCTCGGCCGGCTCGGCGGCGTCGTTGCGCTCTTCGTCGTGACCCTCTTCGTAGGCCTGCAGGAACCCGCGGAAGGTGATCACGGTGCCGCTTGCCGCAAACTCCGCCGTCTTCCCCTCGACGGGGCCCGCCGTGATGACGACGGATGCAGTGGAGCCTTTCGCGTCGGCCATCTGCGAGGCGACGGTGCGCTTCCAGATCAGATCGTAGAGCTTCCAGTCGTTGCCGCGGAGCACACCCTCGAGCTCGCCTGGCGTCTTGAACACGTCACCGGCCGGGCGGATCGCCTCGTGCGCCTCCTGCGCGTTCTTGCTCTTGCTCGCGTAGGTTCTGGGCTTTTCCGAGACGCTCTCTGCTCCGTAGAGCCTGCTCGCCTGCGACCGCGCCGCCGTCATCGCCTGCTGCGAAAGGTTGAGCGAGTCGGTACGCATATAGGTGATGTGCCCGTTTTCGTACAGGCCCTGAGCGACGCTCATCGTCTGGCGTGCCGAGAAACGCAACTTGCGCGCCGCCTCCTGCTGCAGAGTGGACGTGCTGAAGGGGGCCGCGGGGCGCCGGGTATAGGGCTTCGAGTCGACCGAGGAGACGACGACGGAGACATTGGGCTCCCGAAGCGCAGCGGCCAACGCCTGGGCGGCCTGCTCGTCGAGAGCGGCTGCCCCCGATTTCAGCTGCCCCTTGTCATCGAAGTCGCGGCCAGTCGCGACGCGAATACCGTCGAGCCGTGTGAGCCGCGATTCGAATGGGGTCGCGCCAGCGGATGCCGCCAGCAACGCCGAGAGATCCCAGTAGCCGGCCGCGACGAAGGCCAGCCTCTCGCGCTCGCGATCGACGACGAGGCGGGTCGCGGCCGACTGCACGCGGCCGGCGGAGAGGCCCGGACCGATCTTGCGCCACAGCACGGGCGAGACCTCGTAGCCGTAGAGGCGGTCGAGAATACGGCGGGTCTCCTGCGCGTCGACCAGAGCCGTATCAATGTCGCGGGTGTTGTCGCGGGCCCGTTGGATGGCCTCTTTGGTGATCTCGTGGAACACCATCCGCTTGACCGGAACCTTGGGTTTGAGCTCTTCGAGGAGGTGCCAGGCGATCGCCTCCCCCTCGCGATCCTCATCAGTGGCGAGATAGAGCTCGTCGGCGCCCTTGAGCGCGCGCTTGAGTTCTGCGACCGTCTTCTTCTTCTGATCGGAGACCACGTAATAGGGGATGAAGCCGTTTTCGACGTCGATGGAGAACTTGCCGAGCGAACCCTTCTTGAGCTCGGCCGGCAGGTTTTTCGGCTCGATCAGGTCACGGATGTGGCCAACGGAGGCCAACACCTCGTATCCGTCTCCCAGGTACTGGGCGATCGTCTTCGCCTTTGCGGGCGACTCGACAATGACCAGCTTCTTCGTGCCTGGCACCTGACTCCTTGCGTCTGCGGCGGTGGCCGCTCATGAATACAAAACCTCGCCCAGCATAGGGTTGCCGCGCCGATGTTACGCACAGCCGGGAAGGAAGTCGGACCGCAGGCCCGACACGCACACCATACACACAGAAACACCGAGCGCCCCTAATTCACTCCCGAGGCCGGTGGGCCGGCCGTCGCCCGGCCACGCACGGCGAGGCCGATGACGGTGACGCTGACACCGACAGTGACGATCGTTCCGTCCACTCGACAGCCATCCAAGACGGCGCCGTTGGCTGCGACCACGGCGATCGCCGCCGCGCAGGGGATGCCGGGTAGCGCGCCGACCGCGACGTCCGCCGCGGCGAGCGCCGCGGCATCCGCAGCGGCGGCGGCCTGCTGTTTCGCCGACAGCACAACGGAGAGCGGTAGGACGAGCGACGCGATGGCCAGGACCGCGGCCATGATGGAGAGCGCGAGGATGGAACCCGATCCACGATCGTCGTTCATTTGCCGCCGGCCAGCGCACAGCTCGATGCTCCAACAGTGATCACGCCTCCGCCGATCGACCCCGGCGCCGAGGCGTTGACGCACACCATGGAGCCGCGATTCTGGCTGCTGACGCGGGCACCCGGCACGAGTCGCGCAGCCAGTTCGGCCGCCGCACCGAGGCTCTCGCCTCTCGCAACGGCTCTGGCGGCACTCGCAGCGACGTCCTGCAGCCTCAGATGCTGCGTGGCAAGCTGCAACCCGCCTAGGCAGCAGGCCAGCACGAGAATCACCGCCGGCACGACCGCCGCGAACTCGGCGGTGACGCTCCCCCGCTCACCCCGCGAAGGTGAGCGCACGATGCACCAGGTCGGTGAGCATTCCGCGCACCTCATCGCTGCGCATGATCGCGACGAGCAGGCCGGCGAAGCCGACAGCGGCCATTGTGGCGATGGCATACTCCGCCGTCGCCGCGCCATCCTCGCTGCGGAGGATTCTCTTCAGTCGTCTCATGAGTGTCGTTCCTTTCGGGTTCCCGGCTTGCAAACCGGATGCTGACATCGTCGTCCTTCCGAGCCGGAGCTTCCGGCGAGAGTGACAGATCGGTGGTCTGCCCTACAAAGACACGACTGTGGACGAGATGACCGAGATCAGCAGCGGCGCAACCCCGAGCAGCATGAACGCCGGAAGGATACACAGACCGAGCGGGAGCATGAGCGTGACGGCGAGGGTGGCCGCCTTCCTCTCGCCATCGCTGCGTGCCACGCGACGCTCCTCGGCAGCCTCGCTACGGAGAAGCCCGGCCGCGGGAACTCCGGCTCGGCGGGAGAGCTCGAGCACTTCGTCGAGCGCCGCATCCGTGCCGTCATCTGGCAGGCCACAGCGCTCACGTGCCTCGGCCACGGCCGCCCGCGCACGTGGAATGGACGCCCCGCCCGACACCGCGATGGCCATGAGGTCGAGGCCAAGTCCCGGCGTCAGCCGCTTCGGTCGGGCCGAAGCGATGAGTCGCCGGTTCCACCACCGCGCAACGATCATGAGGGCCACGCCGATCGCGAGGCAGATCATCCCCGGCGGTGTACCGAACAGGGTACTGAGAACGTCGAAGCCGAGGGCCGTACCGAACACGATTCCGATGACCGGTAGCACCATCACCATCCGCGCCGTCGCCGCCGGAGCCGCCAGCGCGGTCTGCGCATCCCGCTGATTCTGTGCCAGGGTGCGCAACGAGGTGGCGAGTTCGGCAAGGGTCGGGGCGAGCGGCGCGCCCGCCTCGGTGGCGACGTGCCAGGCCGCTGCGAGGCCGCGCCAGGCCGGGGCGGTGGCGCGCGAGGAATCCGCTGCGGAGGCAATCGCGTCGGCGATAGTCTCGCCAGTGGCAGCGGCGGAAGCAACCGCCCGTACCCGCTCGGCATCCACCCCGTGCGCCGCCTCGGCGAGGTAGGCCCAGCCAGAGGCGGGCGCTACCCCAGCCGCGAGGAGCACGCCGAGCCGCTGCACGACCGAGGCGAGCGGATCGAGGTCCCCCCTCTGTTCAGGCATCGGTCATTTCGACCATTCGAAGCCGGTCACGAGCATCGAGCTCGAAGCGGCCCATCTGGGCGAGTCTGCGGGCATCGGTGCCCCGCTCGAGGTGAAGGACGCGACCGATCGCGCTCACGGTCTGGCGTGCGATCGCCGTCGGGCTCATCCTGGCGAGCGCTCCGAGGGCCTCGATGCGTGCGGGTACGTCCACGAGGGAATTCGCATGCAGCGTTCCCGCCCCTCCGTCATGCCCGGTGTTCAGCGCGGCGAGGAGTTCGCGGATCTCGGCGCCGCGGCACTCGCCGAGCACGAGACGGTCGGGCCGCATCCGCAACGCCTCACGCACCAGCCGCTCGAGTCCGAGGCGACCCGCGCCCTCGAGGTTGGCCTGACGCGCCTCGAGGGAGACGAAATGAGGATGCGCCACCTGCAGTTCCGCGACGTCTTCGATCGCGATGATCCTGTCGTCTCTCGAGGCACTGGACAGCAGCGCGGCGAGGAACGTCGTCTTGCCGCTCCCCCCGGCTCCGGTGATGAGCAGGTTCTCGCGGCGCGCGACGAGCCCGGCCACCCGATCGAGCGTCACCCTCGAAAAGAAGCCGGCCCTGTCCAGATCGGAGAGGCCGAGACGGTCCACCCGTGGCAGGCGTATCGAGAGGAGGGTGCCGCTCGTTGAGATGGGCGGCAATACGGCGTGTACCCGGATACCCTCGTGCAGCCGCACGTCGACACAGGGCGTCGCCTCATCGATGTGTCGACCGCCCAGCGCGATGAGGTGCACAGCCAATTCGCGGATCGAAGCCTCGTCTAGCCCGCGCGACGGTTCGCGCTTCAGACCGCCTCCGCGATCCGTCCACAGCCGGTCGGGGCCGTTGACGAACACATCGGTGACCGCAGCGTCGGAGACCAGCGGCGCAAGAGCGCCGAACTCTGCGCTCTGCCGCCGACCGAGACGCGCGGGTGCCGTTTCGTGCTGCTCGGCGCCGGGGCGGCGGGCGACGAAGCGAGGGACGGGATCGGACATCGCTCGACACTAGGCCTGTCGTGACGAACCCGAAGAGGCCGGCCGCTGCATCCGTGGACGGAGGCAAGACGGGCGAGCCGGGGAGGAGACGAGAGCGCCGTTAAAAGAAAGAGGGGCGGCGCCTGTTGGGGGGAACCGGCGCCGCCACAGCAGCGCTGGATTGGGGGGAATCGCTACGCGCCACTTACCGAATTTGCATTCGACGGATTTCAGTGTACTCCAGCGGTCCTTGCGCGCAAGAGCGAATGGCGGGTGAATTCGGTCTACTCACAGGCATGAATATCGGGGCGAGAAATCCCGCACCCGGCGATGTCCCAAACCCCGTCTAGCATTGAGAGACACGATTGCACGCAGGGGCGGCGATCCCCACTTTCGCACAGAGGATACCGATGTCGAACACGTCCATTGACAGCCTGATGCACGAAGAGCGCCGCTTTGCGCCCAGCGCATCCTTCGCCGCGAACGCGGTCGCAGACGCGGAGCTCTACGACGCGGCGAAGGCCGATCGACTCGCCTTCTGGGCCGCACAGTCGCGCGAACTGCTGCACTGGCACAGGGACTTCACGCAGACGCTCGACTGGTCGAACGCCCCGTTCGCCACCTGGTTCGCGGATGGCGAGCTCAACGTCGCCTACAACTGTCTCGACCGCCATGTGCTGGCCGGCAACGGCGACCGCATCGCCATCCATTGGGAGGGCGAGCCGGGTGACAGCCGCTCGATTAGCTACGCGGAACTCACCGCCGAGGTCAAGCGCGCGGCGAACCTGCTCACGAAGCTCGGCATCCGCTCGGGTGACCGGGTAGCGATCTACCTCCCGATGATCCCAGAGGCGGTCGTTGCCATGCTCGCCGTCGCACGCATCGGTGCCGTGCACTCGGTGATCTTCGGCGGATTCAGCGCGGAGAGCATCCGGTCACGCGTCGAGGACGCGAGCGCGAAGCTCGTGATCACCGCGGACGGCGGATGGCGCAAGGGGAAGGTGAGCCCGCTCAAGCCGGCGGTGGATGCCGCACTCGCCAAGGAGGGCGAGCACACCGTCGAGAACGTGCTCGTCGTCAAGCGCGGCGGGAACGAGGTCGACTGGGTGGACGGTCGCGACCTGTGGTGGCACGAGGAGATCGCCACCGTGGACGCTGAGCACGAGGCCGAAGCATTCGAAGCCGAGCATCCGTTGTTCATCCTCTACACCTCCGGCACCACCGGGAAGCCGAAGGGCATCCTGCACACCAGCGGCGGTTACCTCACGCAGGTCGCCTTCACCCACAAGAACGTCTTCGACCTGCACCCGGAGACCGATGTCTACTGGTGCTCCGCCGACGTCGGCTGGATCACTGGCCACAGTTACGTCGTATACGGCCCGCTCGCCAACGGTGCCACCCAGGTGCTCTACGAGGGCACGCCCGACGCGCCGCATCCCGGCCGCTGGTGGGAGGTCATCCAGAAGTACGGCGTTTCCATCTTCTACACCGCGCCAACCGCCATCCGTTCGTTCATGAAGCTCGGGCGGGAGATTCCGGATGCTTTCGACCTGAGTACCCTGCGCGTGCTCGGCAGCGTCGGCGAACCCATTAACCCCGAGGCCTGGGTCTGGTACCGCGACGTGATCGGCGGTGGGACCACCCCGATCGTGGACACCTGGTGGCAGACCGAGACCGGCGCGATCATGATCTCAGCCCTCCCCGGTGTCACGATCGCCAAACCCGGCTCCGCGCAGGTCGCCCTGCCCGGCATCTCGATCGACGTGCTCGACGAGGCCGGCAACGCCGTGCCGGCGGGCGGTGGCGGACTGCTCGTGGTGAGCGAGCCGTGGCCGTCGATGCTGCGCGGGATCTGGGGCGATCCCGAGCGCTTCGAGGAAACCTACTGGGAGAAATTCGGCACTGCGCTGTTCGAGAAGCCCAAATAT
>JAODMH010000080.1 GCA_025465035.1 Microbacteriaceae bacterium | reverse complement strand
ACAGTTTGTCCGCGAACAAGAACGAGGTCAACGTTGACGGTGAACGACCAGGATCCTTACTCGGTGAACCACACCGACAGAGACCCTGAGGAAACTGCCGAATGGCAGGAATCCCTCGATGAATTGGTGGCCGCACAAGGCCACGAGCGTGCCCGCGAGATCATGTTGAGTCTGCTCAAAAGGTCCAAGGAGCTGCACCTCGGTGTACCCATGGTCCCGACGACCGACTATCTCAACACCATCGCTCCCGAGAACGAACCGGACTTCCCGGGTGACGAGGAGCTCGAGCGCCGCTATCGGGCCTGGCTTCGCTGGAACGCCGCGCTCACGGTGCATCGTGCCCAGCGTCCCGGCATCGCCGTCGGTGGCCATATCTCCACCTACGCGGGCTCCGCCACCCTGTACGAGGTGGGCAGCAACCACTTCTTCCGCGGCCAGGATCATCCCGGCGGTGGGGATCAGATCTTCTACCAGGGTCACGCCTCCCCCGGCATGTACGCCCGTGCCTTCCTCGAAGGACGGCTCGGCGCCGATCAGCTCGACGGATTCCGCCAGGAGAAGTCGCACGCGGCCGGCGGGCTCTCCTCCTACCCGCATCCTCGGCTCATGCCCAATTTCTGGCAGTTTCCGACCGTCTCGATGGGTCTCGGTCCGATCAACGCGATCTACCAGGCGCAGTCGAACAAATACCTCACCAACCGTGGGATCAAGGATGCCTCCGACCAGCAGGTCTGGGCCTTCCTCGGCGACGGCGAGATGGACGAGGTCGAGAGCCGTGGCGCGCTGCAGCTCGCCGCCAACGACGGTCTCGACAACCTCAACTTCGTCATCAACTGCAACCTGCAGCGCCTCGACGGACCGGTCCGCGGCAACGGCAAGATCATCCAGGAGCTCGAGAGTTTCTTCCGCGGTGCCGGGTGGAACGTCATCAAGGTCATCTGGGGTCGCGAATGGGATGAACTCCTCGCCCGCGACAGCGAGGGCGCGCTACGCGACCTCATGAACCGCACGCCGGACGGCGACTACCAGACCTACAAGGCCGAGAGCGGCGCCTACGTGCGCGAGAACTTCTTCGGACGCGACCCGCGCACCCTCGAGATGGTCAAGAACTACACCGACGACCAACTGTGGGGGCTCAAGCGCGGCGGACACGACTACCGCAAGGTGTATGCGGCCTTCAAGGCGGCATCCGAGCACAAGGGCCAGCCGACGGTCATCCTCACGAAGACGGTCAAGGGCTATGGGCTCGGCCCGTCCTTCGAGGGGCGCAACGCCACCCACCAGATGAAGAAGCTCACGCTCGACAACCTCAAGCAGTTCCGCGACGTGATGAACATCCCGATCACGGATGCCGTGCTCGAGGAGAACCCGTACCTCCCGCCCTATTACCACCCGGGCGAGAACGACGAGGCCATCCAGTACATGCATGAGCGGCGGCGCGCGCTCGGCGGCTACCTGCCGGAGCGGCGCTCGAAGTACACGCAGGTCAACGTGCCGGACGACGCGTCATACGCGATCGCCAGAAAGGGCTCTGGCAAGCAGGAGATCGCCACAACCATGGCGTTCGCCCGACTGCTCAAAGACCTGCTGAGGTCGCCGGACTTCGGCCACCGGATCGTGCCGATCATCCCCGATGAGGCGCGCACCTTCGGTATGGACGCCTACTTCCCCACCGCCAAGATCTACAACCCCAACGGCCAGCAGTACACCTCGGTGGACCGAGAACAGCTCCTCGCCTACAAGGAGAGCCCGCAGGGCCAGATCCTGCACGTCGGCATCAACGAGGCAGGCGGTTTTGCGGCCTTCACTGCGGCCGGCACCTCCTACGCCACTCACGGCGAACCGCTGATCCCGGTCTACGTGTTCTACTCGATGTTCGGTTTCCAGCGCACCGGCGATGCCATGTGGGCCGCGGGCGACCAGATGGCGCGCGGCTTCATCGTCGGCGCGACCGCAGGCCGCACGACTCTCACCGGCGAAGGCCTCCAGCACGCCGACGGGCACTCGATCCTCCTCGCTTCGACCAATCCGGCCGTCGTCGCCTACGACGCGGCCTACGGGTACGAGCTGGGCCGCATCGTGCAGGACGGCCTCGACCGCATGTACGGCGGCACGCATCCGAATCCCAACGTCATGTACTACCTCACGGTGTACAACGAGCCGATCGTGCAGCCTGCAGAGCCCGAGGGTCTGGATGTCGACGGCCTACTCAAGGGGATCTACCTCTTGAAGAAGTCGGAGACGTTCGGGCCGAAAGCACAGCTTCTGGCATCCGGCGTCGCCGTGCCATGGGCGCTCGAGGCCCAGCAGTTGCTCGCCGACGACTGGAATGTCTCAGCGGATGTCTGGTCGGTCACGTCATGGACGGAGCTACGCCGGGATGGCCTGGCCGCCGAGGAGCAGAACTTCCTCAACCCGAGTGCCGAGAAGCGCGTTCCGTACGTCACGCAGAAGCTCGCAGGGGCGGAGGGTCCGTTCGTCGCGGTCACCGACTTCATGCACGCGGTGCCGGACCAGATCCGCCAGTTCGTGCCGGGAGAGTTCGCAACCCTCGGCGCCGACGACTTTGGTTTCTCCGACACCCGTGCTGCGGCGCGCCGGTTCTTCAAGATCGACGGACCGTCACTCGTGGTGCGTACCCTCGAGTCTCTGGCCGCACGCGGGCAGGTCGACCCGAGTGTTCCGCAGCAGGCGATCGACAGGTATCGGCTGCACGATGTCGCGGCAGGGACGACCGGAACGGCCGGCGGCGAGAGCTAGGCTCTCCGACTCGACGACTCATGGCACCGGTGGCGAAAACCAAGGAGCAGACGCTCGCCTGGCTCAGGGCGATCTCTGGCGAATTGGCGACCGCGACGCTGAAGCGGCTCGATGACACTCTGCCCTGGTACGGCGAAATGCCGCCTGGGCGCCGGTCGGCCGTCGGTCTCGTCGCGCAGGCGGGCATCACGTCGTTCATCCACTGGTACGACGATCCCAAGTCGACCCCGTGGATCGCGGCGGACGTCTTCGGCGCGGCCCCGCGCGAACTCCTGAGGTCGGTGAGCCTCACCCAGACGCTCCAGCTCATCAAGGTGACCGTCGAGGTGGTCGAGGAGCGCGTCAAGGGATCCGACGAATCGGTGCGCGAGGCGATCCTCCTCTACTCTCGCGAGATCGCTTTCGGAGCGGCCGATGTCTACGCCCGCGCCGCCGAGGCCCGCGGGCTGTGGGACGCACGACTCGAGGCCCTCGTCGTCGACTCCATCCTCAGCGGGGAATCCGACGACGAGCTGCCGTCGCGCATCGCCGCGCTGGGCTGGCACGGGCACGGTGAGGTCTCCGTCCTCGTCGGAACCGCACCGAAGATGCTCGACGTCGACATGTTGCGACGCACCGCGCGGCACCTCGACGCGGATGTGCTGATCGGAGTGCAGGGAAGCCGGCTCGTACTGGTGATCGGCCGCGCGCATCCGACGCCCGCGGATGACGAACCGGCCGGAGCCGCGCTCATCCCGTTCCTCGACATTGCCACCGCCCTCGAACCCGGCTTCGGAGACGGATACCTGGTGCTCGGCCACGAGGTGTCCACGCTCGTCGAGGCGTCCCGCAGCGCGAAGGCCGCCCTCGCTGGCTTCGCCGTCGCCCGGTCGTGGCGTAATGCGCCCCGCCCCACTCTCGCGGATGACCTGCTCCCCGAGCGAGCCCTTGCCGGCGACGCCCTGGCCCGCGCAACCCTCATCAACCGCATCTACAAACCGCTGCAGGCGCATTCGACCGAGTTGCTCGCGACCCTGTGGTGCTATCTCGACAACGGCCGCTCCCTCGAGGCCACGGCGCGCGAGCTGTTCGTGCATCCCAACACTGTGAGGTACCGCCTGAAGCGGGTGTCCGAGGTCATCGGCTGGGATGCGACGGGAGCCCGCGAGTCGCTCATCCTGCAGGCCGCGCTCATCCTGGGCTCGATCGCCGAGCCGGACGGCCCACTGCGCCGCCGCTGACCGATCTGCCGGCCGCGTGCTCGCGGCTCGCTCCTGGCGGGTCGCATGCTCGCGGCTCGCTCCCTCGGGTCGCATGCTCGCGGGTCGCTCCCTCGGGTCGCATGCTCGCGGCGGAGTTACTCCCTCACGGACGGAGATATAGCTCCCTCCGCGAGCCCGTATCTCCGCCGCAACGGTCATCCTCTCCGCCACGAGGATGGATGTCCGCCGCCGACCGCGTTGTCTCCGCCGCGAGGCCGGGGGGCGAGGTGGGGGCCGGGCTCAGGGGAGGACGAGCCGCCCGCGCTCGTCCAGCGCGTCGATCTGCGTGCCGGGAACGCGGAGTGCGAAGTCGGCGCCGAGCACTGCGGCGACGGTGGCGACATCCGCCAGCGGTCGGCCGAGCACGCCGAGCACCGCGTTGACGGTGGATGTCGCGGTGAAGGCGAACCCTTCGCCCGCCGTCAGCCAGGAGCTCGCGGTGCTGCCGTCGGCATCCGTCGCGCGTGCCCAGGCGTACGACCGGTAAACGTGGCCGGTGCGCCGACGCACCTCCGGCAGGCCCCTCAGCAGCCGAGCCCGCGCCGCGAACCCGACCATCGGCAGTCCGGTGGTGAGCAGCGGGGCGGGCACGGCGAAGCCGAAGGAGGCGCTCACGGTCCGCATACCGGTGGTCTGCCGCACGGTCACGAGATCGCCGGTCGCGATCGGCACGATGCTCCGCGCGCCGATGGGCGTCGCTATTCGGCGGATGCCCCGGCCGAGCGGTGCCCGCTGGACCTGACCGTCGACGATCCGGACGCCGCCGCTTCCCAGTACCTCCATGATGCTCGCCGAGGTGGCGGGACCACCACTCGCGTTGTCCGGGAACGCCGCCACCTCGACGGCGACGGGGTCTGCCAGGGAGGCGACGGCGTGCTGCGCAACCGCATCGGTCACCACAGTTCCGAATCCGACCGACGGCACCGCCGTGATGCCAACCGCACGCACGCGTGCGCCCTGCCGAAATAGCTGCTGCACGGATTCGAACTCGTTCGAGATGTCGAGATAGTGCGTACCGCTGGCGATGCACGCCGTGAGCACAGGTTCGAGGGTATCCACGAATGGACCGGCCGCGTTCACGACGAGGTCGATCGGCGTGAACGATTGCGTGAGCGTCTCCTCCGTCACGACCGAGAAGGGTAGACCGAGCGATTCCGCGAGCTGTCGAAGCCGTGACTCCGTTCGTCCGAGGAGTACGGGGCGCTCACCCCGCGCAACCGCCTCGGCGGCGATGAGGCCACCGGTATAGCCGGCCGCGCCATAGATCGCCCAGGTCATGCAGCCTCCGATTGTGAACTCTCTCGACCTTAGAAGGCGTCCCGAGACGCGTCAACCGCTGTAGAACCGCTCCAAAGCTTTGCGTGTTTATTAGTGTTGAAGTGCAACTCCCCCGTCGCACTCCCAGAGGAGACTTGACCAGTGATCGTCGTCGTATGCCCAGGACAAGGCTCCCAAACTCCCGGATTCCTGGTTCCCTGGATCGCGGAACCCCGGTTTCGCGATCACCTCGACGCCATCTCTGACTCCGTCGGCATCGACCTCGTCGCCCACGGCACCACCTCCGATGCCGACACCATTCGTGACACCGCCGTCGCGCAGCCCTTGATCGTCGCCGCCGGCCTGCTTACGCTCGCGGCACTGTTCGAGACCCGCCGGGACAGGATCGGCGGCATCGCCGGGCACTCGGTGGGCGAGCTGACGGCAGCTGCCGGAGCCGGCATCCTCAGCGAAGCTGATGCGATGACGCTCGTTCGCGAGCGAGGAGCCGCCATGGCGGAGGCGGCCGCAATCACGCGAACCGGGATGAGCGCCGTCATCGGCGGCGACGAAACGGAGCTTCTCGAGAAACTCGCCACCCTCGACCTGGAACCAGCGAACTTCAACGGCGGCGGCCAGATCGTCGTCGCCGGCGAGCTCGCCGGCCTGGACAACCTCAGAGAGAACCCGCCGTCCGGAGCGCGAGTGATTCCATTGCAGGTCGCCGGTGCATTCCACACGCGGTATATGGCGCCGGCCGTCGACCGCCTGCGAACGGTGGCGGCCACGCTGAGCAAGCATGACCCCGCTCTCACCATCTGGACCAATCGAGATGGCTCCGCGGTCGAAAGCGGCGACGCGTTCGTCGACCTGCTCGTCGGCCAGGTCTCCTCGCCGGTACGGTGGGACAAGACGATGGCCGCGTTCGCGGCCGCTGGCGTCACCGGCGTGATCGAGGTGGCACCGGCGGGTGCGCTTGTCGGACTCGCCAAGCGCGGCCTCAAGGGAGTGCCGACGGTGGCCGTCAAGACACCCGACGACCTCTCCGCGGCATTCGATCTGATCGACGGGAATTCATGAGCCAGCCAGTCCTCCAGCAGTCCCACGGGCCGGAGTTCACACGGATCTACAGCTATGGAGCCGCCCGCGGCGACCTCGTGGTGCCGAATGACGATCTCATCGGTCCGATCGACTCGAGCGACGAATGGATTCGACAGCGTACGGGCATCATCACGCGCACGCGGGCGTCACACGACATCCTCGCCGTCGATCTTGCGACGGATGCCGCCCGCGAAGCCATCGAGAAGTCGGGGATCGCCCCCGAGCAGATCGATCTCGTGATCATCGCGACGATCAGCAACGTGCGCGTCACCCCGTCGATGGCGGCGGTGGTGGCGGATCGGGTCGGTGCGAACCCGGCGGCGGCCTATGACGAGAACGCGGCCTGCGCCGGGTTCAGCTACGCGGTCACCCAGGCCGACGCGTTGATCCGTACCGGCGCCGCCCACTATGCGCTGGTGATCGGCGCGGAGAAGCTCTCGGATATCGTCGATCCGACCGACCGTTCGATCTCCTTCCTGCTCGGCGACGGCGCTGGCGCTGTCGTGATAGGCCCAAGCGATTTCCCCGGAATCGCGGCCCCGGTGTGGGGCTCGGACGGCTCGAAAGCCGACGCTGTCGGTATGAACGCGAACATCACCGACTTCCGCGACGGCATCGCTCCATGGCCCACGTTGCGACAGGAGGGCCAGACGGTCTTCCGCTGGGCGGTCTGGGACATGGCGAAAGTCGCCAAGCAGGCGCTCGAGGTCGCCGGCGTGAAGGCAGAAGACCTCGCTGCCTTCATCCCGCACCAGGCGAACATGCGCATCATCGACGAGTTCGCCAAGCAGCTCGGGCTTCCGGAGTCTGTGGTGATCGCCCGGGATATCGCGACCACCGGCAACACCTCGGCCGCATCCATTCCGCTGGCGACACATCGCCTGCTCGAGGAGCATCCGGAACTCAGCGGCGGTCTCGCGCTGCAGATCGGTTTCGGCGCCGGCCTTGTCTTCGGGGCCCAGGTAGTAGTCCTCCCGTAAGATAATCAACGGTCAAACGACACCCCAAGGAGAAAACACAATGGCATTGTCCACAGAAGAAGTTCTGGCAGGTCTCGCCGAGCTCGTCAATGACGAGACCGGCATCGCCACCGACTCGGTCGAGCTGGACAAGTCGTTCACCGACGACCTGGACATCGACTCCATTTCGATGATGACCATTGTCGTGAACGCAGAAGAGAAATTCGACGTGAAAATCCCCGATGAAGAGGTCAAGAATCTCAAGACCGTCGGCGACGCCGTCAGCTTCATCGTCAACGCACAGGGCTAGCCCGACAGACGCGGCTGGCCAGTCCGGGCTCTGCCTGGGCTGGCCGCGCCAGCGTCGATGATGCCTGAACGCTGTTCCACAAGAGAGAAATCGTTATGACCAAGAAGATCGTTGTTACCGGAGTCGGCACGACCTCCCCGCTCGGCGGGAACGTAGCGGACACCTGGAGTGCCCTTCTCGCAGGAGAATCGGGCGTACACACACTCGACAATGACTGGGCGGAGACCTACGGGATCCCGGTCAACTTCGCCGCCAAGACCCGCGTCCCTCCCCAGGACGTGCTCGAACGTACCGAGGCGAAGCGGCTCGACCCATCGTCGCAGCTCGCACTGATCTCCGCGCGCGAGGCGTGGGCGGATGCCGGCAGCCCCGATGTGGCCCCCGAACGACTCGGCGTAGATTACGCCACCGGCATAGGCGGCCTCTGGACCCTCCTCGACGCGTGGGACACGCTCCGCGAGAAGGGATCGCGACGCGTGCTTCCTCTGACGGTGCCGATGCTCATGCCGAATGCGTCATCCGCTGCCATCTCGATGAACTTCGAGGCTCGCGCCTTTGCCCGCACCACCGCCGCCGCCTGCGCATCGAGCACGGAGTCGATCGCAAACGCCTACGAACACCTTCAACTGGGTCTCGCCGACGTGATCATCGCCGGGGGTACCGAGTCGGCCGTCCACCCGATCACCATGGCGTCCTTCTCGTCCATGCAGGCGCTGTCCCGACGCAACGACTCACCGGAGACCGCCTCGCGCCCGTACAACATCGACCGTGACGGCTTTGTCATGGGCGAGGGCGCGGCCAGCCTGGTCCTCGAAACGGAGGAGCATGCACTCGCCCGCGGCGCGCGCATATACGCCGAGGTGGCCGGTGGCGGGGTCACCGCCGATTCCTACCACATCACCGCCAACGACCCCGAGGGTCGCGGCGCGTCCCGAGCGATCGCACTCGCCCTCGATCAGGCGGGCGCGACGGCCGACGAGGTCGCCCACATCAATGCTCACGCCACGAGCACACCGGTCGGCGATGTCGCCGAGTACGCCGCGCTCAAGGCCTTCTTCGGCGATCGCGTCCACAGCATCCCCGTTTCGGCGACCAAGGGCGCGACCGGTCATCTGCTCGGTGGCACCGGTGCTCTAGAGGCGATCTTCACCATCCTCGCCCTGCGCGACCGCATCGCACCGCCAACGATCAACCTCACCGAGCAGGACCCGGCGATCCCACTCGATGTCGTCACCTCGCCGCGGCCTCTGGGAGATGGACCGCTGCTGGCGATCAGCAACTCCTTCGGTTTCGGCGGCCACAACGCCGTGCTCGCGTTCAGGAGCGTCTAGCCGGGGCCGCCCCGCGAATTCCATGCGTATTGCAATAGTCAGCGACTACTACTTCGACTACGTCGGTGGGGCACAGACCTCGATGCGCCAGCAGAAGCTGGCCCTCGAAGAGGCCGGCCACGAGGTCGTCATCGTGTCGCCGGCGCGCGGTGTCCGCGGACCACGATACCGAGTGGTCCCGAACGGCCTCCTCGTAAAGCCGCTCTGGCGCCTGCCGGTGCTCGACCTGGCGGTGATCCCCAAAAACGACCGGAGCGTGAGCGCCCTCGAGAGGTATTTCCGCGCCGAGCGGATCGACGTCGTGCATATCCAGACCGAGTTCGGTCTCGCGCACATCGTCGACGCGGCCGCGGCTCGCATCGGCATTCCGCTCGTGCACACCGTGCACAGCTTCTATTGGGCGAGCGAAGGCGGACCGCAGGCGTCGGTGGCCTGGTTCATCAGATGGGCCCTGCAGATCGTCATCGGCGAGAAGATCCCGAAGCTGCAGTTCACCCCCCGCAAGACCGACAACCTGCTGCGCAACCTCGTCCTCGCCATGGCGCGCAAGGCCAGGCAGGTCGTCTCGCCCTCCGCGCACCAGGCCGCCGATCTCGCCGCCGCAGGGATCACGGGAACCATCTCGGTCATCCCGAACCCCATTGCGACGGCGGAACGTTCCTCGAGCACGCTGACTCTCGAGCAGGCGCACAACCCGAGCTTCCTCTGGGTGGCGCGCTGCGAGCCGATCAAGCGTCCTTTGCCCTTCGCCCGCGCCGCAATCGACGCGCTGGCACGCACGAACAACGGTTTCAGCGTCGACTTCGTCGGCGAGGGTGCCGACCTTGCGGCGCTCAAGAAGCTAGCGGACGGGCATCCGGAGATCCGCATCCAGGGTGCGCTGCCCCATGACGAGGTGCTCGCCCTCATGGACTCCTCCTCCGGTATTGCGCTCACCTCGCTCGGCTTCGACAATCAGCCGATGACCATCGCGGAGGCGGTCAGTCGCGAGCGTGGCGTCCTGTACTGCGACCCCAAGTTGAGCGAGGGTCTCGAGAATTCCGGCTTCCTCGCCACAACACCGGATGACGAGGGCCTCGCCGACGCGATCGTCGCGCTGGTGAGCGACCCTTCGCAGCTCGTGAAGCTCTCCGAGGGTGCGACGATCGATCGCGAACTCTTCTCGCCGTCCCGCTACGTCCAGCGCATCCTCGAGGTCTACCGCGCGTAGGGCCTATCGGAGAGCAGCACGTCAACCGACCTTGTGCAGCCAGACCACCTGGTTGGTGTCGCTCGCGTGGCGGAAGGCCTCGAGCTCGTCGTCCCAGGCCTGGCCGAGCGCGAGCCGCAGTTCGCGGTGCAGTTCGAAGGCGTCGGAGCCAGCGATCTCCATCGCATAGCGGATGCGGTCCTCCGGGATCACGACGTTGCCGACGCTGTCGGTCTGCGCGAAGAAGATGCCGAGGTCTGGGGTGTGCAACCAGCGACCGCCATCGCTGCCGGCGGTGGCATCCTCTGTCACCTCGTAGCGCAGGTGCTCCCAGCCGCGCAGCGCAGACGCCAGCGCCGCCCCGGTACCCTGCGCGCCCTCCCAGTAGAACTCGGTGCGCATGGAGCCCCTGAGTACCGGCTGCTCGACCCAGTCGAAGTTGACGGCACGGTCGAGCGCACCACCTGCCGCCCACTCGATGTGGGGGCAGAGCGCGCGAGGAGAAGAGTGCACGTAAAGCACCCCACGTGCCTTCGCGGCACTGGTTGTACCGGCGAGGCCGGCGTTCGATGCAGCCACGATATCTCCATTCCGTTGAGGTGCGACTTCCCCATCGACCTCGGAATGAATCCACGCGCTGTTATTGGTACTGAACTTCACGGCGAACCGTTGGCCCCATTATCGCCGATGAAACCCCTAAATCACAACTGTGTGATTATCGAATCTTTTGCACCCGCGTGTCGCGAACCTATACTCGGTATATCTTTCGGTACGGCCGAGGAGGTCGAGTGTCGGTTCGAGACGGTCTATTGGCCATCCTCACGCTCGGCCCCGCCTACGGCCTGCAACTTCATTCGGAACTCGCGAGCAGGGCACCGCACCGCAAACCGGTGAACGTCGGCCAGATCTACGGCACGCTGGAGCGTCTCGCGAAACAGGGCTTCATCGAGCCGGCGGGAACGACGGATGACGCACTCCCCCTCTACAGCCTGACCGCCCCTGGCGTGGACGAGGCATCGATCTGGATGTCCGAGCCAGCGCTCGAGGCACTCCCCGAGTGGACCGAGATGCTCGACCAGGTGCTGGTGACCAGCTCGGTCGATGCGGCCGCCGCCAAGGGACTTGCCGAACGTTATCGGCGCTGGTGGGAGGCCGACCTCATGCGGACGAGAACTCCGGTGATCACTGGTTCGTTCCCCACCGACGCGCACCTCGCGCTCGTGGCGCGCGAGGCGCTGGCCATCGCGGCGATCGCCTGGCTAGGTGCCGCCATCGCGGCGCTCTCCGACAACGACTCGGTTCGTCCGCTGTCCGTGGTGCGGCCGAAGCGCGGGCGGCGCCCGAGGTCGTGACTACTTCGCCTGGCCGTAGTTGTCGACGACGGCGACGGTGAGCGGGAAGGTCACCGGCATCGCGCCGAACATGAGTCGGCCGGCATCCGCCGCGGCATCCCGCACCGCTGCCTCGACCGCATCGGTGAGCGCGGCCGGACAGTGCACCACGACCTCGTCGTGCATGAAGAAGACGAGATGCGGGGCATCCGTGATCCAGGCGCCACCACCGAGTTCGTGCAGACTGCGTCTCAGGTTGGCCATCCAGCAGAGCGCCCACTCGGCGGCGCTCCCCTGCACCACGAAATTGCGGGTGAAGCGACCCCAGCCACGGGCCTGGCCGCGTGCGCGACTCGCGTCGGCATCCGTCGCCGCCTCTCCGTATGCCTCGGACTGGCTCTCTCGCCAACTGGCACCGGGCCGCGGAGAACTCCGTCCCAGACGCGTCGTGACGATCTCCCCACGCTCGCCGTCCCGCGCGGCCTGCTCGACCAGCCCGATCGCGCGGGGATAGGCGCGGGCGAGCTTGGGCATGAGCCTGCCGCTCTCCCCCGTCGTGGCGCCGTACATCGCCCCGAGCATCGCCACCTTGGCCTGGTCGCGTGTCTCGACAGCGCCGCTCGCCACGATTCCAGCGTAGAAGTCGCCCGCGCTACCCGCCTCGGCCATGCCCCGGTCGCCTGACATCGCGGCGAGTATGCGCGGCTCCAACTGCGAGGCATCCGCGACCACGAATTTCCAGCCGGGATCCGCGATGACCGCGCCTCGGATCTGCTTGGGAAGCTGTAGCGCCCCGCCACCGCCCTTGCTCGCCCAGCGCCCGGTGACGACGCCGCCAGGAACGTACTCGGGATGGAACCGGCCGTCGCGCACGTTCGTATCAAGCCAGTGCCACCCGTTCGCACTCAGCAGGCGCGCGAGCTTCTTGTACTCGAGCAGGGGCTCAATCGCCGGATGCGTGAGCTTCTTAAGCTCCCACGACCGCGTCGACTTCACCATGAGACCCGCCACGCCGAGCGCCCTGAGCAACTCGTTGGGAGAGTCGGGGTTGAGGTCGGGCGACTCGAGGGCAGCTCGCAGCCGCGCCAGCACCGCATCCAGAATCGCCGGACGCTCAGCAGCCTGCGGCCGTGGGCCGAGATAGCCGCTGAGAATCTGGTCGTGGACATCGGCACGCCATGGCAGCCCCGCATACATCATCTCGGCGGCGACGAGGGCGCCAGCGGACTCTGCGGCGAGCAGGAGCGCCAGTCGCCGTGGGTCGTCTGCCGCCGCGATTGCCTCCCGCTGCAGTGTGAACTCGGCGAGGGTGTTCTCGTCGGCGAGATCGGGCACCGGCTCATCGAGTTCGAACAGGGCGTGGTCGTCGAGTTGCTCGATAGTCTCCTGCGCCGCCCGATCCCACGAGTTCGACTCGGCCGTCGCCAGCCGCGACGACGCTGTCAGCGCCGAGTTGCGCAGTATCGCATGGGAGAGCCGCAGGTCGACGCAACGCTCGATGCGCACGCCAGCGCCAAGCAGGACGGGGTACCAGCGGCTGGTGTCGTCCCAGACCCAGCGCGGATGCCCCGCCTCGAGCTCGGCGGCCGCCTCCGCCAACCCGCTCTCGGGGATCGTTCGCGGCGCGCCCCGCGCATCGCCGTTCGCGTCGAGGCGCTGCAGCACCACCGGCCCCTCGGAACTGGAGAAGAGGGCGACGTACACAGCACCAGTCTGCCCGCTGCTCGCGACATCCGCCCGCCACCCGACGCCGCCCTTTCGGAAATTCAGGACTTTGGCACCGGACCAGTCTCGAAGTGGGTGGATAGAGCCCCGATCGTGACCATTGTCCTGAATTTCCGAAAGGGCGACGAATGGCGATCTACTCCCCAGTCGCTCAGCAGTCCTGGTACACGTTCCCAGGGGCGTTGAGCATGGTGATCGGGCCGTTCTGCACATCCGAGAGCAGCACGGCCGCGTCGTTGGTCGTCGGGTCGAGATCGTAGAAGACCTGGGTGCCGTAGGAGGAGTCGCTGTTGATCACCAAGCTCGACGCCGGGCTCGCCGCGATGAACGCCGAGATCGAGTCGCCGACGCCGTAACCGTTCGGAGTCACCACGGAGATTCCGGTACCGACTGTCTTCTGCCGCGAGAAAACCGTGACGGGATAGGGACCACCCACATCCGTCTGCCATTGCGACAGCTTCAGACCGTCACCCCACGCCTCGATGGTATTCGCCGGTGAACACTGCGACTCCGGTGTGCTCGACGATGCCGGTGCGACGCCGATCAACTTGGTCAGTTGATCTACCGCGGCATCCAACATCGACGTGTACGGGATCGTCGCCATCGTCGATCCGTCGCCGGCCAGCACCACCATCTGGGTGCGGTCAATCGTGATCTTCGCGGCCTTCGGCACCGCCTTCGTCGGTGCGGGGCTC
Organism: Microbacteriaceae bacterium; assembly: GCA_025465035.1. GTDB lineage: Bacteria > Actinomycetota > Actinomycetes > Actinomycetales > Microbacteriaceae > Lacisediminihabitans. The sequence goes on along the minus strand of JAODMH010000080.1, from coordinate 5,039 downwards.
GGAGTGGACGAGACAGAGGGCGACGGTCTTGAGATGGATAGCGGCTGCGAAGTACAGGCGGAGACGCCTATCAGGACCGAGACCGAGAGCACGACTGCGACAACACGACGAGAGATCACCTTGGCACCTTATCGGCAGGGCCGATCCGCGTGGCGTCCCGTCATCGAACCGCTACTCGTGCAGCAGCGTGCCGGCCTTCGTGAGAACCTGCTTCTCGCCGGCCTCGATCGGAACCTGGAAACGGTTCTGCTTCGGCGGCATCGGGCAGTTGAAGGCATAGCTGAACGCACAGGGCGGGAGCACAGCGCGGTTGAAGTCGAGGGTGATCGTGCCGTCGGCATTCGGGGCCACAAACAGGAAGCGACCGACGCTGTAGGTGCTGTCCCCACTCGTCGAATCGGAGAAGACGAGCTGCAGAGCGCGACCGGCCTTGAAGGCTGCGAGGTTGTAGTCCGCGCCGTCTTTGGAGAACGTGATCTCGCCGGGGATGGCCAGGTCACGAGTCTTGCCGTCGTCCTTGAGATGCTCGAACCCGACAGTCGTGCCACCCTCGATCTCGGTGAACGTTCCGGTGATCACCCAGTCGGGGTTGTAGTCGAAGACGTCGATCGAGCCGAATTCCTGGATTCCCTCGGAATTCGCATCCCAGACACGGAGCGCATAGGTGCCCTCTTCGCTGGCGATGACGAAACCGGTCACCGTGTCGCTGAAGACGATCTCGCTCGGCGTTTCGGCGTCCTTGCCCCGCACGATCGCCTCGCCATCGACCAGCACTCCGTCGACGACGATGTTGTCGGATGCCGCGGCCGTGAGCTTCAGCCCCGACTCGCCCTCTGGCAACGGAGCCCAGGTGCCCGGCACCCCCCAGATGGTCTGCTCGGAATCGATCCACTGCGTGTTGACGAGGGCGAGGCTGCCCTTCGGCTGCACGACAGCGAGCTCGCGACGCTCGTGATAGGTGGTGAACTGGTCTGCGGCGGTCATGGTTGCGGCGTCGGTCATGCGATCCATCCTTACTGAGGTCACTGACGCTAACCGCGAGGGACACGCAATTATTGCGTTAGCGCGAGGTCGTCGCTGTTACGGCTTCCACACCATGAGCACGACAATCAGCACCAGAAGCAGGGACGCGATACCAGAGCCGGCGGCGATGGCTCCGTATCCACCGTCAGAGGACGCGGATGGCGCGGACGAGGTTTCGGCGTCCGATGTCTGCAGTCGCCCGGCGGCCTTATTGAGCGCAGGCACCACAAGGAACAGGATGAGCGCCAGCGCGATCAGGTAGGCCAGCAGGGAGACCCAGATCCAGGGTGTCGCGATCGAGAAGTGATCTTTCGGATCGCTCGTACCGAGGGCGGCGAACCCGAAGAACACCACGAGGAGAGACAGCAGGCTCGTGACGAACGTCGACCTGGCGAGGGTCTTGGCCTGGGCCGGCTGGCCGGCGCGGATGGCACGGAGCCCTGTCATCGGCAGGATCGCCATCGGGCCGACGATAAAGACGGCGGCTACGACGTGCAGTACTACGAACAGTGTTTGCATGACGACCAGCGTATCGCCCGTGCACAGCGGGCCGTCAACGACAAAACCGGCCCCCGCACGAATGCGGGAGCCGGTTCCGAGTCAAACTAAGCGCTTAGAGCGGGCGGATGTTCTCAGCCTGCGGACCCTTGGGGCCCTGCGCCAGGTCGAATTCGACCTTCTGGTTCTCGTCGAGCGACTTGTAGCCGCTGCTCGCGATAGCCGAGTAGTGTGCGAACACATCGGGGCTACCGTCGTCGGGGGCGATGAATCCAAAGCCCTTTTCAGCGTTAAACCACTTCACGGTTCCTAGTGCCATAATTTTCTCCTTCAGGAGTCTTCGCGCGAACCCGACTTTCGGATCCGCTCGTCGCGGTGTTCATCGTCCGCTCCCGAAAGAGACATGGCCCCCCGTGGGGTTCCAAGCATTCAAGATGTGCGAGGTACTGCAACTGCACGGCCAACTGTAGTGTAAGTACCACCTTTTTGGGGAGATGCGTAACAAAAACGGAACACAAAGGTTTGTGCTCTGCGCGTAAGTCGTCCACGTCGCACACCTTTGGGCGGCGATAAAGTGGTCCGATGGCGGTCATCTTCACCACAATCGTGCTTCAAGCTCCGGGCCTCCAAGCCACCGGGCTACCCGTCCCCGACGATGCTGTCGAGGCACTGGGCCACTCGAAAAAGCCCGCCGTCGTCGTGCGCGTCGGCGATTACAGCTATCGGACCACCGTGTCATCCCGATACGGCGGCTTCATCGTTCCCCTGAGCGCGGCCCATCGCGAGGCGATCGGGATCGCCGCCGGTGATGAGGTCGAGGTCGTTCTCGAACTCGATCTCGAGCCTCGAACCATCGACATTCCGGATGACCTGGCAGCGGCACTTTCAGCGCAAGCCGGTGCCCGCGAGGCTTTCGATTCGCTCTCACCCTCGAAACGGGCAGCCCACGTCGCCCAGGTCGACGGCGCGAAGACCGCCGAGACCCGGGAGCGCAGGATCACCGGCGTGCTGGCCCAGCTTGGCGGCTAAACGCCGGTCTTGCGCCCGGCCGCGCGGCGGATGAATCCGATGATCGCCGTCACGACGAACAGGATGATCCCGATGACGGCAAGCCAGATGAGGCCCTTGATGGCGAATCCGACGACGGAGAGGATCAGCCAGATCGCAAGAAGAACAATGACGAGTATCAGCATGGGGCGCACTGTACGCCGGTTCTCTCGCCCACGCGAGCCGTGCGACAACGGTCCTAGACGGCCAGCGGTTCCGTGAGCAGGCGCCTCTTCGACGCCCAGACGACACCCATCCCCGCCAGCCCGATGACCGCCGCGATGAGCACGAGGTAGAAGGCGACGGAGAAGTAGCCCTCCGGCGAGATATTGGGGTTGAGGAACGGGTACGGATACCAGTAGGGCTTGCCGTAGACCTGGTCCACGGTGATCGGCCCGCGGACGAGCGTGTAGATGCCCCACACGAGCGGGAAGATGAGGATCGGCCAGACGGCCTTCGAGGCGAGCGGCGAGCGGCCCGGCGCGAGGAGCCAGTCGATGATGAGATAGAGCGGCGCGATAAGGTGCAACACCTCGTTCGACCAGCCGAGAGTCGAGCCCTGCGGCAGCTCGATGCCGCGCAGCAGCAGGTTGTAGACGACACCCGTCGTGAGCATGTAGGTTACCGTCGCCGCGCGCAGGCCCGTGTACCACGGGGCGTCAGCTCCCCGCCGTGAGAACAGGAACCATGCCCCGATCACCAGCACGACCACCGACAGCACATTCGATTCGATGGTGAAGAAGCTGAAGAAGCTCGTGACATTGACCGTGATGTTCTGGATGCCTTTGCCGTGCCAGAAGTCTGCGCTCACGAGGAGTTGGCCGACCACGGCGGCGATGATGGCAACTGCCACGACGATCCGCAAAATAGCAAACAACATTCTCATCGGCGTATGCCCCCTCATCCGTGTACACCGTACCGTGATGGGATCGCCGTCGATAGCGCTGCGAAGAATGCGTCTCGACGCATATGGAGAGAGCGGCGCAGGGCGGCAATTCCGCTCGGTGAATCTCGTCTTGACCGGGCGGTCAATCAAGTTTAGTCTGGAGAGACGATCCCCAACCGGGACCGACGCTCAAGGAGGTTGGTTGTGATGAAGAAATGGACACGATGGCAGGATTGGGTGGCAGTGGTCGTTGGTCTCTTCGCGGCACTGTCGACAATCTGGATGACTCCAGCAGGGGCATCCGTCGCGCTGATGGTCACCTTCGGCATCTTGCTTATCGCTTCAGGACTCTGGAATCTCGCTCGTCCCGGCACCGTCGCGATGGAGTGGGCACAGGGCGTTCTCGGTGCCCTGCTCTTCCTCTCACCCTGGATCGGTGGCTACGCAGGTCAGGCGGGAGTCGCCTGGACATCGTGGATCGGCGGCGCCGTCGCGGTGATCGTCGCGATGCTCGCCGTTCAACCGAGTTCTCGGTTGCATCACCAGGCAGTCACACACTGACGGGTACTCCGAGTCGGGGACGGCAGTCAGTACTGCCGTCCCCGGCTGGAAACGGCAGGATTTCATCATGAAAGAGTCACTCGATGCTCGGGTGCGGATTCTGGATGCCGCAGAGCAGCTCTTCGCCCGGCATGGATTCGATGCAACCGCGACGTCGGCTATCGCGATCCTCGCCGCGGTGCCCAAGGGCCTGCTGTTCTACTACTTCCCCAGAAAGCCCGATCTGCTGCGCGCTCTGGTCGCCGAGCGTCACGGGCTGGGCCCGATCGACACGACCACCTTGATCGAGCCAGGCAATCCCGTGCGGTCGCTGCTCAACCTGACCCGGAAGATCCACGAAATCCAGCGCACCTCAGAGGTCATACGTGTCATCATCTGGCGCGAACGACACACCCACCCGGAGGTCGAGAGCGACCTGACCCACCACCGCAGTCAGGTGCAAGAGGTAATCGAGCGAGTACTTCAAGGCAGCCTGCACAACCCGATCTCCGCAGCACGGCTGCGAACCGCAGCTCAGGCCTGGTTGGCCATCTTGGCGCTTCGGCCGCTTGCCGACGGAACCGAGTCCGACGACTCGGTCTCCGGACTCCAGGAGTTCGCCACTTTGATCTGCGACGGCCTGACCACGCGGGTCGGTCGCGGTCTGCCAGACCCGGTATGAGCGGCGGCTCGCCGTCCGAGTGGTGAGTCCTCGTCATTAGGAGGTTTGACCGGGGACTGTCACCCTTGAATGATGAGAGGAACGTCGCCCCGATCGGGTGCGATCGATGCGGTCCGAGTACTCGGCATCGTTGCCGTCGTCGCCGGTCACACGCTCAACACGCCCCTTGTCCGGCCTCTTTTCTTCACCTGGCATGTCCCGCTCTTCTTCTTTCTCGCGGGCTACTTCTGGTCCGACGCGACGATTAAAGAGGATCTCGCGAAAAGGGTGCGGAGCCTCGGCCGGCCGTACCTGACCTGGCTGCTGATCATCGCCATACCGTTCGTGCTGCTGGACGGACAGATCACGACCGACAGGCTGCTC
>JAODMH010000073.1 GCA_025465035.1 Microbacteriaceae bacterium | reverse complement strand
ACGATGCTCGACTGCACTGAGTTGTCCGCGGCATCCGTCGAGTAGCCGGAGGTCATGACGCCCTCGAAGAAGGACTGCGTGCCGCGATTGCTGTTGTCGCCGCCGGTTCCGAGGACGATCGAGCCTTCCTGGTGCATGGGTGCGTAGCCGGTGGGCAGCGCACCGTTGTACCAGGTCGACAACGAGCCTGTCTGCGAATTGCCGCCCTTGAGCGCGAAGGTCGTCTGGCCGTTGTTCTTCAACAGGGCGGTCACGAACTTGCTGGCATTGCCGAGATTCGAGGTGTTGACCGGGGTTCCGCCTTCGAACACGCCGTTCTCGAGATCCGCCTCGACCCACGGGCCGTGACCGGCGCTTCCGACGGCGTTCAGCAGCGCGAGGTTGATGGTATCCATGTGACCCGCGCCAGTATCGGTCAGGGTGGTCTCCACGTTGCCGAAGTCCGAGCAGCATCCGTTGTTGACGTTCGTGCCGCTTGCGACCTCGTACATCGACTCGGCGCCGCCATTGGTCGCGATGCCGATGCCGTTCGCACGACGGTAGCCGACACCCGGCGGAAGATAGATGCCATAGACCGAATGGCCACCCGCCGTGGTGGGAAGGGCGCTCGCCGCGGCGCCGACGTTGGCCGCGCCTGCCGCACCCGCACCCGCGATCGTCAGATCGTTGTGGTTCGACGATTGGTCGTAGATCTTCGTAATGATGCAGGATGTGCCAGAACAGAAGCTGTCCTGGGCGGCCGCATTGGCGTAGTCACCGGCGGCCAGCAAGCCGACGTTGAAGGTGGTGTTGTCCGATGCCCGCGTGACCTGGTAGAGGCTGCCGTTGTACGCGGAGTAGAGCGCCCGTGTCGAGCTATATGCCGTAACACATGGCGTGCTTGCACTCGCGTAGATATCGCACGGTAGTGGGGTCACGGCCTGCGCAGCCGTGGAGCCAGCGAATAGCGATCCCGCTACGAGCGCGACGGCGGCGATGGATGCTGCGGCGATGGACCGCCGACGATGGTGCCCCCGAAAGGCGAGTAGAAGGCTGGATCTCAATGACATTGTGGAACCCTTTCTGATAAGCGACGCTGCTTAGGGTGGGCACGTTTAATCGATTAACCCACCTGAGGCTAGTCCCGCGTAGACCGACCGGTCAACCCGCAGTTTGCCCGTCTCAACCGCGGTGGCGGCCCGACGGGAGAACCGTCACGGCGCTACGCCGCTCGCCCGCGCCGAGGAAGGCGCTCCGAGCTAGTGTCTATTCAGTCATCGCTGTATAGTCAGTGAATGCTGACCATTGCGCCACGCCTCGACGTCATGAACCGCCTCGGTCGCGCGCTCGCCGATCCGACGCGAGCGAGGATCCTGATCAGCCTGCTCGATGGTCCCGGATATCCGGCTGAACTCGCACGCGATTTGGAGCTGACGAGATCCAACGTGTCGAACCATCTGACCTGTCTTCGCGGTTGCGGCATCGTCATGGCCATGCCTGAGGGGAGGCAGACACGATACGAAGTGGCAGACCCGCACTTGGTGCGCGCGCTTTCGGATCTGATGAACGTGGTCCTCGCCGTCGACGAGGGCGCTCCATGCCATGACAACACCTGCACAGTCCCCGGCTGCTGCGATTAGGCCACCCGTAGACAACGGGTTGGGAAGGAGGCGACTATGACTGACTGTTGCGATGGAAGCTGTTGCACAGCAGACTGCGCTGAAGGCTGCGTCTGCTAGTAACAGCAACGTGGACTCCCCGACCGGCACCGTCCGTTCGGGGAGTTTCCTCTTGTGCGAACGAGACGACGCCCCGAGTGTGGCCCGAGAGATATTCGGGTTAGCTGCTCGGACCACACGACCTCATTTCACTCCTGGATATTCGTTGAGAAAACCCATTGACACCGAGCGGAACTCCACTCCCGTCTGAGGCACCATTCCCTGCCGACGGATGACGGGTCGCTGCCGCACCTGCCTTGAACGCGGGGGTCGGATCAGGCCGAAACGGTGCCGAACAGCAGTCCGAGCAGGTAGGTGACAGCCGCGGCGCCGAATCCGATGCCGAGCTGACGAAGTGCACGTCTAAGCGGCGGTCCGCCCGAGAGCACACCGACGATCGCGCCCGTGCCGAGCAGAGCGAGGCCGACCAGACCGGCGGCCACGAGAATCGCAGGCAAACCCCCGAGTCCGAAGAAGTAGGGGATGATCGGGATGATCGCACCTGAGGCGAAGAAACAGAAACTCGAGAGTGCCGCTCCGAGGCCGGTGCCGATGGCCTCGTGTTCGTCGGCCGCCTCCGTCACTTCGAGGCTGTTGTCGCGCAGCACTTCGCTCGCGTGCATGGCGGCCTCGTCCTCCGACATCCCCCGCGCCCGATAGACGAGCGCGAGTTCGTTCGCGTCGACGTCGAGGTCCGGCAGCGCCTCATGGCTCTGTCCGCTCGGCGCGGATGCCTCGAGCAGCTCCCGTTGCGACCGCACGGAGACATACTCCCCCGCACCCATGGACAGGGCTCCCGCGAGCAGACCCGCCACGCCGGTCAGAAGCACCACATGGGTCGGCACACCGCTCGCGCTGATGCCGATCACCAGGGCGAGATTGCTGACGAGCCCGTCGTTGGCGCCGAATACGGCGGCCCTGAAGGTACCGGAAAGGCGATTGCGACCACGCGTCGCGAGACCGCGAACCACCTCCTCGTGGATGCGTTCATCCGCTGCCATGGCGGGCGTGGCATCCGAATCGCTCTCATAGGGGGAACGAGCCTCGGCGCGCTGCGCGAGGGCGAGCACGAATACAGATCCGAAGCGCCGGGCGAGAAAACCCAGTAGACGGGTGCGGATGTCGCCCCTGCGCGGCTTGCCGACCTGATCGCCTAGCAGAACCTTCCAGTGCTCCTCGTGGCGGCCCTCCGCCTCGGCGAGCGCTAGAAGGATGTCCCGTTCCTCACCGGTACGGCGCGCGGCCAGGTCGCGGTAGACGGCGGCTTCCGCCCGCTCGTCGGCGAGGTATTGGCGCCAGCGGCGCAGATCGACCGCCTTGGGCTGGCGTTGGGTGGGGATCGTCATTGCGGTGCCTTCCGGTCGCGAACCAGGCAAGGTGGTGCGATAGCGCGACCTCGGCCAGGTTCTCTTCTGACCGAAGGTCTCGTTCGCCGCCGCGACCCGTGGGTCACATCGGTGGAGTACCGGGCCGGTCGTCGTGACCGGCCAGCATGTCGATACATCCGCATTCGACCGGCAGACGATCGAAACGGAACTACTCCCCTTCGTGCCTCCAGAGTAGCGGACTGTGGGGACTCAGGCGGTGATGATGTCGAGGCCGACCGCGGTGAGACGTTCGAGCTGCACGGGGTCGGCTTCCGATCCGGTGATGAGCGTGTCAATGCCATCGATGGGCACGACCCGGCTGAGCTGCCCCACCCCCAGCTTCGAGCTGTCCGCGACCACGATCCGGCGTCCGGCCGCCGCGAGCATCCGGCGCTTCATGTCGGCCTCGGGGAGGTTCACGTTGGTGATACCGGCGACGGCGTCGACGCCGCTGCATCCGATGAAGGCGAGATCGCCGCGCACCTGGTCGAGCACGACCCCCGCCAGCGGATCGACAAGCGAGTGCTGCAGTGGACGCAGGGTGCCGCCGGTGACGACAACGGTGAAGCGGGGAATCACCGTCTCGAGCGCGAGCGCGATGTTGAGGGCGTTCGTGATGATCACGACATTGTGCAGATCGTCACGGGCGAGGAGGGCGGCCGCAATGGCGGTCGTCGTGGTACCGACGTCGAGAACCACGGCCTGGTCAGACTCGACGAGCGCCGCCGCCGCTCGACCGATGCGGGCCTTCTCGTCGCGCGCCGCGAGAACGGACTGCTCGAACGGCCGCTCGAGGCCGGCCGGCCGGGTGCCGGCAACAGCGCCGCCGTGCACGCGCAGCACCGCATGGCTCTCGGCGAGCGCGTCGAGATCGGTGCGGACGGTCACCTCGGAGATTCCGAATCGCCGGCTCAGCTGGGTGACTTTGGCAAAGCCCTGTTCGTCAATGATCGAAAGGATCTGCTCGCGCCGCGCCGCTGCGGGCGGCGAGGGCTGTAACGAGACCATCGTCTGATCTTCGATTACTTGTGTTTTCTTGTCAATACCGGATAATCTTTCTTGCGTTTTCGAAACCGCGCAAGGGACCCTCCATGACTCCGATCGTCAAACGCGAGCATCGTCTGGCCGACGGCCGCGAACTCATCTACTTCGACGACGCTGACACGACGCTGCCCCCCGAACGCAGACCCGATTCCCGCGTGCTCGATCCGCGTCCCGCCACCGCAACGATGCGCCAAGACCCGCTGACCGGAGAGTGGATCTCGATCGCGGCATCTCGCCAGAACCGGGTTTTTCTTCCGCCCGCCGACCAGGACCCGCTCGCCCCGGCGACGGCGGACAATCCGTCGGAGATTCCCGACACCTATGACGTCGCGGTGTTCGAGAACCGTTCGCCGTCATTCGGACCGGAGATCGGAGCGGCCTTCGACCCGGCCGAGCTCATCGCGGTCGGGCTCGGTCGCTCCCTTCCGGCGGTGGGCCGGTGCGAGGTCGTGTCGTTCGGCCCCGAGCACGAGGGCGCCTTCGGCAGCATCAGCCGTTCTCGAGCACGCACCGTGATCGAGGCATGGGCGGATCGAACGGCGGCGCTGTCCGCGCTGCCCGGCATCCAGCAGGTCTTTCCCTTCGAAAACCGCGGCGAGGCGATCGGCGTTACGCTGCGGCATCCGCACGGGCAGATTTACTCCTACCCGTACATCACGCCCCGCACCACCCGGCTTCTCGAATCGGTCGAGCGATTCGGTGCGGACCTGTTCGAGCGCATCCTCGAATTCGAGACGGCCTCCGAGCGGGTGGTGCTACGCGGACGGCACTGGACCGCCTTCGTGCCGTTCGCCGCGCGCTGGCCGATCGAGGTGCACATGCTGCCCCATCGACACATTCCGGATTTCGCCGCAACGAACGAGGAGGAACGCGACGAGCTCGCCGGCCTGTACCTGAGGCTGCTGCGATCGATCGACGCCCTCTAC
>JAODMH010000065.1 GCA_025465035.1 Microbacteriaceae bacterium | reverse complement strand
TTCGCCTGGGTGAGTTCCCCGCCGACCCGGGCGAGCCACGGCCAGCGATCGTCATCGGTGAGCGGATGCCCTGCCGCCATCTTCGCGACGTTGGCCGCCGGGTGCAGATCGTCCGCATCCACGAACGGGACCCCGAGTTCCGCGGCGAGCGCCCTGCCAACGGTGGTTTTGCCCGATCCGCTCACGCCCATGACAACGATAAGCGGCTTCCCCGCTGTGTGATTCATCGGATTCAAACTACCAGTCGTGCACAGTTCGTCGGCGAGGTACGTCATCGGCGCCGCCCACCCGCCTCGCCCTCCGGCGGCCCCCGGCAGGGCTCTCGGGCGTGCTCCCCGGCGTGCGCTCTGGCAGCCTCCTCGGGGCCTGCCTGCGACCTCTCCGGCGACCTCTCCGACAGGTTCTCCGGCGACCTCCGGCGACCTCTCCGGCGGCGGAGAAACTACCTCGCGGAGGGAGATATTTCTGCCTCCGCGGAACGGTATCTCCGCCGCCCAGAGCGGTTGTTCCGCCGAGGGAACGCATCCCCGCCGGGCCGCACTTTTTCTCCGCCGCGAGGAAGCAATCGATCCCGTTTCTCCGCCGCGCCAGACTTTTTCTCCGCCGCGAGGCGACCCCGAGCGGCGGCCCAGCGGCGGCCGAGCGACAGCGCAGCGACAGCCCAGCGGCAGCCGACAGCCAGCCAAAGCCGATAGCCTGAAGTCGGTCGGAAACAGTCGAATCGAGGAGTCACAATGGTCGAGGCAGTTGCAAACATCGGTGTGGTCGGCCTCGCGGTCATGGGCTCGAACCTCGCCCGCAACCTCGCGAGCCGGGAGGGCAACACGGTCGCCGTGTTCAACCGCTCGCACGAGAAGACCGACACGTTGTTGTCTGAGCACCCCGAGGCCGGGTTCGTCGGCACGACGACGTACGACGAGTTCGCGGCATCCCTCGCCAAGCCCCGCACGGCGATCATCATGGTGCAGGCGGGCAGGGGCACCGACGCTGTCATCGACGAGCTGACCAAGGTGTTCGAACCGGGCGACATCATCGTCGACGGCGGCAACGCGCTGTTCACCGACACCATCCGCCGCGAAAAAGCGGTGCGCGAGACCGGGATCAACTTCGTCGGCGCCGGAATCTCCGGTGGAGAGGAGGGCGCGCTCAAGGGGCCGTCGATCATGCCCGGCGGCTCGGCAGAAGCCTGGCAGACCCTCGGCCCGATCCTCAGGTCGATCGCGGCGATCGCCGAGGGTGAGCCCTGCGTGACCCATGTCGGTACCGACGGCGCCGGCCACTTCGTCAAGATGATCCACAACGGCATCGAGTACGCCGACATGCAGCTCATCGCAGAGGCCTACGACCTCATCCGTCGCGGAACGGGCAAGTCGCCCGTCGAGATCTCCGAGATCTTCACCGAGTGGAACAGGGGCGAGCTGGAGAGCTACCTGATCGAGATCACGGCGGAGGTGCTGAAGCAGGTGGACGCCAAGACCGGGCGCCCCCTCGTCGACGTGATCCTCGACCAGGCCGGTTCGAAGGGGACGGGGGTCTGGACAGTACAGAATGCACTCGATCTCGGCGTGCCGGTCTCAGGCATCGCGGAGGCGGTGTTCGCCCGTGCCCTGTCCTCGAAGCCCGAGCAGCGGGCCGCGGCATCCGCGCTCCCCGGCCCCAGTTCCACCGTCGCTGTCGACGACCCCGACGCCTTCATCGAGGACGTGCGCCAGGCGCTCTACGCCTCCAAGATCATCGCCTACAGCCAGGGCTTCGACGCGATCGTCGCCGGCGCCGAGAAGTACGGCTGGGACATCAAGAAGGGCGACATCGCGAAGATCTGGCGCGGCGGCTGCATCATTCGGGCACGCTTCCTCAACCGCATCACGGATGCCTATGCCGAGAACCCGGGACTGGTCGCGCTCGTGACCGCGCCATTCTTCACCGACGTGGTCTCGAAGGCGCAGGACTCCTGGCGCCGCGTGGTCGCCGGCGCCGCCTACGCCGGCATCCCGACCCCGGCCTTCTCCTCGTCGCTGGCCTACTACGACGGACTGCGCGCCGATCGGCTGCCCGCCTCCCTCGTGCAGGGACAGCGCGACTTCTTCGGCGCGCACACCTACAAACGGATCGACAGCGATGGCACCTTCCACACGCTGTGGAGCGGTGACCGCACCGAGATCGAGTCGGAGGGCTCCTCGCACTAGCAGTCTTCTGCCGCGAACGGCGCGCCCATGACAGAATCGGGACGATGAGCGATTGGGACGACGAGCCGGAACTCGCGGGCTACGAGCCGGGGAATGGCCGTCCACTGCGCAGCCGCAGGCTGGTGATCACGATGCGAGTCGTGGTGGTCGTGGGGATACTCTGTCTCGTGCTGCCCCAGGTGATCACGGCTGTCACTGTCGCATCGTCAACGGCACAGGCGGCCTGTGCGGCCTGGGTGCGCTACGAGGCACCTGAGGCAACCGGATCGTCGGCCAGCTTCGAGCTGTTCGGCGCGGGAGGAATGGGCTGGGAGTGCTATACGGTGGGAGCCTTCGGAGGCGACAGGAACGTCGCGTCGCTCGGCCTCATCCCGATCTCGCCCACGCTGTCGAAAGTGCCGGGTCCCTCGACGAACGGCTAGTCGGCGCTCTCGAGCAGCCTCTCCCGTACCTGCCGGCGCTGGACCTTGCCGATGAGGGATTTCGGCAGCTCGTCGACAGCGACGATGCGCTTCGGCACCTTGTAGGCGGCGAGTTCGCCGCGGAGGAGATCCCGCAGCAGCTTCTCATCGAGCTGCCTGCCGGGCGCCATCACGACGACGGCGACGACCTCCTCGCCGCTGTGCGAACTCGGCAGTCCGACGACGGCGGCATCCGCGACATCCGGATGCGCCCTCAGCGCGTCCTCGACCTCGCTCGGCGCGACGTTGAAGCCGCCCGTGATGATGAGCTCCTTGATGCGGTCGACGATCGACACGAAGCCGTCGGCGTCGATCCTGACGATGTCGCCGGTGCGAAACCAGTCGCCGCCTCCATCGGTGGCGGGCACGAACACCTCGGCTGTCTCGTCCGGTTTCTTCCAGTAGCCGGAGAAGACCTGCGGACCCCGCACAATCAGTTCGCCCTCCTCGGCGACAGGCAGGTCGATCGCCGGGTTCTCCGGATCGACCACGCGCACCTCGGTGTTGGGCAGCGGAAGGCCGACGGTACCGGCACGGCGGCTGGGTCCGACCGGGTTGGCCATCAGGACCGGACTCGTCTCCGAGAGGCCGTAGCCCTCCACCAGATAACCGCCGGATAGCGCTTCCCACGGTTCGACGACGGATGCCGACAGCGGCATGGCACCGGAGATCGCGATCTCGATCCCCTTCAGCGAGACATTCCGCTCCTTCGCGGCCGCGGTGAGACGCTCGTAGATGGGCGGCACCGCCGGCAGGAACGTCGCGGGTCGCTTCTTGACCACGGCGAGCACGAGGTCGGGATCGAACTTCGGGAACAGCACGAGTCGAGAGCCCATGCTCATGGCGAAGGTGAGGCACAGGGTGAGGCCGTAGGCGTGGAACATCGGCAACACCGCGTAGACCACGGAGGCGCCGCGCCTGACCATCGGCACCCAGGCGCGCGCCTGGGCGGCGTTCGCCGTGAGGTTCAGATGCGTCAGAACCGCACCCTTCGGCAGGCCAGTGGTGCCGCTCGTGTACTGGATGAGGGCGACGTCGTCCGCTCCGGGGCGAGCGAAATCGGCCGCGATCGGCTCCGACGCGAGCAGGTCTTTCCAGACGATCGTGTCGCGCACCTTCGTGGTGAGGGCGGCGCGCGACTCCCTGGCCTTCGCCACGGGCAGGCGCAGGAGTGCTCGGGTGGCGAACGGCATTGCGCGAGTGATGTCCACCGAGATCACCGTTTCGACGGCGACATCCGCCGGAAAGTCCTGGATCGTTCTGGCCACCTTGTCCCAGACGATCGCGGTGGTCGCGCCGTGATCCTCGAACTGGTGACGCAGTTCTCGTGGCGTATACAGCGGGTTGTGCTCGACGACGATCGCACCGAGCCGCAGCACGGCATAGAACGCGACGATGTGCTGCGGGCAGTTGGGGAGCACCAGGGCGACCCTGTCACCCTTCTGCACACCGAGGATGCGGAGGCCCTCCGCTGCGCGGCCGATCTGCTCGCCCAGCTCCGCGTAGGTGGTCGTCGCGCCGAAGAACTCGAGGGCAACGTTGCGGCCGAACTCACCGACTGATCCCTCGACGAGATCGAAGAGCGATCCCTCAGGGAGTTCGATCTCATCCGGCACACCGTCGGCGTAGCTGGCAAGCCAGGGGCGTGGCGGCGTTGTCGTCATGGGTTCACACTACGAGCGGCGTGATCAGGCGGCGCCGTCGAACATCGAGGTGACGGAGCCGTCGCTGAAGACCTCGTGGATCGCGCTGGCGATGAGCGGAGCGATCGGCAGGATCGTGAGAGTCGGGAAACGCTTCTCCTCGGGGAGCGGGAGCGTGTCGGTGACCACGACGGAGTCGATGAACTCGCTCTGCAGGATCCGGCTCGCCGGGTGCGAGAACACCGCGTGGGTCGCCGCCACGACGACGTTGAGCGCTCCGGCGGCCTTGAGCGCCTCGGCGGCCTTCACGATCGTGCTGCCGGTGTCGATCATGTCGTCGACGATGAGGCAGGTGCGCCCCTCCACCTCTCCGACGATCTCGTGCACCGTCACCTTGTTCGGCACCAGCGGGTCGCGACGCTTGTGGATGATGGCCAGTGGCGCGCCGAGCTTGTCGCTCCAGATGTCCGCGACCCTGACCCGCCCCATGTCCGGACTCACGACGGTGAGGGTCGAGGAATCGAGACGTTCCTTGAAGTACTTGAGCAGCACGGGCATGGCAAAGAGGTGGTCGACGGGGCCGTCGAAGAAGCCCTGGATCTGGGCGGCGTGCAGATCCACGCTCATGATGCGGTCGGCGCCGGCCGCCTTGAACAGGTCGGCGATCAGACGGGCGGAGATCGGCTCTCGTCCCCGCCCCTTCTTGTCCTGGCGTGCATAGGGATAGAACGGCGCCACGACGGTGATCCTCTTCGCGGAAGCCCGCTTGAGGGCATCCACCATGATCAGCTGCTCCATGAGCCACTCGTTGATCGGATTGGTGTGGGACTGGATGACGAAGGCATCCGATCCGCGAACACTCTCGTCATAACGGGCGTAGATCTCGCCGTTCGCGAAGGTCCGAGCGTCGGTGTGCACGAGATCCGCGCCGAGTTCCTCGGCGATGTCGATCGCTAGCTGGGGATGGGCTCGGCCCGTCACGATAACGAGCCGTTTGTCTCCGGTGGCTGTGATCTCTGCCACGTGCCCTGCTCTCTGCCGGTCGCCCGACGCTGTGCTTCCCTGCGGTTAGTCCGTGGTCGTGCTCTCGGCCGCCGCTTTGGCCGCGGCCGTACCTGCGCGGTGTTCTTCGACCCAGCCGGTCATGTTGCGCTGCGGAGCCACAGTGATCGCGAGGGCTCCGGCCGGCACGTCCTTGCGCACGACAGTTCCCGCTCCGGTCTTGGCTCCGTCCCCAATTCTAACGGGGGCGACGAACACGTTGTGCGACCCGGAGTGCACGTGCGAACCGATCTCGGTGCGATGTTTCGTCAGGTCGTCGTAGTTGGCGGTGATCGCGCCCGCGCCGAGATTGGTGCCCTCACCGATCGTCGTGTCGCCGACGTAGCTCAGGTGAGGCACCTTGCTTCCCCTGCCGATGCGGGAATTCTTGGTCTCCACGAAGGTGCCGATCTTGCCATCCTCGCCGAGGTAGGTGCCAGGGCGCAGGTAGGCGAACGGGCCGACGGTCGCGTTCTTGCCGATGACCGCGAGCTCGGCATCCGTGCGCCTCACCGTCGCCCCCTCGCCGATTTCACAGTCGAGAAGTGTCGTATCCGGACCGATGACCGCGTCGCGCTCGATCACCGTCGCCCCCTTGATCTGAGTACCCGGCAGGATCTCGACATCCTCGGCGATGTTTGCCGTGAGATCGATCCAGGTGGTCGCCGGGTCCTGGATCGTCACGCCG
Source organism: Microbacteriaceae bacterium (assembly GCA_025465035.1). Lineage (GTDB taxonomy): Bacteria > Actinomycetota > Actinomycetes > Actinomycetales > Microbacteriaceae > Lacisediminihabitans. The sequence continues at coordinate 692 of JAODMH010000065.1, read as the reverse complement.
GCCAGCTGCCAGCCGCGCACGATCCGAGAGTTGAGCTCCACGGCCGTCGCGCTCAGCTGGGCGCGATCGTTGACCCCGGCGACGAGCCAGGGGTCGGAAACGGGGAGCGCCTCGATCCGTCCGCCGGATGCACGGATGCCGGCCGCGGCGTCCGTCAGATACTTCTCGCTCTGGGCGTTGTCCGTGCCGATCCTCCGGAGGGCGGCCCGTAGTACCGTCGAGTCGAAGACATAGATGCCCGAATTGACCTCGGTGATGAGCAACTGCTCCGAGTCGGCATCCTTCTGCTCGACGATCGCCTCGAAGGCACCGTCGCGATCGCGGATGATGCGGCCGGAGCCGCTCGGATCCGAGAAGTATGCGCTCAGCAGCGTGAGGGCATTGCCGGCGAGCTCATGACTCGCGACCAGCCCGCGCACCGTCGCGGCGTCGAGCAGCGGAACATCCGCGCTGAGCACGAGCACGGGCCCGGCGTACCCCTCGGGAAGGCCGGAGAGGCCGAGCTCGACCGCGCGACCCGTGCCAGGGGCTTCGTCCTGGTCGACGATGATCGCGCGAGGAACCTGTTCGCTGATCGCTGCGGCGACGGCGTCGCGTTCGTGCCGCACGACCGCCACGATGTGGGCGGCGCCGAGCTCTTCCGCGGTTGCCAACACGTGCGCCACGAGTGAGACGCCCGCGATGCGGTGCAG
>JAODMH010000064.1 GCA_025465035.1 Microbacteriaceae bacterium | reverse complement strand
CGACGTAGGAGGCGCCGAGCACGGCGACCACCGGAGAGCCGACGCACACCCCGAAGAAGAAGAAATAGCCGGCCATGCGCGCCGCGGTGCCACCGAAGGCGAGACGCACGAAGGTGGCGACTCCGCCCGAGTCCGGGAACCTCGCTGCGAGGGCGGCGAAGGTGCCGGCGAGCGGGATGGAGAGCAGCAGTACCGCGACCACCGCGACGATGGAGGCCGGTCCGGCTTTGGTCACGGCGAGCGCGGGAAGCGCCAGGATTCCCGTTCCGAGCACGGCCGCGATGTACAGCGCCGAGCCCTGCAGCAGTCCGACACTTCCGGTATGGGTGGGCGCGGGAGCCACGTCGGTGCTGGTCATCTCTCCATGCTCTCGTGGCAGGAATGAAACATCCAGCGATAAACAGTCACCGTGCCGTGAGTTCACGCCAGCTTTCACGAGGTCAGGTCGTAGACGGTCGTCACCTCGTCGACGGTGCTGGCGACAGGCATGTGCGCCCAGTGCCAAATGAAGGAACCGTCGCCCTGCCCCTCCCGCATCTCCGGGTGCGGATGGCCGCAACGGCACAGATTTCCTTCATTTGGCACCACAATCGAACATTTGGCAGCGCAATCGACGGGATACCTCGGCCGCACTCGACGTCGAGAGCACAGACGCTCCCTAGTTCGTGGAGGCCTTCTCGAGCGCCGTGAGCACATCGCCGATGAGATCGTCGACGCCCTCGATGCCGACCGAGAGCCGCACGATACTGTCGGGAACCTCGAGCGCGGTCCCCTTCACCGAAGCGTGCGTCATCTCGGAGGGGTATCCGATGAGGGACTCCACCCCGCCCAGGGATTCCGCGAGCTGGAAGAGCTCGGTCGACTCCGCGAACCTGCGCGCGGCGGCCGCTCCACCACGCAACGACACCGAGATCATCCCGCCGAAGCCCCGCATCTGGCGAGCAGCGAGTTCGTGACCCGGGTGGTCGGGCAGACCGGGGTAGTACACACGCTCCAGGGCCGGATGTCCGACCAGCGCCTCCGCGATGGCCTGCGCATTCGAGGTGTGACGCTCGAGACGCACGGCAAGCGTCTTGATTCCACGCACGGTCAGCCAGGCATCCATCGGACCGGAAACCGGACCGACGGCGAACTGCAGGAACCTGACCTTCTCTGCCAGTTCGTCGTCGTTGATGACGAGTGCGCCGCCAAGTACGTCGGAGTGGCCGCCGAGATACTTCGTGGTCGAGTGCGACACGACGTCGGCCCCGAAGGCCAGCGGGTTCTGCAGGTAGGGCGAGGCGAAGGTATTGTCCACGACGACGAGCACACCCGCGGCATGACCGATCTCCACGAGGGCGGCGATGTCCGTGATTTTCATGAGCGGATTGCTCGGTGTCTCTACCCAGAGGATCTTAGTCGCCGGTGTCAGGGCCGCACGCACGGCGTCGAGGTCCGCCATCTCCACCGAGTCGATGCCGACGCCCCACGGCACGAATACTCGGTTGACCAGCCGGTGGGTGCCACCGTAGACGTCGTTGCCCATCAGCACGTGGCTGCCCGGCTCGAGCACGGCGCGAAGCAGAATGTCCTCCGCCGCGAGACCAGAGGCGAAGCTGAAGCCGTGCTTGCCACCCTCGAGATCCGCGATGAGCTCTTCGAGCGAGGTGCGCGTCGGGTTGCCGCCGCGGGCATACTCATAGCCGTTGCGAAAGCCTCCGATGCCGTCCTGCACGAAAGTGGAGGTCTGGTAGATCGGCGGGATGACCGACCCGGTGGTCGGGTCGAACTCCTGTCCGGTGCGGATGGCTCGGGTGGAGAAATCTAACTCTTTCGGCACTGTGTTCTTTCTGCGCTGGTGATCGCGACTGAGGGGATGGCGTTGAATCGAGTCATTCAGAGAGAAAGGTGAGCAGGTCGTGGCGGGTGACCACCGCGACCGGCTTGCCGTCCTCGATCACGAGCAGGGCATCCGCCTTTTCGAATGCGATACGCGCTGCACCAACCGATTCGTGCACACCGATCAAACCGAGCGGGGTGCCGATAAATTTCCCGACCGGGTCGGTCATGCTCGCGTCCCCGCTGAAAACCTGTTCGAGCAGCGACCGCTCGTCGAGAGCGCCCACGACTTCGCCGATGACGACCGGCGGTTCAGCGGTGAGCACGGGTAGCTGCGACACACCGTATTTGGTCATGATCTGGATGGCGTCGCGCACGGTGTCCGAGGGATGCGCGTGTACGAGGTCGGGCAACGATCCGGTCTTGTGACTCACCACGTCGGCCACGGTCTTCTCGTCGGAAACCTGCGTGAAGCCGTAGGACTGCATCCACTTCTCGCTGAAGACCTTGCCGAGGTATCCACGACCGCCGTCCGGCAGCAGCACTACCACCACCGCACTTGCGGGCAGGTCTTTCGCGGCCTTCAGCGCGGATGCCACGGCGAGCCCGCTCGACCCACCGACGAGCAGCCCTTCCTCCCGTGCGAGTCGGCGCGTCATCTCGAAGGATTCGGCATCGGTGCACGCGATGATCTCGTCGACGACCGAACCGTCGTAGGCCTCCGGCCAGAAATCCTCGCCAACACCCTCGACGAGGTAGGGGCGGCCGGTGCCACCGGAGTAGACGGAACCCTCCGGATCGGCGCCGATGATTGTCACCGCGCCCCCCGAGACCTCCTTCAGGTACTTGCCGACCCCGCTGATCGTTCCTCCCGTGCCGACGCCCGCAACGAAGTGGGTGACCTTGCCGTCGGTGTCGCGCCAGATCTCCGGACCGGTCGTCTCATAGTGGCTGAGCGGCCCATTGGGGTTCGAGTACTGGTTGGGCTTGAAGGCTCCGGGGATCTCCCGGGTGAGCCGGTCTGAGACGGAGTAGTACGACTCGGGGCTGTCGGGAGCGACGGCCGTCGGAGTCACGACGATCTCGGCGCCGTAGGCGAGAAGCACGTTGCGCTTCTCCTCTCCGACCTTGTCGGGGAGCACAAACACACAGCGGTAACCGCGCTGCTGGGCGACGAGCGCGAGACCTATCCCGGTGTTGCCGGAGGTCGGCTCGACGATCGTGCCGCCCGGCTTCAGGAGCCCGTCACGTTCGGCGGCATCGATGATACGCGTCGCGATGCGGTCCTTCGACGAGCCACCGGGATTGAGATATTCGACCTTCACCAGCACGGTCGCAGCGATGCCGTCCGTCACCTCGTTCAGCTTGACGAGGGGGGTGTTCCCGATGAGATCGATCACGCTGTTGGCGTACTTCATAGTGCCGCCAATCTACCAGCGGGCCGATTTGCGTTACGTCGACGTCGGTTGCGGGCGACCGCCTGATTCAGCGCTGCGTGACCTGCTCGCTGTAGAGCCGAGCGTAGACGCCGTCGGCCGCCGCGAGTTGCTCGTGGGTGCCGCGTTCGACGATCCGGCCCCCATCGACGACGAAGATCACGTCTGCCGACACGATGGTCGATAGCCGATGGGCGATGGCGATGGTCGTGCGTCCCCGAGAAGCGGCGTCCAGGGCCTGCTGCACGACGCGCTCGGAGATCGAGTCGAGCGCGCTCGTCGCCTCATCGAGGATGAGCACTCGCGGGTCCTTGAGCAGCACCCTGGCGATCGCGATCCGTTGTTTCTCGCCACCGCTCAGCCGGTAACCGCGCTCCCCGACCACGGTGTCGTAGCGATCGGGGAACGAGACGATGGTGTCATGGATGTTGGCGGCTCGCGCCGCCTCCTCGAGTTCGTCATCCGTCGCATCCGGCCGCGCGTACCGGAGGTTCTCCCCGATCGTCGCGTGGAAGAGATAGGTCTCCTGGCTCACGATGCCGATGTTGGCGACAAGCGACTCCTGCTGGATCTCGCGGATGTCGTCCCCCGCGAACAGGATGCGGCCGCCGGTAACCTCGTGAAACCGCGGGATGAGGTACGAGACGGTGGTCTTGCCTGCCCCCGACGGGCCGACGAAGGCCGCGAACTGGCCTGGCTCGATCGAGAACGAAACCCCTTTGAGCGTTGGAGGGGTGTCAAGACCGGCATCCGGGTAGGAGAAGACCACGTCGTCGAACTCGACCTTACCGAGCCTCGAGGCGTGGACCGGGTGGGCGTTCGGCGCATCGACGATGGCAGGCCTGAGGTCGAGGTATTCGAAGATGCGGGCGAACAGCGCCTGCGAGGTCTGCAGGTCGAGCGCAACCCGCATGAGCCCGAGCAGCGGAAACATGAGCCGCGCCTGCACTGTCGTGAACGCGACGATGGTTCCGGCCGTCACCGGCACACTGTGGAGGATCAGCCAGGCCGCGCACAGGTAGATGACGGCGGGGATGATCGCCAGGAAGATCTGCACCACCGCGAAAAACCATTGGCCGCTCATCTGCTGGCGTACCTGCAGCCGGATCTGGTTCTCGTTCTCCGCCGTGTAGCGGCCGATCTCCGCGCCCTGCTGGTTGAAGCTCTTGGCCAGCAAAATGCCGGAAACCGAGAGCGTCTCCTGCGTGATGGCGGTCATGTCGCTCAGCGACTCCTGGGTCTTGGTGGCGATCTTCGCGCGCACCCTGCCCACCCGGCGCTGGGCGATCACCAGGATCGGCATGAGGATCACGGCCACGACCGTCAGCTGCCAGGAGAGTACGAGCATCGACACGAACGCCGCCGCGACCGTTACGGTGTTGCCGAGCACACTCGACATCGTGTTGGAGAGCACTCCGGCGACGCCGCCAACATCGTTTTGCAGCCTGGACTGGATGATGCCCGTCTTGGTGCGGGTGAAGAACGCGAGTTCCATCTTCTGCAGGTGGCCGAACAGGCGGATGCGCAGGGCGCCCATGACCCGGTTGCCAACGGTCGCCGTGAGCCAGGTCTGCCAGACACCCAGGGCAGCGGATGTGATGTAGATCAGGATCATGAGGGAGACCAGCTGGACCAGCACGGGAACGTCTGGGCCGCCCTTCGGGAACAGCCCGAGGTCGAATGCCTGCTTGGTGAGCAGCGGCGGAAGAACGCTGAGGCCCGCGCTCACGATGACCAGAATCGCGGTGACGATGAGCGCGGTGCGGTGCGGTGCGAAGAGGCCGCCGATGCGTTTCAGAAGGTCTGGGATCTTCGGCGCGTTCGCGTTCTCTGCGCGCTGGGTTTCGGCATCCGCATTCGCGATTCTGGTACGACCTTTGCCATACTGTCCGACCTGGCCGGATCCACCGCGCATTCCACTCACTCGTTCACCTTACGCAGGTCGCGAGGCATGTGCGGCGGAGCTCATCTGCGGCGTGGGGTAACAGAAGTGGGTGCCCCCGAAATACACGAGGACACCCACCGCACTGTGATTGCGGAACCTCTGGGGTGGCGCGTCACCCCGGCTGATCGAACTGTTTCCCTCCGGCACATGGAGTCCAGGCTAGGCAGAAGGTAAGGCTGTCTAGTACAGATGCCGATGGGGTACAGCTCGAAAAAAATACGCCCCAACTGTCGAGGCCCTCGGTGTTGTTGCGTCCTCATTATGGCGGACACAAAAGTGTCCCGCAAGTAGCGACGGTTAACGGGATGAGGATCCCGGCCAATGGCCAGGATCCTCATCCTGTCTGGTTACCGCAACCAGCGGTGGATATTGGGCGGGTGTTGCGCGGTCGATTCGCCCTCCAGCATCATGGCGCCTATCACGACTGACACCAGCCAGCTGACGACTCGTCGCCAGCGCGTTTTCTCGTACATTGCCGTGTTTCCTTTTCCCGTGTGCGTAACCGCAACGCTGCGGACGCAGCACCAGGGACGGAGGACTCGTGAGTCGCGGCATCCAACTGTCTCCAACGATTGCCGTTAAACGCACGAGGGCGCCGCCCCGTTCAGGGGCGACGCCCTCCGAACGCGGAATTCTTGTTACAGGAATCCGCGATCAGACGTCGATCACACTGCAAGTACGAGCCCAGAAGGGCGCGAATTACTTGAGGGTGACGGTGGCACCAGCTTCTTCGAGCTGAGCCTTTGCCTTCTCTGCGGTCTCCTTGTTGACGCCTTCGAGCACAACGCCCGGGGCGCCGTCAACGACGGCCTTCGCCTCGCCGAGCCCGAGGCTGGTGAGGGAGCGGACCTCCTTGATGACCTGGATCTTCTTCTCGCCGGCCGCCTCGAGGACGACGTCGAAGGAATCCTTCTCCTCGACCTCTTCAACGGGGGCGGCGGGTCCGCCGGCAGCAGCGGCCGCGACGGGCGCAGCTGCGGTGACCTCGAAGACCTCTTCGAACTTCTTGACGAACTCGCTCAGCTCGATGAGCGTGAGCTCCTTGAATGCCGCGATCAAATCGTCGCTTGAAAGCTTTGCCATGGTGTATCTCCTTATGGTTGTTGTTATCGACCGCACTACCCGGATCCCCTGCGGGACTTAGGAGGCGGAATCCTGCTTCTCACGCAACGCTTCGACGGTGCGAACCGCCTTCGCGAGCGGTGCGTTGAACAGATAGGCAGCGCCGAACAGCGAAGCCTTGAAGGCGCCGGCAAGCTTGCCAAGCAGCACCTCCCGGGTTTCGAGATCGGCGAGCTTGATGACCTCTTCTGACGTCAGGGGGTTACCGTCGAAGTAACCGCCCTTGATCACGAGCAGAGGGTTTGCCTTGGCGAAGTCGCGAAGACCCTTGGCAACGGTGACGGGGTCACCGTGTACAAATGCGATTGCGGACGGACCCACGAGGTCGTCGTCGAAGGACGAGATCCCCGCAGCATTGGCCGCGATCTTGGTCAGCGTGTTCTTCACCACGGCGTACGTTGCATTCTCACTGAGGTTGGTCCGCAGCTGCTTGAGCTGGGCAACGGTGAGGCCGCGGTACTCGGTCAGCAGTACAGCCGTCGAGTCGCGGAACTTGTCCGTGAGCTCGGCAACCGAAGCTTCCTTGTTCGCCATGTGGCTCCTTGTGTTGGTTTCGTGGCTTCCGAGCCGGCTGAAAGAGCTCGCGGAACGAAAAAAACTCCGGCGCAAGCGCACGGAGCGGAATCACAAGGAGACTTCTCAATACACCTGCGCAGGTCTTCGCTCGAGCGAACCTTCGATTGGCGGGCGACTCTTGCGAGTGCACGCCAATGACCGGCGGTCTTTGGCTCCGTCAAGACTAGGGGATGCGGCGGTCGCCACGCAACCCGACCGAGTCGCCGGCTAGCGCAGCCAGACGGCGGTGTCTGGCCGGAGACGGCCGTTCGTCACGGCGCCCTCTTCGCTCTCTAGGAGCACCTGCGGGTCGACCGGCAGGTCCAGGGGCATCTTGCCACAGTTGACTAGCACGCGAACAGGCCCATTGTTCAGGTCGATGAGTTCTGGGCCGATCCTGTTCCAGCTCACGCCCCCGCGTCCCAACCCGAGTCGCGCGCGCTGGACTATCGCCTCACGATAGAACTCGAGCGTGGACCCGACGACACCCTCCTGTCGGTCAACGGCGAGGTCGGCGAACGCCTCGGGCTGCGGCAGCCAGGTTGCGCCGGTCGGCCCGAAGCCGAGGCCGGGTGCGTCGCTGCGCCAGGGCAGCGGAACGCGGCATCCATCTCTCCCCGCTTGTGCGCCATTCGTTCGGAAGAAACCCGGGTCATGACGTGCCGACGCCGGCAGCGTGGTGTGCTCAGGAAGACCGAGCTCTTCCCCCTCATAGATGTATGCGGAACCCGGGAGCGCGAACATGAGCAGCGTCGCAGCGCGGGCCCGCCTCAGGCCGAGTTCGGCATCCGGCTGTTCATCGTCTGGGCCGATGCCGGGGGGCCAGGCGGTGGGGTCGGCAAGGCCGAAACGCGATGCATGGCGCACAACGTCGTGATTAGAGAGGACCCAGGTGGTCGTCGCGCCGACCGCCGCGTTGGTGGCGAGTGCGCTGTCGATCGCTCGGCGCATCTCCACCGGGTCCCAGCCAACCGTCATGAAGTCGAAGTTGAACGCCTGCTGCATCTCGTCGCTGCGTACGTAGCGGCTGAGTCGCTCGGCTGGCGCAACCCAAGCCTCGGCCACAAGGATGCGCTCGCCGCCGTATTCGGCGAGCACGGAATTCCAGCCACGGTAGATGTCATGGA
>JAODMH010000050.1 GCA_025465035.1 Microbacteriaceae bacterium | reverse complement strand
GGCTCTTCGTGATCCTGATGGCGCAGCTTCTGCTCAGCATCCTCCTCTCGAACGGCGCCTATCAGATCTCAGCGCTGCAGTCCTCGCAGAAGCAGCTGTCACAGGATCAGCAGACCCTGACCGAGTCGCTCAATGTGCTGCAGTCGCCACAGAACCTCGCCGGTCGTGCGCAGCAGCTGGGCATGGTCCTGAACACCAGCAGCTCTGGATGGCTGCGCCTCTCCGATGGGGCTGTGCTCCATGCTCCGAGTGCCGCGAGCGCTGGCAGCGCGATCGGAACGAACAACAGCGGCCTCATCCCGAATGTGCTGCTGACCCCCGACGTCCTTGCGCTCGGTGCGCAGCCGCCCGTGGGCTCAGGAACGGCGACGCCTCCCGGTCCTGGCGCGCCTGCCGCGACATCCGGCGGTGGCTCTGTAGCGTCTGACGCGGGAGCTCTGCCGTCGCCGATCACACACTAGGCGCCGCATAGCCCGAGAGTTGAGGAACCGCACGTGAACAATCCGCGCAGAAGCCGTCGACGCCTCGTCTTGGCGATCGTCATCACCTTTGCCATCGTGGCGGTGTTCGCCGTGCGCCTCGTCGACATCCAGCTAGTGCGTGCAGACCAGCTCAACAAGGATTCGCTCCAGAAGCGGGCCATCGCCGTGACGACCTACGCGCCGCGGGGGCAGATCGTCGACGCGAACGGCGTTGTGCTCGCAGACAGCGTGACGCGGTTCGACGTGACCGCGTCGCCCCGTCTCGTGGACAACTTCACGCGCACGGCTGTGGATAAGACCAAGACGACCGTCACGGTTCAGGATGCCGCGAACCAGATCGCAACGATCACCAAGCAGGATCCCGCAGCGGTCATGCAGTCGTTGACCAAGAACCGCACGTCGGACTACGCGGTGGTTACCCAGGCGGTGGACACGGCGACGATGCGAGCCGTGAAGAAGCTGGCCATTCCGTGGATCTATTTCCAGAGCCATCCGAAGCGCACCTATCCCGACGGCTCTGTGGCGGGCAACCTCGTCGGCTTCGTCGGAACTGACGGACCGCAGAACGGTCTCGAGAAGACCCAGAACCAGTGCCTCGCGAGCACCAATGGCACCTCGACCTACGAGCGCGGAGCCGACGGCGTACAGATCCCCGGCAGCACGGTCACCACCAAGCAGGCCAAGCCGGGCGGCACCGTCACTCTTACGATCGACAGCGACCTCCAGTGGTTCGTGCAGCAGGCGATCGCGGAGCAGGCGACGGCGATCGGCGCCCAGTCGGCGACCGCGATCGTGGTGCGGGTCAAGGATGGCGCGCTTCTCGCGGTCGCGGACTGGCCATCTGTCGATCCCAACAATGTCAATGCCACGGCATCCACGGGAGGCGCGCTCGGGTCGAAGGCTTTCAGCGACTACTACGAGCCGGGATCCACGATGAAGGCCCTGACCGCGTCGATCCTCATCGACTCCGGCGCGGCGACTCCGACCACGCAGGTCACGGTGCCGTCCGCCTGGACCTCGCCGGAGGGACACACCATCCATGACGCAACCGGGCACCCGACGGAACGACTGACGCTGACGGGGGTGCTGCAGCAGTCATCGAACGTCGGCATCTCGCAGCTGGCGGTGAAGGCACCGTAGCAGACCCGCTACGACTACCTCACGAAGTTCGGGCTCGGGCAGACCAGCGCGATCGACTTCCAGGGCGAGTCCTCCCGTGGCATCACGAAGCTGCCGTGGAACGACGTCTCCAAGTACGACATGGCCTACGGTCAGGGCATCGCGGTCTCCGCGATCCAGCTTGCCGGCGCCTATCAAACCATCGCGAACGGGGGAGTGAAGCTCCCGCTCAAGCTCGTCGAGAGTTGCACGGCCGCCGACGGCACCGTGAGCGACGTGCCGTCGAACGTCGGCACCCGGGTGATCTCCGAGCAGTCCTCCAAGACCGTGGTGAACATGCTCGAGAGCGTCGTCACCGGCGGCGAACTCTCCAAGACACTCAAGATCCCTGGCTACCGGGTGGCCGCGAAGAGCGGAACGGCCGAGGTCGCTGCGAATGGCCGTTACACGAGTGACCGCATCGTTTCGCTCGCGGGCATCGCCCCGGCGGAGAACCCGCAGTACGTCGTCCTGGTGACCTACACCAAGCCAGCTATCATGAAAAGCTCGGCCGCTGCGGCGCCGACCTTCCACAAGATCATGAGTGAGGTACTCACAAGGTACCGAGTCACCCCGTCGACGACGCCATCCACTACGCCGCCGACGAACTGGTAAGAAAGAGGACGCCTTGACCGCACGGATCCCCCCGGTTCTTCGACCGGAGCATCCGCTAGCCAGGCCACTCGCGGGACTCGTCACGGAATTCGGGCTCGATTACCTCGGCCCGCTCGACGGTGTCGAGATCACCGGGGTCACCCTCCGCAGCAGCGAGGTCGAGCCTGGCGACCTCTATGTCGGCATGCAGGGCACCAACAGCCATGGCGCGCAGTACGCCGCCCAGGCCGCCCAGCTCGGCGCGGTCGCACTGCTGACCGATCAGGCCGGTGCGGAGATCGCTGCCGAGAGCGGCCTGCCGATCGTGATCGTCGAGTCACCGCGCGCGGCGCTGGGGGACATCTCGGCCTGGGTGTACCGCACCAACGAGCATCCGCCCCTCCTCCTCGGCGTCACGGGGACCAACGGCAAGACCTCGACCGCCTACATCCTCGAGGCGATCCTGCGACAGCTCGGCCTCGTCACCGGCCTCAGTTCGACCGCCGAGCGTCACATCGGCGACCTCACGGTGGTGAGCCGCCTCACCACGCCGGAGGCGAGCGAGATGCACGCCCTCCTGGCGCGGATGCGGGAGAGCGAAGTGCGCGCCGTGGCCGTCGAGGTGAGTGCCCAGGCCCTTAGCAAGAACCGGGTCGACGGCCTCGTGTTCGATGTCGTGGCCTTCACCAACCTCAGCCACGACCACCTCGATGACTACGCGGACATGGACGACTATTTCGCCGCGAAGCTCGCCTTCTTCGACCCCGAGCGCGGGAAGCGCGGCGTCGTCTCGCTCGACTCGCCGTGGGGTGACAAGATCGTCGAGGGATCCAGGATCCCGGTCACGACCATCTCCTCCGTTCCCGGGGTCGATGGCGAGTGGAACGTCGAGATCCTCGATGAGCTCGCCGCGTACACAGAGTTCCGTCTCATCGGCCCGGAGAGTCGATCGCTGAGCTCCCGCGTCCCCCTGATCGGCCGGCACATGGCGGCCAACGCCGCACTCGCGATCGTCATGCTTGTCGAGGCCGGCTTCGAGCTCGAGGCGATCGGCCAGGCGGTCGAAGGCGGCATCGACGCCTATCTTCCCGGTCGCACCGAGCGCGTCTCCGGTGAGCGTGGACCGTCGGTCTACGTCGACTTCGGACACAGTCCCGACGCTTTCCTCAACACCCTCGCCGCGGTCCGAAAGTTCACCACCGGCAACGTGATCATGGTCTTCGGCGCAGACGGTGACCGCGACGCGACCAAGCGCCACGAGATGGCACGGGTAGCATCAGAGGGATCCGACATCCTCGTGATCACCGATCACCACCCACGATTCGAAGATCCAGACTCGATCCGTGCGACCCTGATCGAGGGCGCGCACCTCGCGGAGCACCAGGCAGAACTCTACGAGGTCAGCCCACCGGAGAAGGCAATTCGTCACGCCGTCTCGCTTGCGAAGGAGGGCGACACGATTCTCTGGGCCGGTCCTGGGCATCAGGATTACCGTGACATCAAGGGGGTGCGTACGCCCTATTCCGCCAGAGCGGAGGCACGTGCCGCGCTGCTTGAGGCTGGCTGGTCATAGGTGATAGCGATGACGCTGGCCGAAATCGCGGCCGCAATCGACGGTGTGGCGATGTTGCACACTGCGACCCCCGAGACGACGGTCGCGGGCTCCGTGCAGACCGATTCCCGCCTCGTCGAGCCCGGATCGATCT
>JAODMH010000038.1 GCA_025465035.1 Microbacteriaceae bacterium | reverse complement strand
TGCGTAAACCACTTGTAACCCTAACTATGTGACCGGAGGAGATTCCGGGAGAAGTCCTGGCGCGAAAACATTGCGGGCTTGGCCCAGCACACACCAAGGGACAACGATACTCGATCATCGACCCCTCGGTCAAACGCCGTGCACTCCGTTCTCACGCCTGATCGACGATACCCGAGACATCATGCTTGGACGGGTGTCGTTCGAGCCAGAGCCAGAGCAGAATGCCGGCCAGGATCACGAGCGGCGCGACCGCGATGAACTGCCCGACCGCGATGGTGGCGCCGAAGCGAAGCTGATTCAGCCACACCCCGGGATCGCCGAGATTCCCCGGGCTGCCGCTGACGGACTGGGCCACCGATACGATCACCTCAACCGGGAAGACCAGCACGGCGCCGATCGCCGCCGCCAAGAGGCTGCGGGTGATTACATGGCCGAGACGGAGTTGCGGAGCGATGGGTGCAACGAACCAGAGGCTCGCGAGAATGCCGATCCCGAACGGTAGATAGACCACCCAGGTCAGCGACCCGAACAATGATTCCCCGAGCCTGCCGAAGACGTCGCCGATCCAGGCGGCAGCGCCGTCGCCGGACAGGTAGTTGAACTGAGCGACCAACGTGCTGAGGGCGTTTTGCACTGCGATCGCCACAAATACGCTCGCGGCGGTCACGAGTGCGACGAGAAAACCGTGCTGCCGAATGACGCGTTGGGCGATATAGCTCATTGCCTGAGGGGTCCCCTGTCTAGAATCGGCCCATGACCGTGCTGATAGACCAGCCTAGGTGGCCTGCGCACGACACACTCTGGTCGCACCTGGCGAGCGATTTCTCGCTCGAAGAACTGCACACGTTTGCCGAGGGGCGCGGTATCCCCCGTCGTGCGTTCGACCTCGACCACTACGACGTGCCAGCGAACCGGTATGAGGAGATGGTGGCAGCGGGCGCCGAACCGGTCACCATTCGGCAGTTCGTGGAGCGTCTCGCGGCGAGCGGCCTGCGGGTCTCACAGCGCCAGCGCCGCAGCCGCCACTAGGAACTCGTGCAGATACACGCGGCACTGTCGAATTCAGCCTCACCAGCTCTCGTCGAAGCCGGCGACACTGCCGACGAGATTTCCGGTCGCGATATCGACGAACATCGTGGTGATCGAGGTCGATTTGGGATTGACGGCGTAGTTGTCGGACACGCTCGCCACGACATCCGGAACCACGTTCACCGCAACATACTGGCCGTTTGGCGAGACGCTGAAGGCGTCAATACTCCCCTTCCCGTTCACCGTTTCGAAGAGGATGCGGGACGTCGTTCCCTGCTCGTAGACGAGATAGCTCCGATAGGTGTTGCCGCCACTCGTGTCGAGCACCGCTACCTGCTGCACTCGGGCGTCGCCGGAGCCGAGCAGCTCGACGGCTCCCCCGAAACTCTCGGCACCGGCGACCGGCAACGCAGGCAGCCGGGTCTCTTTGCCGTCGGCGAGCGAGTAGGAGATCTTGCCGAAGACGTCTCCGACGACGAGGGTCTTGCCGTCCGGCGCGCTGCGGCCGAGTGCGGCGTATTGCCCGAGGGGCACCGATGATCCCGGCTTCTTGGCGTCGATGAGCAATACGGTCTGGCCGGGGGTCTGGGCGACAAAACTGGTGCTGCCGCTCAGGAACTGCCAGTCGACAACGGCCAGGGGGTGAGAATCGAGGCCGAGCACCGGTTGCACGAGGTGAGTGCCGGCCAGGTCGACCAGCATGAGGTCGCTCGAGTACGATCCTGTCGGTCCGATGCCGTCGCTGGTGAAGAGGAAACCGAGCACGCCGGCGTCGGCTGAGGCCTCCAGCCGGTCGATCGTGCCAGGTCCAGGGAGGGCGATGTGCTCGACGGGACCGCCGCCGAGACTGACGAGCGAGAGCGAACTGGTCTTGTCATTGCCCTGCGTCACGACAGCGAGGAGCTGCGAGAACACGACGAATTCCTGGATGTGCGCAGCGGAATAGATCACAGTGCGGTCGCCGCCGGAAAGCCCCGTTCGTACGATCGAGTCTGGTTGCCCGCCCGCGGTGGCCGGGTCAGCCCGATCGAGGAAGTAGAGCTGCGCCTTCGCGGTCGTGAACGAATAGCTGAAGGTCTGCGGCAGGTCCTGATAGAGGCTGGTCACGTTCTTCACGGTGACCCGATAGCGGGTGTCATAGTTCAAACGTCCCCCGAATTGCACGGCGATGATTTCACCGGAGGAACTCACACTGAAGGGCGCCGACGGCGTGATAGTCACCTGTGCCTTCGTGACCGCCGACAGGTTCTGATTGGCGAAGAGGCGAAGTTGCTGGCCCGGCTTGACGACGACGCTGCCGGGGTCGACCGCGGCGCTCGACAGTTTCGGGCCCTGCAGAGAGTTCGCGCCGGCGAAAGCCGCCACCAGTACCACGAGAACGGTGATCGTGATCAGGAAAGCGCGACGGAACGGCGATCTGCGCTGCCGTTCCCTTCCCTCAGTAGAGGTATGGCTCACTTGGCTGGTCCACCTTGGTCGTGCCCGTCGGCACGAGCGCTATCGGTTGCTGGCTCGTCCGGCTGGGGTTTGTACCGAACGCACCCTTCACGCGGACCCATTCGTCGGGCGAAAAACTCGCCTTCCAGTTCGGCAGGTACACGGGGACCCCGACCGGCTGGGCATCGACGGCGCAGCAGGTGATCACGAAGCGGGAGACGTAGAAGACGTTGTCTGCATCGCTCTTGTCCGCTGTGATGAAGCCGGTGACATCTGCCGCCTTGTCGCTGTAGAAGCTCGCGTCGCTGGTCTGGCGCAGCAGCGACGACCAGTCGAGCACCGTGAATTTCGTGAAGGTCCCGGATGGGGCGGATGCCGCCGAGCTGGCGTTCTGTGCACCGGACCCGACTCCCGTGCTGTTGATGACACGCTGGTTGGCCGTCGCGGTGGTGAGCATCGCCGGCGGGACCACGACCAGGCCGACGGCGACCACGAAGGTCAGCACTGTCGCGGCGACCGACAACACCGCCCGCCATCGCTTCGGAGGCTCGTCGTGATCGTCGTCGGGTTTGCTCGCGAAGCTCGCGACGACGAGCACGAGCCCCAGCGCCGCCATGATCACCGTGAAGACGACATAGCGGGGGTGAATGTAGAGGATGAGCTGATTCGTGACGGCAAGCCAGACCGTCGAGACGAGGGCGGCAACGACCAGAACGACGCCCTGCCACCTGCGGACGCTACGCCACATAGTTCACCACCAATCCGATGAGGGCGCTGAGGAGTCCGACCACGATGGTGAGCTGCACCAAGACCTTCGCCGTGAACGTCGTCCGCATCAGAGTCAGCATCTTGATGTCGACGATCGGCCCGAACACGAGGAAGACCGAGATCGAACCCGGCATGAAGGTGCTGGCGAAGGGCAGGATGAAGAACGAGTCGACGTTCGAGCACACCGAGATGACGAACGCCAGCGCCATCATCGCCAGGATCGACCAGACCGGGTTGCTACCGAGGTTGAGGAGCACGGCGCGCGGCACCGCGACCTGCACGAGGCCGGCGACCAGGGATCCGATGAAGAGCGCCGGCATGATGACGCCGCTCTCCCGTGTGAAGAGCTCGACACTCTTCTGCCAGCGGGTCTGGGCGTGTTCGTGTGGGTCAGGCATCCGGCACTCCGCGGCAAAGCGATCGGTGAGCAGGCTGTCCTGGTCGGGATGCTGGGAGAACAGCCAGCCGATGACGTTCGCGATCACGAAACCGCCGACGAGTCTCGCCACGAAGATCCAGCTGTCGAAACCGAAGGCCTGACCGGTGGTGATGATGGTGATCGGGTTGACGATTGGGGCGGCGAGCAGGAAGGTCATCGACTCCGAGACGGTGAATCCCTTGACGATCAGTCCCCTGGCGAGCGGAACGTTCCCGCACTCGCAGACCGGCAGGAAGATGCCGAGAAAGGAGATCACACCGCGACGCAGGAAGGGATTCGCGGGCAGGATCCGCATGATCCAGCGATCCGGGATCCACACCTGCACGACGATCGAGAGCACTATGCCGAGGATCACGAACGGAAGCGATTCGACGATGACGCTGATGCTGAGTGTCAGAAGGTCCTGGAGTTGGTTGGGCAACGACCAGGTGCCGATTTCCGGTGTGAGAGCCCGCACCGCGAACACCGCGATGATGCCGCCGACGCCGACGACGAGCCCGATCACGGCCTGGATACGGATGCCGCCGGTCCTGCCCTCAGCGATCTTGCGCTCAGCTACACGGGTGCCCACCCGCGGAATACTACGTGACCCGCCCCGAAGGGCGGGCACGCCTCGCTAGTCGGCCGGCGAAGTCGGAGGGGAGTCCGAGGTCGTGATCGTGCCGGAGCTGGATGCTCGGCGCGACGTTCGTGCCCGTCCCTGCCCCGGCTGCTTCGGTTCAGGCAGCGCGTCGAGCACAGAATCGAGGATCTGCTCTGCATCGTGCG
>JAODMH010000217.1 GCA_025465035.1 Microbacteriaceae bacterium | reverse complement strand
ATGGCGCCCGCCCACTCCCTGTCTGCATCGGTGAAGGCGGCGTCTGCGTATCGTTCGATTACGACGATGACGGAGCTCGCGTTCTCCTGCTCGGCCGCGAGTTCGATGACGTTGGCCAGGGTCGATACCGATGCGTCCGGTCTCTGGGGTGGGTCGCCGAAGGGGATCACGAGCGGGAGTTGCACCTGGTCCTGGTCGAGGAACAGGAACCAGAGCTGCCGGCGGACGGCGCGGCCGACGAGCGCCCCGACGCGTTGCTCGATGAGCGCGTCCGTGGTGAGCGGCTGGGTCAGGGTCTCTTCGTAGTTGGGAATGGTCATGCGCCCATGGTTGTCGCGGATTGCAGTCGACGAACCAGGGCGGCGACAGCTCGGGGACCCGAGCAAGGGACGCGAGGATGTGGAGGACGGGCCGGTTACCCACAATCCCGAATCGTCCACAGATCGCCGACCGCGGTCGGCAGCGTCGCCCGCCCCTGCGAAGCTTGAGAGATGACCGATAGCCGCGCATCCGCCATCACCATCTTGCGCACCCTCGTCGGCAGCAACGACGCGGATTTTCACGACGGGCAATATGAGGCCATCGAGACACTCGTCGACCAGCGACGGCGGGCCCTCGTCGTGCAGCGCACCGGCTGGGGAAAATCGGCCGTGTACTTCGTCGCCACCCTGCTGTTGCGGCAACGCGGCGCCGGCCCGACGATCCTCATCTCGCCGCTGCTCGCCCTCATGCGCGACCAGATGGCCGCGGCATCCCGCGCGGGAGTGCGCGCCGTCGCCATCAACTCCTCCAACGCCCACGAGTGGGAGGAGGTGCTTCGGCAGCTGCGCGATGACGAGGTTGACCTGTTGCTCGTCTCACCCGAACGACTCAATAATCCGAGTTTCCGGGATGCACAGCTGCCGGCATTGATCGCCGGCGCCGGCCTGCTCGTGGTCGACGAAGCGCACTGCATCTCCGACTGGGGTCACGACTTCCGGCCAGACTATCGTCGGCTGCGCGACCTCATCGCCGCCATGCCCGCCGGCATCCCCGTGCTCGCCACGACGGCAACGGCCAACAGCCGGGTGGTGGCGGATGTCGCGGAGCAGCTGGGTCACGCAGGCGAGGTGGTGACGATCCGCGGTCCACTGGCGCGGGCATCCCTTCGCCTCGGGGTACTCAGGCTTCCCGATTCGAAGAGCCGCCTCGGCTGGCTGCTGAGCCACCTCGCCGAGCTGCCCGGCAGCGGGATCATCTACGCTCTCACGGTATCCGCGGCCGAAGACACCGCGCGCCTGCTGCGGAACGCGGGACATGAAGTACACGCCTATACGGGACGCACCGACACCGCGGAACGTGAGCAGCTCGAACAGAAGCTCAAGACCAATGATCTGAAGGCTCTCGTCGCCACGAGCGCTCTCGGCATGGGATTCGACAAACCCGATCTCGGGTTCGTGCTCCATCTGGGCGCTCCCTCCTCCCCCGTCGCGTACTACCAGCAGGTCGGGCGCGCCGGCCGCGCCACCGACAACGCCGACGTACTGCTGCTCCCTGGCCCCGAGGACGAGGCCATCTGGCGGTACTTCGCTACGGCATCCATGCCTGTGGAGGAGAAGGCCCTGGCGGTGATCGCGCAACTCGGAACCGCGCCGCTCTCCACGCAGGCGATCGAGGCGCGCGTGGACCTGCGCCGCACGCCGCTGGAACTGCTGCTCAAGGTGCTCGACGTCGACGGAGCCGTGCGGCGGGTGTCCGGCGGGTGGGTCTCGACCGGTGAGCCATGGATCTATGACGCCGAGCGTTACGAACGGATCTCGGCCGCGCGCGAGTCCGAGCAGCAATCGATGCTCGATTACGAGGCGACCGCCGGATGCCGCATGGAATTCCTGCAGCGGGCACTCGACGACCCGTCGGCGGTCGCCTGCGGCCGCTGTGACCGGTGCGCGGGTGCCTGGTATCCGACCTCGGTCGGCGACGACGCGGCGGCGGCGGCATCCGACTCCCTCAATCGGGTGGGCGTCGTCGTCGAACCGCGCGCGCAGTGGCCGGGCGGCATGGACCGCCTCGGCGTTCCGATGCGCGGCAACATCCTGGTCGCCGAGCGGGTCGCGCCGGGTCGGGCGCTTGCCAGACTCACCGACCTCGGCTGGGGTGGCGCGTTGCGCGAGCTGTTCGCTCAGAATGCGTCGGATGCGCCCGCAAGCCCGCCGATCATCGCGGCCTGCGTGCGCGTACTCGCTGATTGGAACTGGGAGGAACGACCCGTAGCGGTCCTGAGTGTGCCGTCGCGACGACATCCGCTGCTTGTGTCATCCGTCGCACGAGGACTCGCCGAGGCTGGCCAGCTCCCCTATCTCGGCCAACTCGATCTCCACAACGGCGGTCCGAGTGGCGACGCCGGTGGAAACAGCGCCTGTCGGCTGGCGGGCGTGTGGGACCGGTTCGCGGCCGTCGAAGTGCCGCAGGGCAGGCCGGTGCTGCTCGTCGACGACCTCGTGGACAGCCGCTGGACAATGACCGTGGCCGGCCGGTTGCTACGACGTGCAGGAGCCTCCGCGGTGCTGCCCTTCGCACTCGGCCTGCGAGCCTGACACCGTGCGCAGCGGCTCGCGTGAAAGGATCGCTACGGCGGCACCGCGGTCGCCGCCCTCGACAGGAGTGCTGCATGATCATCGTCACGACGAACGACATCCCCGGTTATCGCATCGATGCCGTCTATGGCGAGGTCATGGGCCTGACGGTGCGTTCGCGCGACGTCGTGGCCTCGTTCACGGCGAGCTTCCGAGCGATCGCCGGTGGTGAATTGCCAGAAATGACTCGTGCACTCTACGAAAGCCGACAGCAGGTGATGGAACGGATGACAGCAGAAGCGGTCGCAAAGGGTGCGAATGCAATCGTCGCCATGCGCTTCGACACCTCGGACATCGGCACAAACTGGACCGAGGTCTGTGCGTACGGCAGCGCTGTCATCGTTTCGCCGCTCGGCAAGGGCGAGCCGGGTGCGACCGCGCAGTCGATCCCCCTCGCCGGTGACCGGGACTATCGCGCATAATCGACTCCGCAGCATAATCGACCGGCGGCCTTGCGACGCGCGAACCGAGTCGCGAGGCTGGATTCATGACCGCGATTTTTGAGGATCGCGTCGACGCTGCCCGTCGACTCGCCGCCGCCGTGCTGCGCTACCGCGGGGACGCCACCATCGTGCTCGGTCTCCCGCGTGGTGGTGTGCCGATAGCGCGTCGGGTCGCGGATGACCTGAACGCGCCGCTCGACGTCCTCGGCATCCGCAAATTGGGCAGTCCTCGGCATCCGGAGTTCGCCGTCGGGGCGATCGGCGAAGACGGCGTGCGTGTCATCGATCCCGAGTCGCTGCTCTCGATGCGCGTGAGCGAGGCGGAACTGGCCCAGGTGGAGCAGGTGGAGCGCACTGAACTCGCGCGACAGATGGCCCGCTTTCGCGCGGACCGACCACGGCTCGACCTCGCCGGTAAGCGGGCAATCATCGTGGATGATGGTGTCGCGACCGGTGCGACGGCGGCTGCCGCGTGCCGAGCCGCTCGGCAGTTGGGTGCAGAAGAGATCATCCTCGCGGTTCCGGTGGCTCCGCCGGACTGGATGGAGACTCTGGCCGGTGCGGCTGACTCCTTTGTCGCCATCGCGACGCCGCACCCCTTCTGGGCGGTCGGCAGATGGTACACCCGATTCGAACAGGTCACCGATGACGAGGTGATGGCCTCCCTCGACCGACCATGACCTGACTCTGGACATGCGAGTCCGCGCCGAGGAGACTAGCTGCGAACAGAGGAGTTCGCATGCCAGACCTCACACCGAAACCTGAGGGAGCGCCGATCTGGATCGAGTTGTCGAGCACCGATCCCGTGGAGTCTGCTCGCTTTTACGGCTCCCTGCTCGGCACGACGGTCAGCGAACCGAACCCGGATTTCGGCGGCTATCGGAACCTGCTGCACGGCGAGACGTTGATCGCCGGCCTGATGGATGCCCAGGGCGGAATGCCGAGCAGCTGGGTCGTCTATCTCCTGACCCACGACATCGACGAGACCATCACCCTGGCCGAGCAGCACGGCGGTGGTGCGCTCGTGTCACCGATGGACGTCATGGGCCTCGGCAAGATGGCCTTCGCCCAGGATCCGAGCGGGGCCTACGTGGGTCTCTGGCAGCCCGAGACGCAGAGCGGAATCGGAATCGAGGACGAGCCCGGCACCCCGACCTGGTACGAGTTGCATACGACATCCGCCTTCCCGGCAACTGTCGCCTTCTACGAGAAGGTCTTCGGCTGGACGACGAGTTCGATGGGCGACACCGACGAGTTCCGCATGGTGACCTTCGGCGAGGGTCCGGACGCGCAGGCCGGTATCTACGACGCATCGGTGACCTCGACGGCCGGCACGCCATCCGCCTGGCAGGTCTATTTCGCCGTTGATGACGTGGATCACGCGGTCGAGGTCGTACGCGCCGAGGGTGGAACGGTGCTCGACGGTCCAGAGGACACGTCGTACGGCCGTATCTCGCACGCCATCGACTCGACCGGCGCGGCATTCACGCTCGTCCGACTACCCGATCAGCAGGCCTGACCGCCGCAGTCGCGATGACTTGCCGGAAGGAACCGACCCTGGCCTAGCCCGACCGAAAGGCGAGGGGTGATGGGATACTGGCCGGGTGTCGGACTCCCGCGAGAACCTGCAGCCAACGTCATTCCTCGTGCGAGACCGGCGAGTGGCCGATGCTGACATCCTCGGGCCGGCGCTCGCGGAGGCGCATCTGTTGGATGGGTACCCCCTCATGGAGGAGCATGCGAACGCGGAGTGGTTGTTCGGCGGCGACGTCGAAAAGGCATGGATTGCGGAGCTGGGCGGCAACCCCGTGGGACACGTGTCGGTTGTGCAACCCTTCGATGCACCGGGGCTCAGCGGCGCCGTCGGTGCCGGATACACACGAACACTCGGCTTGAGCCGGCTGTTCGTGGCGCCCGCCGGCCGCGGGCGGGGCACGGCATCCGCGTTAATTGCCTGTGTGGAGCAGTATGCGGCGGGCGTCGGTGCACCGCTGGCCCTGGAGGTCATCGAGCACAACGCTGCCGCCATCGCACTATACGAGCGACGAGGGTGGAGCCGGATCAACACATACGAGGCGTCGTGGTTCGGCGAAAACGGGCCGCATCCGATCGCGCACCTCTATCTCGCACCGACGCGCTCCACCCCCTGACCTCGTGGTGGGTGAGTACACTCAGTCGGTCGAGTACCAGGACGGGTCCCATTCGGTCCTGCTGAACCCGTCAGGCGTGTACATGCCTTGGACGATGCTGTCGAAGGTCGGGGTGGTGTCGGTCACCGGCGCGGCGGTGTTGCTGTCGTTGTTCATGACTGTCTTCTTCCTGCTCGGCCGCGGCATCCATTGATGTCGTCGTCCGACTCTGCGGGGTGCCCCTATGCCGGGACGATGCCGCAGCCATGAGTCATCTGGGAACTCATCCGCCAGGAGCTAGATGGCGCTCGACTCCGCCCACAGGTTGATGCCCATGTCGACGGCGTGCACGTCGATCGCGGCGAGTTCCTCATCCGTGAACCGCAGGTTCGCGACGGCGCCGAGGTTGGCTTCGAGCTGGTGCACAGATGATGCGCCGACGAGGGCCGAGGTCACGCCGGAATTGCGCAATGTCCACGAGATTGCGAGCTGGGCGAGGTTCTGACCGCGGCTCTCGGCGATGTCCGTGAGTGCACGGATGTTGGCAAGGGTCGCATCGTTGACCATGCTCTTCTGCATCGATCCTTCGCGGGCGGCGCGGGCATCGGCAGGGATTCCGCCCAGGTACCGGTCGGTGAGCAGACCCTGCGCGAGGGGCGAGAAGGCGATGCAGCCGACGCCCAGTTCCTCCAGGGTGTCGAGCAGATCATCCTCGATCCAGCGGTTGAACAGGGAATACGAGGGCTGATGGATGAGCAGCGGCGTTCCGAGATCGGCAAGGATCGCGGCCGCCTCACGCGTGCGGGCTGGGGAATAGGACGAGATGCCCGCGTACAGCGCCTTGCCGGATGCGACGGCGGTGTGCAGAGCACCCATGGTCTCCTCGAGCGGCGTCTCCGGGTCCGCGCGGTGCGAGTAGAAGATGTCGACATAGTCCAGTCCCATCCGTTCGAGACTCTGATCGAGCGAAGCGAGCAGGTACTTGCGACTTCCGAAGTTGCCGTACGGCCCCGGCCACATGTCATAGCCCGCCTTGGTGGAGATCACGAGCTCGTCACGGTATGGCGCGAAGTCACGGCGCAGGTGTTCGCCGAAATTCTCCTCCGCGCTGCCGTAGGGCGGACCGTAGTTGTTGGCGAGGTCCATGTGCGTCACGCCCAGATCGAAGGCGCGGCGCAGAATCTGCTGCTGTCGTTCCATCGGAACGTCGTGTCCGAAGTTCTGCCAGAGTCCGAGCGACACAGCCGGCAGCAGTAGGCCGCTGCGTCCGGTGCGGCGGTAGGTCATCGAGTCATAGCGGGAGTCTGAGGCGAGGTAGGTCACTGTTTCATCCTTTCACGCTCTTCCGAATGCAAAAGAGCCATCGCTCAGTCGGCTACGGCGGTCCGCCACCGTAGACGATGGGGTTCTTGCCTCCGAGCACCATGACGAGCTAGACGTGTTCTCGGTGCTCGACGGTGAAATCCGGTCCTGGCTGAACGACCGCCTCGCTGCCATTGTCGAAGCGGATGACATACGGCGGTCCGCCAGCGGTACCGCGTACCTCGATGATCTCGCCGTGCCGATCCGCAGATTCCACCGTTCGCCCGCGAATGACGATCCGGTCTCCGAGTTGTGCCTCCATTGCCAACACCTCCCTACTTAGCGCAAGGGTACGCCGAAGATTCGCCCACCCCAAGGAAATTGCCGACTTCGATTTCTGCCCTCGATGGTCATGGGGCGATCATGCTGTCACAGTGGAGCAATGGATGCCGCGACTCGTGGCATCCGGCGGTCGGTGGGCGGTGAGGGTGACGATGAAGTTCATGATCATGGTGTTCGGCGAGCAGGCAGATCTGCACCAGGGGCGGTCCGAGTGGGTCGAGCGGATGGTGGCGTTCATGGTGCGTCTCGATGACGAACTCGCGCAGAGTGGTGAGCTGATCTATTCGGAGGTGCTCGAGAATGGCGAGTCGGCGACCGTGGTCGACCAGCACGGAGGCGTCCGCGGCGGCTCGTTCGCACTGTCGGGTGCGTCGCTCAGCCGATACTGGGTGGTGAAGGTGCCCGCCGAGGCCCGCGCGATCGAGATTGCCTCGAGCGTGGCCGCAGTGATGGACGCCACGGTCGAGGTACGGCGGTGCCTGGAACAATCCATCAGGCCGTGAGTCCGGCGGCCATGATGCCTATG
>JAODMH010000213.1 GCA_025465035.1 Microbacteriaceae bacterium | reverse complement strand
GGCATGGGTGCTCGCGGGAGCCACCTTCATCGCCTGGAAGTTCTACGCCGGCGGCTTCTTCGGCAATGCGCTCGTGACGGGAATCGTTCTCTGGGCGGGCTTCACGGCGGCACGCTTCATCACCCACGATGCCTTCGACAGGCGGCCCAACGGTCTCACGGTGCTCAACATCGCGCACGAGCTCGTGACGGTGATCGTGATGTCGGTGATCATCGGGGTGTGGCCGCCCGCCGGCGCCTAGCACCGGTCAGCCTGGCCCTTCCTCAGCGAACGGGCCGGGTATACCCTGACAGCGTGTCTGCCAAGCCGGACGCCTACCGCGCGCCTCTCGACAGGGCGCGAGAGCACTCGATGGAGTGGCTCGCGTCCATCCCGACGCGGGCCGTTCCCCCGCAGGAGAGCGCCGATCGCCTTGCGGCCCAGTTCTCCGTTCCGCTCCCCGAGCAGCCCACCGAACCAGCGGAGGTCATCGACGAACTGGCAAGGCTTGCCGAGCCGGGCCTCATGGCGATGCCGTCCGGCCGGTTCTTCGGCTGGGTGATCGGCGGAGCTCTTCCCGCCGCTCTTGCCGCGGACTGGCTGATCAGCGCGTGGGACCAGAACGCCGGCATGCGCTACGCGACTCCGGCGGCAGCCGCCATCGAAGAGGCGGCAGGGGCGTGGCTCGTCGATCTCCTTGGCCTCCCGACCGGCTCCGATGTCGGGTACACCACAGGTGCAACGATGGCGAATTTCGTCGGGCTCGGCGCTGGCCGAAAAAACGTACTCGACCATGCTGGCTGGGACCTCAACACGGATGGCCTGACCGGCGCACCGCGCATCATGGTGTTCGCCGGCGCGGAACGACATGCATCGGTCGACCTCGCCCTGCGTTACCTCGGCCTGGGAGCGGCCACCCTCGTCGACGTCGACCGCGAGGGACGGATCCGGCCGGATGCACTGGCCGAGGCGATGCGCCGCAGCCAGGGCCCGGCGATCGTCTGCCTGCAGGCCGGCAACCTGCACTCGGGAGCCTTCGACCCGATGCGTGAGGCAACCGCCATCGCCCATCGACACAACGCCTGGGTGCACGTCGACGGCGCCTTCGGACTCTGGGCCGCGGCCAGCCCGCTGTACCGTGACCGCCTCGACGGCCTCGAGACCGCGGACTCCTGGGCGACGGATGCGCACAAGACCCTCAATGTCCCCTACGACTGCGGCATCGCGATCGTCTCGAAGCCCGAGGCCCTCCGCTCGGCATTCGGCGTGCAGACGAGCTATCTCATCCAGGACGAGCATGGGCCGAGCGACCCATTCGAGAAGGTCCCCGAAATGTCTCGCCGTGCGCGCGGGATTCCGGTGTGGGCGGCGCTGCGCTCGCTCGGCCGATCCGGCACGGCGACCCTCATCGAGGGCCTCGCCGCCAACGCACAGGCCCTGGCCAGGGGGCTCGGGAGGCTCGACGGAGTCGAGGTGCTCAACGATGTGGTCTTCACGCAGGTGAGCCTGAGCTTCGGTGCCGACGAGCGAACACGCCGGGTCACCGAGAGGTTGATCGAAGACGGCACCGTCTGGATGTCCGGCTCCCGCTGGCATGACCGGGACATCTTGCGCATCTCCGTCAGCAACTGGTCGACGGATGCCGAAGACGTGGCAGCGGCAATAGCGGCGGTCGAGCGTGCCATGGCTGCGGCGTAGCCGCGCGTCGCCTCATCTGGGCACGCCCTACTCGATCGGACCCGCGTCCAGAAACGTCCTGGCGCGCACGCTCCCCGACTCGTCGACGAGCCAGAGGTGCAGGCGAGCCGAAGCGCGGCCGATGGGGGTTTCGACCCGCAACTCGACGGGATCGGTGACCTCGAATGGCCGCGCGGTGAGGCCAGCACTCTCGGCGGAGTGGCCTGTGACCCGATTCCCGAAGGGCGCACCAGCGGGAGCCCAGACTCCGCGGAGTACACCCCTGAGCGCCGACGGACCGTGGTGCGAGACCCGCACCCCCAGCACCAACGGCTCGGTCGGCAGCACGATATCCGTGCCGGCCTGTCTGGGCACGACATCCACGATGAGCACGGTGACCGCGTTGACATCGGCAGGATCAAGCCCTCCAATGTCCTTCGGGCGACGATGGGTGGTGAACAGCCCCGCCGACTCGTGCTCGACATCGGCAAGCTCGGTGTAGACGTAGCCGGCGAACCGGTCGTGACGGCGCAGCTCCTGTGTCTGCCAGCGGAGGTGCCAGCCGCGTTCGAGGCTGGTGAACCCGCCGCCGTATTCGCTGTTGAGCAGAGGGATACCGGTGCGCGGCAACGAATCGGAGGCGAAGAGCGACTTGTCGACGACGAAGGCCGGCCCGAGGGGAACGGGAAAGTCGTCGCGCTCTCCCGAGGCGAGCGCCGCGACATTGGCGGCCCATGAGTCCGGCTTCTCGTCGTAGTAGTGCCAGTCGAGAAGATCCGTCTTCACATGCGCCCAGCCGGAGTTCTCGACGATTGGGCGCGACCGGTCCAGCGCCGCGAGGGCGTCATAGGCGTGCACGACAGCGGCGACCTTGCGCTGATCACCGGGAATGTCCCAGTCGAGGCCCCACTCCTCGTTGTACAGACCCCAGATCACGATGCTGGGATGGTTGCCGTCGCGCGCCACCATCTCGGGGATCTGCGCCTCGAAGTTGTCTGCGGCCTCCGCGCTGAAGCGGCTCGTGCTCGCCGGCTCTGCCCACACCAGCATGCCCAGCTTGTCCGCCCAGTGCAGCCACCGCGGCTCCTCGAACTTGAGGTGCTTGCGCACGAGGTTGTAGCCGGCATCGCGGGCGAGTTCGATGTCGCGCATGAGGGCCGCGTCATCCGGTGCCGTGATCCCGGTCGCCGGCCAGTATCCCTGGTCGAGCACTCCGCGCAGATAGAAGCGCTCGTTGTTGAGGAACAGCTGCTCCCCGCGGGTCTCGAAGGAGCGCAATCCAGCAGTGGCGATCAGCCGGTCCTCGCCCGCGACACTGATTCCGACCGAATAGAGGTGGGGGTCGGCTGGCGACCAGAGCCGTGGCCGCGATACGACGAGCCTGCCGGTGGCGCGGCCCGCTCCGTCCGTGACCAGTTCGACGCGGTCGCCGGCGCCGTCGAGCACCTGTGCTGCGACCCGAGATCCGGCCGGGACATCGCCGGCCACCTGCACGGTGAGATCGAAGCCGGTCAGCGAGTCGCCGCGCAACGTCACCTCGGAGGCGTAGCTGCGTCCGCGCGCCTCGAGCCAGACACTCTGCCAGATACCGGAACTCGGTGTGAACGAGACGCCGTCATAGTCGTCCCGCGGAAACGAGCGCTGCTTACCGTGCGGAATGGAACGCTTGTCCGCCGGAGCTTCGACATCGACGGTGATCGTCACGTCGTGCCCCGGATCCGTGAGCTCCGTCACATCGAATTCGAACGACGTGTAACCACCGGTCTGCGTACCGACCGTCAGGCCGTCGATTGCGACTGTCGCACCGTGGTGCACGGCCCCGAAGCAGAGAAACACTCTCGCTCCGTCGAAGG
>JAODMH010000180.1 GCA_025465035.1 Microbacteriaceae bacterium | reverse complement strand
ACGATCTACGACTGTTCGGACCCCGCCGAGCTCCTCACCGGCATGCGGCTCGCCAGGGTCGCCATCGGCCGCGGCGAGCTCGTCGTGCTCCCGACCGACACCCTCTATGGCCTCGCGGCCGACGCCTTCAGCCCTGAGGCAGTGCAGCGCCTGCTCGATGCGAAGGGCCGCACCCGCCAGTCGCCGCCGCCCGTGCTGATCCCGGGCATCCCAACGCTCGACGCGCTCGCGGAGGCTGTGCCGCCAGAGGTCCGTGCCCTCGTCGCCGCCTTCTGGCCGGGCGGACTCACCGTCATCCTGCCGGCGCAGGAATCGCTGCGCTGGGACCTCGGTGAGACCAATGGCACCGTCGCGTTGCGAATGCCGAACAATCACGTCGCGCTCGAACTGCTCTCCGAGACCGGGCCATTGGCCGTGTCATCCGCCAACCTCACCGGCGAACCGGCGGCCATGACGGTCGCCGATGCCGAACGGATGCTGGGCGACAGCGTGAGCGTCTATCTGGACGGTGGTCCTGTCGGTGGCGATTACGACACCGAAGCGCCAAGCACGGGGTCCACGATCATCGACGCCACCGGGCTGCTGCAGCCCGGCGGATCGCTGCGCATCGTGCGCCACGGTGTCATCTCCGAGGAGGCGATCGACGCGGTCATCGCCGGCATGGGGGAGTCCTCCCCGTGAGGTTCATCTTCTATGTCGCCGCGGGTGGCCTCTCGGCCGTCGTGACCTTCTTACTGGCGGCGCTCACCGCCAGGCTGGGGATGAAGTATCGCCTGTATCCGCAGATCCGCGAGCGGGACGTGCACACGAGGCCGACCCCGCGTCTGGGCGGTGTCGCGATGTTCCTCGGCATCCTCGCCGCCTTCGGAGTCGCATCCCAACTCCCGCAGTTCCATCTCATCTTCGCCAAGCCGGGTCCGATCTTCGCGATCCTCGGTTCGGCGCTCATCATCGTGCTGATCGGCGTCGCCGACGACATCTGGGACCTCGACTGGGTGACCAAGCTCGCCGGCCAGATCATCGCGGCCGGACTTCTCGCCTGGCAGGGCGTGCAGCTCACGTCGCTGCCCATCGTCGGCCGTATCGTCGTGCTGTCGTCGTATTCCGGGCTCATCGTGACGATCCTCGCGATCGTGCTGGTGATGAACGCCATCAACTTCATCGACGGTCTCGACGGTCTCGTCGCGGGTGTCGCGATCATCGCGAACGGCGTCTTCTTCATCTACAGCTACATCCTCTCGACGGGTATAGCCCAGACGGAATATTTCAACCTAGCCTCCCTCATCACCGCCGTGCTGATCGGCGCCTGCGTCGGTTTCCTGCCGCTCAACTGGCACCCGGCCAAACTCTTCATGGGCGATGCCGGCGCGCTGCTCGTCGGGCTGCTGATGGCGGCATCCGCTATCTCGGTCACCGGCCAGGTCGACATCGCGTCGCTCCAGTTCGCCAAACAGCTCGCGCCGGCCTTCATCCCGATCCTGCTGCCCTTCGCCATCCTGATCGTGCCGCTGCTCGATTTCGGGCTCGCGGTCTTTCGTCGTCTGCGCGCCGGCAAGTCGCCGTTCACCGCGGACCGCAAACATCTCCACCATCGGCTGCTCGACATGGGGCATTCCGATGTGCGGGCGGTGCTGATCTTCTATTCCTGGACCGCGGTCGTCTCTGTCGGGTGCCTCATCTTCTTCTTCGTTCCCGCGGTGTGGGCGCTCACCTTCGTCGCGGTCGGTTTCGTGGTGTGCACCTGGTTCACCCTCGCTCCGCTCACCCGGCGCAAGTCCGTCGAGGCCGCCGTGCAGTTGGCGAGCCCGGATGATGCGGACCAGGCCGAAGCTGCCCGTTTCGATCCACTGGACGCTGCATCCAACATCGTCCCCGGCGAGGAGAAGGCCGACCTGGACGCGGCGCAGGCCACCGCGCTTGAAGCCCTCAAGAAGAAAGAAAACTCATGAGCGCCATACCGATTTTCAAGCGGATACTCGCCTACGGCGGCGTCCTCGCGCTCGTTCTCGGCATCGTCGGCTCCGTCGCCGGGTACTTCGTGGCCGGCGGCATCGGTGTCGTGAGCGCCCTCATCGGCACGGTGATGGCGGTGGTGTTCCTCGGCATCACGACGCTGAGCGTCGTCATCGCAACCCGCGTGGCGAAGGGCGACCTACTGAGCGTGGCGTTCTTCGGAATCGTCATGGGAGCCTGGCTGCTCAAGTTCGTGGTCTTCCTGGTGCTGGTCATCCTGCTCAAGGACCAGCCATGGGTTCAGAGCACCGTGCTGTTCCTGACCCTCATCGTCGCCGTCCTCGGAACTCTCATCGTGGATGTCGTGGTGATCGCCCGTTCCCGGCTTCCCTATGTGAGCGATCTGCCGTCAGACGGCACGCAGGAGAGCGCGTCCTCCAGCACTGATCGGCCCGAATAGCGATTCGGCCACCCCTGATTCTGTTGATAGAGTTAGGGAGAACGTCCCCCTTTTCCTTCGCCGCGTGAAGTCACGCCCCGATTCTGGAGACAGCGCTGTTACTTAACGCTTCCAACCTGCTCCTCCCCTTTGCCGCCAATGGTGCTAGCGGGGGCGGAGGCTTTGTCGGGCCCAATATCGGTGAGTTCTTCCCACCGGTCGTGCTCTTCGCAGGGACCCCATTCGAACTCAACCGCATCATGCTCATCCGCATCCTGGTGGCGGCTGTCATCATGGTGGTCTTCTGGCTCGGAACCCGCAACATGAAGATCGTGCCCGGCCGCGGCCAGTCGCTCATCGAGATGGGCCTCGACTTCGTCCGGGTCGGCATCGCGGAGGATCTGCTCGGCAAGAAGGACGGCAGACGCTTCCTGCCGATCCTCACCACCTTCTTCTTCATGATCGTTGCGATGAATCTCACGGGGTCCGTACCGCTTCTGAACGTTGCGGGCACCTCCGTGATCGGTATGCCGTTGCTCCTTGCGGCCATCGCCTATGTCACCTGGATCTACGCCGGTCTCCGCAAACATCCTGGCGCGTTCCTGAGGAATGCCCTTGTTCCGCGCGGCGTGCCGTGGCCGCTGTACATCATCGTTACCCCGATCGAGATCCTCTCCACCTTCATCGTGCGACCGGTCACCCACACCCTCCGACTCCTCATGAACATGATCGTCGGCCACCTGCTGCTCGTACTGTTCTTCCTCGCCACCTCGTTCTTCTTCTTCGAGGCACCGGGGCTCTTCAAGTTCTTCGGCATCGGCACGCTGGCGTTCGGATTCGTCTTCACCCTCTTCGAGTTGCTGGTGGCGGTACTGCAGGCCTACGTCTTCACCATCTTGACCGCTGTCTACCTCCAACTCGCGTTGGCAGACGAGCACTAAGCGAGCTCGGGCAACCGCTCGGCTCACCATCACGGAAGGAAACACAACGTGGACACCACAACTGTTGCCGCACTCAGCGGAAACATTGCGACGATCGGTTATGGCCTCGCGGCCATCGGGCCGGCCATCGGCGTAGGCATCGTCGTCGGCAAGACGATCGAATCCGTCGCCCGCCAGCCCGAGCTGCAGGGACGCCTCACGGTGCTCATGTACATCGGTATCGCGTTCACCGAGGCACTCGCCTTCATCGGCATCGCCACGTACTACATCTTCACGGCATAATGTTCCCCTCAGTTCTCGCCGCGGCGGCCACAGCGACGGAGAATCCGCTCTTTCCGTCGCTACCCGACCTCATTTGGTCGGCGGTCATCTTCGTCGTGCTCTTCATCTTCTTCTGGAAGAAGATCCTGCCGACCGTGCAGAAGAACCTGGATGCCCGCTCCGAGGCCATCGAGGGTGGCATCAAGAAGGCCGAGAACGCCCAGGCCGAGGCCGCTGCCGCCCTCGAGAAGTACAACGAGCAGCTCGCCGAGGCTCGCACCGAGGCGGCGAACATCCGCGACCAGGCCCGCCAGGACGGAACCAAGATCCTCAACGAACTCAAGGAGCACGCCTCCGTCGAGGCGGCGCGCATCACCGCGAGCGCGCAGGCCACGATCGAAGCCGAGCGTCAGGCGGCCATCGTCTCGCTGCGCGCCGAGGTCGGGTCACTGGCGATCGACCTTGCTTCCGGAGTCATCGGGCAGAGCCTCGCCGACGACAAGAAGGCGGCGAACCTCGTCGACCAGTTCCTGGCCGACCTCGAAGCCTCGGAAGCGTCAGAGAAGAAGACGAGCAAGTAGACATGGGTTCAGCGACCAGAGGTGCACTTGCCGCGTCGAGGGCGGAGCTTTCCTCTCTCGGCACTGTCGATCTGGCCACCGCTTCCGAACTGTTCGCGGCAGGCAGGATCATCGGTGAGTCATCGCAGCTCATCTCCATCCTGTCCGACACGGCGACCGAGCCCGTCGAGAAGCAGGCCGCACTCAGGGCCGTCTTCGGCAACGCGCTCGGCGAGAAGACCCTCGCGTTGCTCGGCGTCGCGGTCAGCCATCGCTGGTCACGGCAGGACGATCTGCTCGCCGGTATCGAAGAACTGGGCCTGCGTGCCGCGGCGGAGTCCGCTCCCGCCGAGGTCAACATCGACGCAGAACTGTTCGCCTTCGGCGAGGCCGTCAATTCGGATGCGGAGCTCGAGCTCGCGGTCAGCAGCAAGCTGGGGAGCACGGAGTCCAAGGTCGCACTCGTCGATGCGCTGCTCGCCGCGAAGGCCTCCCCGCAAACGCTCGCTATCGTGCGCCACCTCATGCAGCAGCCGCGCGGCCGCCGCATCGGCGAACTGCTGAGGACAGCGGCATCCATCGTCGCCGATCAGTCGAATCTCTCCGTGGCCACCGTGACGAGTGCGACGCCGATCGCCGCCGCACAGCTCACTCGCCTGCAGGAGGGCCTCGCGAAGAGTTACGGTCGCGAGCTCAAGATCAACCTGGTGGTCGACCCAGCGCTCATCGGCGGCCTGCGAGTTCAGGTCGGCGACGACGTCATCGACGGCAGCGTCGCCAGCAAACTCAAGGAACTCAGACTTCAACTCGCCGGCTAAGCGAGCCACAGCCCCGAAGCCCAACCGCTTCGCGAAGACAAGGAAACATGAATGGCAGACCTTACGATCAGCCCGGACGAGATCCGCGACGCACTCAAAGACTTCGTCAAGTCTTACGACCCATCGACGTCATCGAAGACCGAGGTCGGCTATGTGGTGGATGCCGCGGACGGCATCGCTCACGTGCAGGGGCTACCCGGCGTGATGGCCAATGAACTCATTCGCTTCTCCGACGGCACGCTCGGTCTGGCGCAGAACCTGGACGAGAACGAGATCGGCGTGATCGTGCTCGGCGAGTTCGCCGGAGTCGTCGAAGGCATGGAGGTCACACGCACGGGCGAGGTGCTCTCGGTTCCCGTCGGTGATAACTACCTCGGCCGCGTCGTCGACCCGCTCGGCAATCCCATCGATGGTCTCGGCGAGATCGTGCCGGAGGGTCGTCGCGCCCTCGAACTCCAGGCGCCGGGTGTGATGCAGCGCAAGTCGGTGCACGAGCCCATGCAGACCGGGATCAAGGCCATCGACGCCATGATTCCGATCGGCCGTGGGCAGCGCCAGCTCATCATCGGCGACCGCCAGACCGGTAAGACCGCCATCGCGATCGACACGATCATCAACCAGAAGGCCA